>JAGHAQ010000080.1 GCA_021161425.1 Candidatus Tharpella sp. | reverse complement strand
TTTTTTACCATGTTAGTGTAGATTAAGACATCGGTCTCGCTGCGCGGGACGTAGGTTTTTTCTTGATCTTTACCGCCGTCCTCATATTTACCATCCACCATAACCGCAACACTGATTTTTTTAACCGTGCCAACCGGCATTACTGTACGACTGACGAGTTTGGAGATCTCGTAGTTGCGGGTTTCATCAGATTTGTTGGCATTGTTGCGGCGCCCACCTCCGCCGGTCTGTTCGATGTCTCGACCGGGAACATTGCTGTTCATTCCCGGGACGCCGCCGGCAGCGGCATCCTGGTCCTCTTTTTTCTCATTGAGGCGATGCTCGCTGCGGATTGCAACCTGATCGGGGTCGAAGATCTCTTCAGTTTTTTCGACTTTGTTGAAATCGAGATCGGCCGAAACTCGGACGATAACTTTTTGTCGGCCGACAACCCTTTCCAGCATTGATTGCAGGCGTTCTTCAAGGCTGCTCTCGTACTGGCGCCGGAAATTCATCTCGTTGACCGTCAGTTGGCTCTGGCCGGGCCGTTTGCCCAGATCTTTTGACAAAACAGTACCGAAGGTGTCAAGGACAGTAACCTTTTCCTGGTCGAGTCCAGCGACACTGCCGGCTACCAGCGCCATGATTCCTTCGACCTGGTCGGGTCGCAGGTGGGCACCGGCATGCAGTTTCAGGATAACCGAACAGGTTGTGTCCTGTTGATCTTTAGTGAAAAGGCTCTTTTTCGGTAGGACTAGATGCACTCTGGACGATTCTATCTGTTTGATTTCATTGATAGTTCTTGTGAGTTCTCCCTGCAGGGCGCGTTGGAAATTGATATTCTGGACAAATTCAGTAACCCCGAGATTGGTCTTGTCGAAGATCTCAAAACCGACGCCGCCGCGCATGATCTGACTGCCAGCCAATTTGAGGCGGACTTCATAAACATCGGCCTTGGCAACCTTGATGGTCTGGCCCGAGTCGGCCAGCCGGTAGGGGATGCGATTGCGTTGCAGATAGTCGACTACCTCCGCTGCATCCTCTGAAGGAAGGTTATAGTAGAGCGGCGCATAGGCGGTTGAAAGAGAGATAATGACGGCCGTGATCAAGCCGACAGCCAGAACCGCAGCGCCTCCAAGGAACCCGATTTTCTGTAGAGAACTACGGGATTTGAACCAGGTCAGCAAGGCTTTTAACTGTTCCATAAGATTTCCTTTTAATAATTGTGAATGAATCACCAATTATCAATTTTTAACTTGTAAATAATTCTTAATTTTTAATTAAACTATACCGGCATTCTGATAATCTCTTCATAGGCTTTCATAGCCTTATTGCGAACCTGGGCCAGGAGTTGCATAGAGATATCAGCCCGCTGCAGGGCGACAACGGCGCCAAGGGTGTCCTGGGATTGTCCGGTGGTGACGGCCGTGATCTTTTGATCGGCTTGCTGTTGTATATTGTTGACCTGTTGCAGGGCTTGATTCAAGGTTCCGGCAAAGGTTGTTGTCGGATTACCGGTTGCCGGTTGTGCAACGCTCTGAGCCTCACGAGATAGTCGTTGGAGTTCAAGGAGATGGGCGGCAAACGGGTTGGTGGTGGCAGTCGCGATTTTCATATCTTTACTCACTTGAAGGTTATTTGTTCTTTTTCACTCTATTTCAATAGGTCGATGGTTTTATCAGCCATCTCTTTGGCATTTTTCATGATGGTCGCATTAGCTTCGTAGCTACGGGTCGCGGAGAGCATATTGACCATCTCCTCAAAGGTGTTAATGTTAGGGTACGCTACATAACCATCGGTATTGGCATCGGGATGGCCGGGCTGGTACTTCATGACCAGCGGTGAAGGGTCGGTGATGACATCAACCACTTGGACCGACATGGTGGGAATTCTCGGATTTGTTGACGGGCCGTCCCCGGTTTTTTCTTCCGGTTTTGGTGGAGTTGCCTGAAAAACGACATCCCGGCGGCGGTAGGGACCTCCTTCCGGGGTTCTGGTTGTGTTCTGGTTGGCCAGATTGCCGGCAATAACATTGAGTCTGAAGCGTTGGGCCGACATGCCGCCCGCACTGACCTGCACCATACTGTCAAAACCCATACTTATTTACCTCCTTCAACGATGGCATTTTTGAGGATCGACATCTTGCTTTTGAGCATCTGCATAGCACGGTCGTAAGCACCATTGTTGATGGCCTGGTCGGCCATCTCCTGGTCAAGGTTGACCGAGTTTTTATCAAGCCCGCCCAAGGGGTTATCTTTGATCGTGACACTTCCCTGTGCAGAGTTGATGGTGTTCAGGCGCCCAAAATGATTAGCATTGGTTGCCGTCATGCTTAGGGAATTTGTCGAGATCTCGGAAGCTTCACGTAGCTGGTCAGCAAACTTAAAACCCCTGGCTTTGTAGCCGGGGGTGTCGAGATTGGCGATATTGCCGGCGATGACTTCGGCTTTTTGTGAACGGAGCTGGGCAGTTTTGACCAGCAGGTCACTGGTACTGTCAAAAAGGCTATTGATTGTCATGGATTTGACACTCCATCTCTTGAACTAATCGCTTGGTTGGGGGCCTAAATTACTTGTATCGTTGTATGCTTTCTGGTTTGTAAGGCAACTTTTACCGTTATTCTGTAAGGTTGATATGCAACCTGTGTGCCATTTACTGATTTGTTGTTAATGAGATGTTGCAGGTTTGTAAGTCGGCAAGAATTTCCCGGCGGGTGGTCGTGGCGTCGTCAGCAAAAATAAAAAAGGAGATCCATGCCTGGATCTCCTTTTAGGTGTCTGGAGGGAGTGGAAGGGCGGGGATTAGTTGGGGACGGTTTACTGGTTCCTAAATCCTAACCCCCGCCCCCTGCTAATGATTTCCGGCAAAGTTTTAACCCATACTTTGCCGGTAAAAGGATAGCCTTCGGTAACCGGGGCGATAATCCATGCTTCATCGACACCAAGATCCTTTAAGGCATTCCAGAAACCTCGGCTCACGGTAGGCGTGGTCGAGGCCTTACATTCGATGGCAATACGTTTTTGTCCGCGCACCAGAAGTAGATCAATTTCTGCTCCGGCCGCAGTTCGATAGAAAAATGGCTCCCAATCGGGATAGCTTGCGATCACATTTTCCAGTACCAGAGTTTCCCACGAAGCCCCGAAGACCGGATGAGCCAGAAGGTCGTCGTAGCTATCTATGGCCAGTATGGCATGAAGTATTCCTGTATCACGGAGATAAACTTTGGGCGCTTTGACGAGTCGTTTTTTGACGTTGGCGGCAAACGGTGGGAGAATGCGCAGCATAAAGGTTTCGCTAAGCAGCTCAAGATATGAGCGCAAGGTTGTATGGCTGATACCAAGGGCTGACCCAAGTTGAGAACTGTTTAGAAGTTGCCCTTGATTATGAGCGCACATTTGCCAGGTGCGGCGTAAAGATTGCGCTGGAATCCTAAAGCCAAGTTGAGGAATATCACGTTCTAAAAAGGTTCGCATAAAGTTGTCACGCCAGCGCCGACTGGCTTTTTGATTTCGCGCCAGTAAACTTTTTGGGAAACCTCCTTGCAGCCAGAAATCTTGAAGTTTAAGAGGTGGTTTTTCGGCAACTATTTCGGAGTATAAGAACGGAGTTAGCTCCAGATAAGCGAGCCGGCCGGCCAGGGTTTCAGAACTTTGTCGCAGAAGGTCCCTGGAAGCCGAACCGAGGAAGATGAACTGGCCGTTGCGATTTTGGGCATCAATAAGGCTGCGTAATTGAGCAAAAATTTCCGGCATGAGTTGGATTTCATCCAGACAGACCAGTTTATTTTGGTGGTTAGCAAAAAAAAGTTCGGGATCGTGCAGTTTTGCCAGGTCGGACGGATTTTCAAGATCCAGGTAGATAGCCTTATTTAATCTTTTGATAAGAGCTTTGGCCAGGGTGGACTTGCCGCATTGCCGAGGTCCCAAGACTGCTACTGCGGGAAAATCAAGCAGGCAATCTCTAAGTTCTGCCTCCAAATTTCTCTTTATATATTTACCTTGCATATTGAAGCATTACCACACGATTTACAATAATACAATAAAAGAAATTCTATTGGTTTAGGGGGTCGGGCAGGGTCATCTCTATCAAGCTTTTATTATGTTGACGGTTTCAGGTATTCATAAAGAAAGGCGGGGCGCTGGCGCAAGTTCAGACATTTCATAGCTTTACAAGATGTCAGTGGTTCTTTTTTCAGGCATTCAAGTAGATGTTTTACTTGTTTGGTTACTTATGCCGTCGGTATAGGTTTTGTAAGTTTCACAATAAATCGTAACCGTTGCAGGAATCTTAGCTGTCTTGCGCGGGTTGGAGGTTGATACTCGCGAGTATCCGGTTGAGTGTCCGGTTTTGTTCGAAAAAACCGGACAATATGGGTGAAAAAAAGCAGATAGGCCGATCATTAATGATCGGCCTATCTATTTCTGGACACTGATTGTGTCAGGTTTTCCTTGGAGCGGGATACGAGATTCGAACTCGCGACTTTCAGCTTGGGAAGCTGACACTCTACCAGCTGAGTTAATCCCGCTTTCAAAATTAATGAACGGGCCATTTACAATGAAATACCGTGGGTTGTCAATCAGTTTTTGTTTAACCTACAGTTTTTACTTCACAAAATTGGCTAATTAGTATAACATAGTTTCAATATGTACTTTGCATATTAATATGTCTATAGTTTGATTATTGCGGGGGAGTGTTGCAGGAATCTTTTACAATTTCCGGATTGCGGGATGTGGTTCCGGGCCTTTTTGCTTTGTGTGACAAGAGCTCTGAAAGTCTGGGAAAATGGCGCCGTGATCTCTTTGCACTGCTTGATGATCTTGAGGGGGAAGCACTGGATCGGCTGGCTTTGGATGGATCCGGACAATTGCGGCAGGTAGGTGTTTGCGCCTCAATATTGCGTACAGTTTTTTCTCTACATTCCGAGAAGAAGACTGCTTTCAGCGTTGCACAGGCGCTTTTTGATGTCGTCCGCGAGATCGACCGGAAAGATTTGCGGCCAGCCTTTTATGCTGAGCTTATCTTTTTGTTTAAGGGGGTATGCGGGCGTGAGATTGGTCATGATGCTATTATCAATGACGATCATAGTGAGAAAGATCTTCAAGGGCGTGAGGCGGCACTTTTACGTTCCCAACAGCTCGATGTTATGGCGCGACGGGTTGAGAGTTTTATGTCGTGTTACAGTGATGGGCTGAAATCTGAAACCGTTGCCCGTCGACATCTGCGCCGGGACCGCATAAAAAAATATTTCGGGGCGAACGATGCCCAATGGCATGACTGGAACTGGCAGATTCAGCATATTGTCCAGGATGCCGATACCTTGCTTAAACTGGTGGATCTTAAGCCGGATGACGTTGAGGCCGTCGCCCGGGCGCGGCGTCACCACCTTCCTTTCGGGGTGACACCTCACTATCTCTCTTTGATGGATGATGAAGATCTTGGGGCTCGGCGGGATGCGACAGTTCGGGCTCAGGTGCTGCCTCCACCGGAATATGTTGAGCAGGTAGTTAATTCGCGATGCAAAAGAGGAGATTTTTCCGGTCTCGATTTTATGCTGGAAGAGGATACTTCACCAATAGATCTGATTACCCGGCGTTATCCCTCAATCTGCATTTTCAAACCCTTCAATACCTGTCCCCAGATTTGTGTCTATTGTCAGCGCAATTGGGAAATTGAAGATGCGATGGCGGCTGATGCTCTGGCTTCTCCGGAAAAGATAGAAGCAGCGGTTAAGTGGATTGCCGAACACCCGGCGATTCGTGAAGTATTGATAACCGGCGGTGATCCTCTGGCTATGGATGATGACTCTTTTGAACGTATAGTGGGTATGGTCGCGGCCATTCCTACAGTTGAGCGCCTTCGTATCGGAACCCGGACCTTGGTGACGATGCCGATGCGGATTACCGATCGCCTGGCTGCTTTTTTGGGATCCCTGCGCCGGCCGGGTCAGCGGGAAGTTGTGGTTGTTACTCATATTGAGCACACCTATGAATTAACGCCCGAGGTGGTGGTGGCGGTTGACCGGCTCAGGCGTCAGGGTATCGGGGTCTATAATCAGTTGGTTTATACTTTTTTTGTCTCCCGCCGTTTTGAGGCTGCCTTTTTACGGCGCCGCTTGCGACAAATTGGTATTGACCCCTATTACACTTTCAACACTAAGGGCAAAGAGGAGACTGCAGGTTATCGGGTGCCCATCGCCCGTCTCCTGCAGGAACAGACCGAAGAGGCCCGGCTCTCTCCCGGCATCGAGCGTACCGACGAAGCCGTTTTCAATGTTCCGGGACAGGGTAAAGGTTATATCCGTTCAACCCGCCAGCGCCATATGATCGGGTTGGCGGCTGACGGGTCGAGAATCTATGAATTTTTCCCCTGGGAGGATGGCATTGTTCGAGTCGCTCCGGCTCCCTATGTGGCCCGGGATGTACCGATTCTTGGCTACCTTGAGAGACTGGCCGCAATCGGAGAGACTCTAGAAAATTACCAGTCTATCTGGTATTATTATTGATATTGTGGTCAAGTTAAAGAGAGCAGTTTGTTAATTTGCTTCGCTCTCTTCGAGGGGGACACACCCCAAGAGTACTTCCTCGCTTTGCTCACAGCGCAGCTCAGATCATCTCGGGCTGCGCCCTGTCTTGGAGCAATGTCCAGGGGGTGCAAGATTAATCTAAAAGGCCCGGTGAAATTTCCACCGGGCCTTTTTTACTTGACCACCAGTCAGCCGACGTGGTTTTATTCTGCCCACTGCCCACTGCCCACTGAATTATCACCTCTCCTTTATCAGTTGTAAAAGTTCCGTGGTTGAGAAACGGGCGCTCTGGTCGCTGGCGGAGAGGATCTGGTCGGCGAGGTTGCGTTTTTCCTGGTGCAGGCGGACAATTTTCTCTTCGATGGTATGTTTACTGATGAGGCGATAGACGGTGACCGGGCGGGTTTGGCCGATGCGGTGGGCGCGATCTGAAGCCTGATCCTCAATTGCCGGATTCCACCAGGGATCAAGATGAAGAACATAGTCGGCGGCGGTCAGGTTGAGGCCGAGGCCGCCGGCTTTCAGGCTGATCAGAAAGAGGTCGGCCTGGCCGTCTTGGAAGGCAGTGATTTCGGATTGGCGTTTCATTTTGGGGGTTGAACCATCGAGATAGCGATAGGCGATATTTTTTCCGTCGAGATAATTGCGGATCAGGTTGAGATGCTTGACAAATTGGCTGAAGACCAGAGCCTGGTGGCCGTTGGCCAGAAGGTCATCAATGACTCGGCCGAAATGTTTCAGCTTGGCACTCTCAAGAGTGCTCTCCGGAACCACCAGGCGCGGATTACAGGCGGCCAGACGCAGTCTGGTTAGTTCGGCCAAGACCTGAATTGAAGAGTGCTTACCGGACTCCTTTTGCTCGGTCACCTCTTCTAAACGGGAAATTGCCTGACGACGGACGGCTTCGTAAAAGTTGCGTTCTTCGGTGCTCATCTCGACCTGGAGAAGGATGTCGGTGCGTGGTGGAAGCTCTTTTAAAACCTGACTTTTATTGCGGCGAAGGATGTATGGCTTAATGATTTTCCGAAGATGTTGGCGAGCTTCATCATCTTTTTCCTGTTCAATGGGCAGGGCGAAACGTTGGTTGAATTGTTCGAGAGAGCCCAGTAGTCCGGGGTTGATAAAGTTAAAGAGGTTCCAGAGCTCGCCTAAGTGGTTTTCCATCGGCGTACCGGTGGTGATCAGGCGAAATTTGCCTTTTAAGCTCATGGCTGCCCGTGAACGCTTGGTGTTCATATTTTTAATCGCCTGGGCTTCATCAAGAACGATTATTTCCCACTCTTTACTGGCAAAAAGCTCCTGCTCCTGTTGCAGCATGGTGTAGCTGGAGATCAAAAGATCGTAAGGTTTGAGCTTGTCCATAAGTTGCTGGCGATCAGGGCCGCCAAAGAGGATGGGGTTAAGAGCGGGGGCGAAGCGTCGACACTCTTCGAGCCAGTTGGCGCAGACTGAAGTCGGCGCCACCACCAGAACCGGGCCGGCTTCGGCCCGGGAGATAATCAGGGCCAGGGTCTGGACGGTTTTTCCTAAACCCATATCATCGGCAAGACAAGCCCCAAAACCTAAATGGGCGAGTCGGGAGAGCCAGGAAAAGCCCTCAATTTGGTATTTCCTAAGCTCGGTTTTCAAGGTCTTGGGGAGCTTTGGTGTAAAGTTTCCAGCTTCTTTGAAACGGGTCAATTGCTCTTGCCAGGTGCGGCTGCACTCAACCTCGAGACCCGCCATAAGCTCAGCAACGTTGTTAATTGCGGCTTTATGGATGGTCAATGCACCATCTTCATCGCTGAGATAAAAACTTAAGTCATGCAGGCGTTGGCGTAGATCTTCGGTCAGGGTGATGAATTGATTGTCGGCCAAGGGTAAAAAACGACCCGGCCCCTCCTTGGCAGTTTTCAGCAGATCGGCAAGACCGATGATCTCATTTTCATCGACCTCCAGCTCGCCCTCGATCCTGAACCACTCTCGGTGTGGTTGAATATTGAACTTGAATGCTGAAGCTGAGGCTCGATTTTTCAGACTGATCTTTTTCCCGACCGGCCATTCACAGATAAGCCATTCCCCTGATGGTTCTGATGCTTGCTTATCTACCTCATTGTTTTGGAATTCCTGAATCTCGGAAAGAATTTGCAAGCACTCTTCAAGTTCATTGACCTGCCAACTTGAATGGCGGTTGTTTTTCATTAGCCCAGGACAGGCCTGTAAAAATTTTTGGCGGCGGGCATTTTCGAAGTCGAGATTACGGTTTGCGGAGCAGGGTTGTTGTTCAATGGTTGCAAAGAGGTACTTTTCCCCCTCTCCCGGCTTTAAGTGGGGGCCCAGAGGACCCAGAGGTTTGACCCGAAGATCAAAACGCAGACCATTGCCGGAAGGGAATATTTGTAAAAATAGATGGGCTTCAACGGTTTCTTGGCCGCTCTTGCCCAGGCCGGGACCAAGATTGGTAAATATTGGTAGGATGGCGGCCAGTGGTCGTAAAGTTTCAAGAATCTCGCTTTCGGCTTCATTAGGCAGGGATAGTCCTTTGGGGCCGAGAAGTTTGGCTACCTCCTTGAACTCGTCGATATTGTGGTAGAAGGTGAAACGAGTCGAGGATTCGGCAATAACTATGATATCCCGATTTTCAAGATCGGGATAAAGTTGAATTGAAAAAGCGTCATTTCCCGGTTTCCTGTCAATGATTATGGCGACCTGTCCCGGGCTTACGACAACGGGAATTTCAGGATGCCCATTGAGGAAAAGATACGGGTGCTCGGCCAGGGCGGGCAGGGCCTTTTTCTGGTCAAAGGAATAGCTCTCTCCTTTCTCGTCGGGTTGCCGCAGCAGGGTTTTGCAGATACGATGATCTTGGGGCGTGAAAAAAGGGAAATGGTCGTCTTCGTAGATGCGGTTGAGGGCGAGGTTGCGGCCCGGGCTCCAGGATTTGTCGGGGTTTTGTTTTTGGATTTTTGGGGTCAGGCTGAGGGTGCCGGGTTGACAGATATTGACAAACCAAGCCAGTCGCATTGCTGAATCCGGTTTTTCATGTGCTGCCTGGATAAAGTTGTTGGGAGTCAGCTGTTTGATGGCGTCTAAAGTGCGCCGCCAGGCAGGCTCAATGGTAATGGCCGGACTTAGAGGTTTGAGGTTGCCTTTTATTTCGGGTAGAGGTGATACCTCTTCATGTTTGACAGCTTCGTTGTTGTTTTGGGGTTCGGTCAGGGCCAGTAACTGGGCGCTTTCAATAGAGACCCAGGGAAAGGAGCCTTGGGAATTCTTTGTTGAAATATCCAGTTTGCGGCGTTCGTCAGCACCGATTTCACCGGTGAGCCAGTAGGAGGTCAAAGCTGTAAGCAGGGTGAAAATCGAATTGTCGGGCCGTTGTTCGAGGGCGTTAAAACTTTCTCGCGCTTCAACCACCAGGCCTCGGAAAAGTTTGAGAAGGATATCAGCCAGGCGAAAAAGGTCTCTGGTGAAAGGGTTGTAGGCGAACTGCTGTTCCCCGGTACGTAGGTTTTTTGCAGCCTCTTCCCAGGCTGCCGCAGTTTGGGTATGACCTAAAGTGAGAATGTAGAAGAAAGCGATGGGGGCATCAAAACAGGCGACACCTTCGGGGTTGACGCTACGGGCTTGTTCCAGATCAGCTTTAAACCAATGGTCGGCCTGGTCGAAATCACCCTTGAGCGAGGCTATTGCACCTTTGAAGCCGCTGCCGGAGAAGAGCTGGTTGTGTTGGTTGTAGAGCTTCTCAAGTTCGGCGAGTCGGCCGCTAAGGAGAAGTTTATGTGCATAAAGCAGAATAAAGGGCCGGCTACCGGGCTTTTCCGCCGGGTAATGCGTGGCGATAAATTGATCAAGTTCAGGGGTCGCAACCAGATCCTCAAGCGAGTGGGTAATGCAGTCGTCAAGTGCTGTAAACTGTAGAGGCAGGGGCAGCTTAAGAAACCATTGTTGGTCAAAAGGATAGAGGGTCAGGGCCGCATAGGGGTGGCGAAAACGCGGGTTATAGGCTGCGCGATAAAAGATCGGCAGATATTTTTGCAGGGCATCAAGGTCATGGCTGAAGAGGGCCAGGCGAAAGTTTCTCAAAGTGCGGGCGCACAGTTCTCGGATCTCAGTTGCCGGAGAGTGGTTGTCTATAAAGGAGGAACGGATCAGCTGTCGGCAGAGATCCAGGGATTTGCGGTCAATTGGCCGGCGGGCAACCACTTCACTTATTTGATGGTGGCAACGGTTATAATTGTCGATCAACCCCAGTTTCCGGAGTTTACGTAATTGATTGGTGGCTTTTTCAGCATCCCATTTTCGGTAAATTCCTGGGGCCTGCTGCAGGGCTTTCATGATGCGAAAAAGTTCCTGGCGTGGTGTGTCGCTGTCTAAAAGTGCGGTTATCTGTAAAAAGTACTTTTCATCTTCGTCGAGGCTTTCCAGTAATGCAAAAGGGGAATTTGTCGGTTCTCTCTCTTCAGTCATGGGTAATGTTTTTCCGGGGTTGTTGTTAGTCGTAAAATTTAATCTTATTTGATGTTCCAGGGATGCGGCAGAAAAAGCTTTTCATAGAGAGAGAAGGCATAGCGATCGGTCATGCTGGCGATGAAGTCACGCAGGTTGTCGCTGAAGCTACAGTTGTCAAGGTAGCCGGGATAATACTCTTCTCTAAATTCATGCGGGTGTTTCTGTAAAAAGTTGTAGATCTCTTCGAGCAGCCGACTGGCCTTGATGAAGTCTCTGTAGACCGTCGGACTCTCATAGACGTTGGCGAAGAGGAAAGAGCGTAAATCGGTCATCGCTTCGAGAACCTCTGCCGAGATCTTCAGGGAACCGGGTTCTTTTCGGCTTTCGTCGATAATGTCGGTAACCATGGTGTTGATGCGTCGGGGATGGCTGTCGCCCAGGATTTTCCGGCACTCTTTCGGGATTTGCTCAGCCTTAATGGTTTGTGCCCGAATGGCATCGTCGAGATCGTGATTGACGTAGGCGATGATGTCCGCCAAGCGAACAATCTGTCCTTCAAGGGTAATCGCGGTATGTTCCAGGGCTGGCGAGAGAATTTCACCTTTGCCTTTTGAATGCTTGATGATGCCGTCCCGCACCTCAAGGCTCAAGTTGAGTCCCATACCCTCTTTTTCGAGAATTTCAACGACCCGTAAACTCTGCTGGGAATGGTTGAAGCCGCCGGGATGCAGGCGGTTGAGGACGGCCTCTCCGGCATGGCCGAACGGGGTATGCCCGAGGTCGTGGCCTAAGGCTATCGCTTCGGTCAGATCTTCATTTAAGTGCAAAGCCTTGGCAATTGTGCGAGCGATCTGGGCGACCTCCAGGGTATGGGTCAGGCGGGTTCGGTAGTGGTCACCGCTGGGTGCCAGAAAAACCTGAGTTTTATATTTTAAACGGCGAAAAGCTTTGCAGTGGATGATACGGTCGCGGTCGTGCTGGTAGGTCATGCGGTAGCGGCACTCCGTTTCCGGTTGTTTACGACCGCGGGAGTCGGCGCTGAAAGCGGCGAAAGGAGCCAGAAGGCTCCTTTCCCGTTGTTCGAGTTCGTAGCGGACCGTGGTGGTTGTTTCAGCGCTCATCGAGGTTCTTGAAAGTTTGGTTGAATTTGCCGGTATAGAGGGCCCGGGGGCGGAAGATTCGGTTGTTCTGCATATATTCCAGAACCCGAGCGGTCCAGCCGGCGACCCGGCTGACGGCGAATAGTGGCGTAAACATTGAGGGGTCAATTCCTAAGCGAGTGTAGACCACACCGGAGTAGTAGTCGACATTAGGGAATATTTTTTTATCTTGGCCGAGAGAGGCGATAACTTCTTGCTCAACCTGTTCGGCGGTGTTAATCAGGTTCTGGACATCAGTGGCGCAGCCTAAACAACGGAACTTGGCGAGTGGGCCTAAAATCCGGGCTCTGGGGTCGTAGGTTTTGTAGACGCGGTGGCCAAAGCCTGGTACCTTCTTATTTTCACTCAACGATTGTTTAACCCACTCCTTGGCGTTGTTGGGGTTGCCGACCTCGCGTAAAGTATGCAGAACCCGTTCGTTGGCACCGCCATGCAGAGGGCCGTTGAGGGCGGCGATGCCGGAACCGACCGAGAAGTAGATGTCGGACATTGTCGAGGCAACCACCATCGCGGCAAAGGTGCTGGCATTCATGCCGTGGTCGGCGTGGAGTATCAGGGTGACGTCGAGAACGCGCTCCTCGATCGCGGTCGGGCGCCGCCCATTCATCATGAAGAAGAGGTTGGCGGCATGGCTCAAATCATTTAAAGGCTCATAGGGCATCAGGCCGTGGCGTAAACGGGTGATGGCCGCAGTGATTGTCGGGACCCCGGCAATCAGGTGGTAGCAGGCTTCAAGGCCGCTGGCATCATCGATGTCTGCATCACGTTTTTTGCGACGCTTTCTCTTCTTTTTAAATTCATAGATGGCGTGACTCTCGCCGCTGGGTTTAGTCTCCATGCCGATGGAGTCTTCGTCTGCACTGATGGCATCATCTAAATCAGGTTTTGCCCGTTCGTGGTCAATGTCGGTAAATTCCTGACGCATAAAGATTGTGCCCATGCGCAGGGCTGCCATAGCATTCATCTCTTCGACCGGAAAGCTCATCAGAAGACGCAGGGTCTTGTTCATATGCCGATAGTTGATCAGCTTCTGTTCAAACTTGTTAAGTTCAGTCGGGTTTGGCAGGTGTCCATGCAGGAGAAGGAAAGAGACCTCTTCGTAGGTTGAATGGGCGCAGAGTTCAAAGATGTCGTAGCCCCGGTAGGAGAGCAGGCCGTCAGTGCCGTTGACGTAGCCGACTTTCGATTCGCAGGCGATAGCGCCCTCAAGCCCGGGTCCGATATTGCAGTCGATCGGCCAATTGGCAGCTTTGCCGGTAGCTGGTTGTTTGCCGACGAAGCCGATTTCAGCCCGGGCGCTTTCGGCGGCTTCGAGGATTAGCTTGGTTATTTCAGTCGAGTCTTGATGTCTGTCGCTGTTCATGTTATCTCCTTCATGTGAAGATGCCACTATTTTGCCCCGTTTGTCTCTTTGTGAAGAGATCGTAGAGAATAAGAAAAGAGGATTAGAAAGTTTTTTACCGACGGGCCCTGTTGTGCGCTCTTAGTGAGCTTTTACATCTCTTTTCGGGTTGTTTGGTGGGGCTTGCAAAGGGTGAACCGAAAGAGTAAAATACTCTATTTTTAGTTTTTTTGTCAAGTGAATATTATTTTTTGAAGTTCTTATGGATGCTGTAAGCATAGATGATTTGAGCAAAGAGTATGGTTTGCTCAAGGCCCTTTCCGAGGTTAGATTGACGATTGCCGAAGGGTCTTTTTTCGCCCTTTTGGGACCTAATGGTGCGGGCAAATCGACCTTGATCAATATCTTGGCCGGGCTGACGCGGGCAACCTCTGGCCGAGCTGCTATTTTAGGTTGTGATGTGCGTCGGCAATGGCGCAAGGCCCGGCGCCAGCTTGGGGTGGTGCCGCAGGAGCTGGCTTATGATCCATTTTTTACGGTCCGCGAGATGTTGACCCTGCAGTCCGGTTATTTTGGTCTGGGCAAAGAAAATCGTCCCTGGCTTAATGAACTTATTGTGGCCTTAGATCTGGAAGATAAAATTGATACGACGATGAATCATCTCTCCGGGGGCATGAAACGCCGGGTTCTGATTGCCCAGGCCTTGGTCCATCGACCGCCGGTGGTTATCCTTGATGAACCGACCGCCGGAGTCGATGTTGCATTAAGAGCTCAGCTCTGGAGTTTCATTCGCGGTCTCAATGCCAAAGGTCATACGATTATCTTAACGACCCACTATCTTGAAGAGGCCGAGAGTATGTGCGAAAAGATCGCCATCCTTGATCGCGGCCGGCTTGTCGCCTTAGCCCCCAAAGATGAATTGTTGAGCCGCTACTCCTGGCGCCAGCTGCGTCTGCAACTGGTGCCGGAGAGCCCCGTGGTTTTGCCGGATGTTCTGGAGGCGAAAAGACAAGCGGCGCCTCAGGGCGAGCTGCTTTTGCGGCTACATCGGGAACATGATCATATCGGTGAAGTTTTAGCGGCTCTGGAGCAGGCCGGTGTCAAATTCTCTGATCTCTGGATTCATGAACCGGGATTGACCGAGGTCTATACCGAATTAACGGCGGTAGAAAACCATGCCTAACCTTTACGGTCTCTATATCCTTTTCGCCCGCGAGGTCTGGCGTTTTCTCAAGGTCTTTATCCAGACAATTTTAACGCCGGTGATAACCGTACTTTTATATCTTTTGATATTCTCTTCGGTGATTTCCAGCAGCCGGGAGATGCTGCCGGGGGTGAACTATCTGACCTTTTTGATTCCCGGTCTGATGGTCATGGCGATGCTCCAGAACTCTTTTGCCAACAGTTCATCAAGCCTCTTTCAATCGCGCCTTAACGGTAATGTTATCTTTATGCTGTTGGCTCCGATCTCTGATTTTGAACTTTACTTAGCCTTTGTCGGGGCCGCCGTAGTTCGCGGCGTCCTGGTTGGCCTTGGCGTCTGGCTGGCTTCCTGTTTTTTTGCCATGGTGCCCTTGCGCCATCCGCTCTATGCTCTGCTCCTGGTTTTTTTCTGCTGCGGTTCGCTTGGTTCTTTAGGTTTGGTGGCAGCGATTATTGCCGACAAATGGGATCATATCTCCGCTTTCCAGAATTTTGTTATTGTTCCCTTCTCTTTTTTAAGCGGAGTCTTTTTTTCGATCTCCGACCTGCCGGAATTCTGGCAGCAGGCATCACACTATAACCCCTTTTTCTATCTGGTCGACGGCTTTCGCTATACCTGTCTCGGGGTATCCGAGATCCCGGTGTTTACCAGTCTTTGGGTGGGCGCTGGCTTTTTTGTTTTAAGCTCCACCTGGGCTTTGTGGTTGCTGCACAGAGGTTACAATCTGCGAAGTTGAGTCTCAAAGAGCCCGCCCTTAAACCGTAAAGACAAGTTTATCTCCCTCAACTCCAACCTTTATGACATCTCCTTCCTTGATCTTGTTTTCCATAATCTCATAAGCCAAAGGTGTTTCGAGGTGGTTTTTCAGGGCTCGTTTTAGAGGTCTGGCGCCATAGGCCGGATCGTAACCGGTTTCGGCGATGAAGGCTATGGCGGCGGGTTCAAGTTGCAGTTTTAGCTCTTTTTCGGCCAATCGTTTCTCCAGAAACGCGAGCTGAATCGTAACAATCTTTTCCAGATCATCGCGTTTGAGCGCGTGAAAGACGATAATATCATCGACCCGGTTGAGAAACTCTGGTCTGAATCGGGTTTTGAGGACGCTCATGACCATTTCGCGCATCTCTTTGAAACTGCTTTCCGATTCCTCTTCCTGCAGGTTTTCAAGAATATGGTGGCTGCCGATATTGGAGGTCATGATAATCACAGTATTTTTGAAATCAACGACTCGGCCATGTGAATCGGTCAGGCGACCGTCATCCAAGACCTGCAACAAAATATTGAAAACATCATCATGGGCTTTTTCAATCTCGTCGAAAAGAATGACCGAGTAGGGTTTGCGGCGCACCGCTTCGGTAAGCTGGCCGCCTTCATCATAACCGATATAGCCCGGGGGGGCGCCAATCAGACGGGAGACCGCATGTCTCTCCATATATTCCGACATGTCGATACGGGTCATGTTGTTTTCGTCATCAAAAAGAAATTCAGCTAAAGCTCGGGCGAGCTCAGTTTTACCGACCCCGGTCGGACCTAAGAATATAAAACTGCCCAAGGGTTTTTGGGGATCATTGATCCCGGCTCGGGCTCGGACTACGGCATCGGCGACGGCTTGAACCGCATTTTCCTGACCGATTACTCTTTCATGCAGATGGTCGCTCAAATGAATTAGTTTATCACGTTCACCCTGCAGTAATTTACTGATCGGAATAGAGGTCCAGCGGCTGATGATGGCGGCGATATCCTCCTCGTCGACGACCTCCTTTAAAAGGCTGCCACCGTCGGCCTGGCTTGTCGTTATTGACTGCTGGGCCGTCTCACGCTCTTTTTCGAGTTTTGTCAGCCGGTCATATTTAAGTTCGGCGGCTCTGTTTAAGTCGTAGTCACGTTCGGCTTTTTCGACCTCAAGTTTAACCGCTTCAATCTCCTTGCCGATCTCTCTGAGTTTGGCGATCTGCTCTTTCTCAAGCTGCCAGCGAGCCATCATGGTTTTGCTCTTTGTCTGCCAGTCGGCAAGCTCTTTTTCGAGTTTTTCGAGGCGTTGACGAGAGGCCTTGTCGCGCTCTTTTTTTAAGGCTTCGCGCTCGATTTCAAGCTGCATGATTTTTCGGGTTACTTCATCAAGTTCACTCGGCATACTGTCGATTTCGGTACGTAGGCGGGCTCCGGCTTCATCGACTAAGTCGATCGCTTTGTCGGGGAGAAAACGGTCGCTGATATAGCGGTGTGAGAGGACCGCGGCAGCGACTAAGGCCGTATCCTTAATCTGGATGCCGTGATGGACTTCGTAACGCTCTTTTAAGCCTCGTAAAATTGAGATCGTATCGTTGACCGTGGGCTGATCAACGGTGACCGGTTGAAAGCGGCGTTCTAAAGCTGCATCTTTTTCAATATAGAGTCGATATTCATTTAAGGTTGTGGCCCCGACACAATGAAGTTCGCCTCGGGCCAGCATCGGTTTTAAGAGGTTTCCGGCATCCATCGAACCTTCGGTCTTGCCGGCCCCGACCACGGTATGGAGCTCATCGATAAAGAGAATAACATTGCCCTGGGCCTCTTTTACCTCCTTAAGGACAGCTTTCAAACGTTCTTCAAACTCGCCGCGAAATTTGGCTCCGGCGATCAAGGCGCCCATATCTAGAGAGATCAGGCGTTTATGTTTTAAACTTTCGGGGACGTCCTGAACAAAGATACGTTGGGCCAGGCCTTCAACGATGGCGGTTTTGCCAACTCCAGGTTCACCGATCAAAACCGGATTATTCTTGGTCCGGCGCGAAAGTACCTGAATGACGCGGCGAATCTCGTCATCGCGCCCGATGACCGGGTCAAGTTTATCTTGGGCCGCTGCTTTGGTTAGATCGATACCGTATTTCTCCAGGGCCTGATAGGTCTCTTCCGGGTTTTGTGAAGTGACGCGTTGGTGGCCGCGAACTTCTGTCAGGACAGAAAGAAGCTTTTCGCGGCTTATGCCAAAGCCTTGTAAAAGTGTAGCCAGGGGATCGCCGGAAACCGAAACGATCGCCAGCAGTAGATGCTCGACGCTGACATATTCATCTTTAAACTGTTTGGCTTCATCTTGGGCTTTAATAAAAAACTGGCCCAGGCGGGGGCTCATATAGAGTTGGCCTCCGCCGGTTCCGGTTACGGCTGGGATTTTACCCAACTGTTCTTCCAGAGCTTTTTCAACGGCCGCCGGAGCAATACCGATCTTTTCAAGCAGGCGGGGAACCAGACCATCAGGTTGCTGGATCAAGGCCAGTGCCAGATGTTCGGCGTCAATCTGCTGATGGTGACGCCGTAAAGCTTGTTCTTGGGCTGCCGCTACGGCTTCCTGGGTTTTTTGCGTAAATTTGCTGGTATCCATAAGAGATTCCTCCTTGATTTTTTTCGATTTTATTGGTGATCATGACAGCTTTCCGATTTCTTGTTAAGGTAGTGACAAATTTTTTGCTGTCAAGGTCGGGGCCGAAACGCAGGCGGCGGCTTTGCCGGCCAGGTGGCCGGTTGAGAAAGCGGCTTGGAGGTTGTAGCCGCCGGTATCGGCTTGAATGTCAATAAGCTCGCCGGCGAAAAAGAGGTTTTTGAGGTGACGGGAGGCCATGGTTTTTGGGTCGATCTCTTTGCTGTCGATACCGCCGGCGGTGATGATTGCTTCGGCCAAGGGGCGGTGGCTGGTTATTGGCAGGCGAAAATCTTTTAACCAGGCACGTAGACATTTACGTTCTCCAGCTGTTACTTGATGGCCCTGGCGTTGTGGGTCGATAGAGTTTAGTTCAAGGCAGGTTGTTACCAGCTCCCGGGGTAGCAAACCCCGGAGCAGGGTGCTGAGGCTCTCTTTGCCTCGGGTTTGAAAATCGCGCAAGAGGCGGGCCTCAAGTTTTTTCTCGTTAAGAGCCGGTTTTAGATCTAAGGATATGCAGACTTTATCTCGGTTTTCCAGGGCTTCGACGGCTCTGCCACTTAAGGTCAGGGTCGTGGGGCCGCTGATTCCATCCTCAGTAAAAAGCAGTTCTCCGAAAAGCTCACTTACTTTTTTATTATTGATGAAAAGGCGAACGGCAACGTTGCGTAAACTTAAGCCGGCCAATTTTTTAAAAGTTGTTGCGGTGCATACCAGCGGTACCAGGGCCGGGTGCGGGGGGATGATGTTGTGGCCGACACTTTCGGCCAATCGGTAGCCATCACCGGTCGAACCGGTCGCCGGATATGAAGCTCCACCGGTTGCCAGAATGACGGCAGTGCTGGGAAATTCTTCTCCGGTAGCCACTACCCCGATAATCAGGTCATCCTTGAGCAGAAGTTTTTCAACCGGGCTTGAGAGACGGATGGTGGCCCCGCACTTTTTAAGCCACTGCCGCATAACTTTGACGACCTCAGGTGCTTTGCCGTTGGCGGGGAAAATCCGTCCCCCTCTTTCGGTGACCGTTGCAAGCCCGTTTTCGGCAAAAAAATCGACCAGGTCGTGGTTGAAAAAGCGGTGGAAGGCCTGCCGGAGGAAGCGGCCATTGCTGCCGAAATGAGCAATGCAATCACTGATTTCGGCGCTGTTGGTCAGGTTGCAACGGCCTTTGCCAGTGATCGTCAGTTTGCGGCCCGGCTGCTTCATCTTTTCTAAGAGTAGAACCCGGGCTCCGGCTTCCGCCGCCGCGCCGGCGGCCATGAGTCCGGCCGCGCCGCCGCCGACAACAATAATTCTAGGTTTGGTTTTGTCAGTCATAATAAAGAGGTTGGACCATGTAAAGGGGTGAAAATGGATGTTTGTGTCTTTAGTATAGGTTCTTTTGTAATAGCCGAATCGTCACTCTTCAGTCGTCGAGAATGACCAGAGTATGATTTTCTCCGTCAAGTTCCGGGTAGTCATATCGGGATGGTGAGTGGTGGTTGGCAATGATCTCTTTAACTTTGGTGATCTTTTCAGCCGGAAAGCCGATTGACTCGAGGAGCATCCCGGCAACCGGCGGGCCATACTCTTCCTGGGTTTTACCATTATTGTAGCCTAGCTTTTTCTCTGAGACCTTGATGCCGATATCGTGTAGGAGGGATGTGGCGATAACTATCTCATGATTGCAGGAGATGGTTTCTTCAGCTATTAGGCGTTCGGCCTGAAAAAGAACGTTTAAAGCATGTTCGATGCGGCGGTCGTCGGTTGCAAAATAGTTGATCATGAGGCGGGCAATTTGGGCTTTTAAGTATTTCATTTTGCTTTACTCGTTACTTTAAAGATATTCGAGAGTGTTTTTCAACTTACCGTTCGCTTTTTCCTCTGTCAATTAAAAAGTTGGAGTAGCTTTTTTTCTTGACATCCCGCAACCTTTTGCATACTGTATACATCTCTATGGGAAGTAATTTAGGGTAGTTTCCAGACGTTGTTTAGAGTTTTGGGATCGGCAAGGATCGTTTCCAGGTAAATTCAGTTATTTTAGTTGTTGAAGTGGAGGGGTTAAAATGAAGAGAGCGAAAATTTCATTGATTGGCGGCGGACAGATTGGTGGTGTCCTGGCTCAGTTATGTGCGCAAAGAGAGCTTGGTGATGTTGTCCTTTTTGATATTGTCGAGGGTCTGCCACAGGGTAAAATGCTTGATCTGGCCGAAGTCGCCCGTATTGATCAGTTTGATGTCGATTTGAAAGGGACCAATAGCTACACCGATATTGCCGGTTCCGATATCGTTATCGTGACCGCCGGTCTGCCACGCAAACCGGGTATGAGCCGTGATGACTTGCTCGGGATTAACTCAAAAATTATGAAGCAGGTTTCGGAGGGGATTAAAGAGTATGCCCCTGATGCTTTTGTAATTATCATTTCCAACCCGTTGGACGCGATGGTAACTTTATGTCAGAAGGTAACCGGATTTCCCTCAGAGCGGGTTATCGGTCAGGCTGGAGTGCTTGACTCCAACCGTTTCTGCTCGTTTATCGCTTGGGAACTCGGGGTCTCGGTGCGCGATGTCAACGCTATGGTTCTCGGTGGTCATGGTGACACTATGGTGCCGATCGTCCGCTACGCCAATGTCAATGGGGTGCCGGTGATGGAACAGTTGGTTCGTAAATATGGTGGTGATCAAGCCAAAGCCCAGGAAGTTATGGACGCTATGGTGGAGCGTACCAAGATGGCCGGTGGTGAGGTTGTTAAGCTGCTCGGTAATGGTTCAGCCTTCTACAGCCCGGCCTCTTCCGCCATTGCCATGGCGGAAGCTATTTTACGGGATCAGAAACGAGTCTTGCCGGTCTGCGCTCTGCTTAAGGGTGAATTCGGGGTTGATAACTATTATGTTGGTGTGCCCTGTGTTCTCGGCTCCAAAGGGGTCGAAGCGATTATTGAGTTTGATCTCAATAAAGAAGAGCAGGCGATGTTTGATAATTCGGTCAAAGCCGTCAAAAAACTGATCGATGAACTGCCGACAATTTTGCCGGATCTGGCCGCTATTCTGAACGGCTAGAGAGTTTGCAATTGTCAGGATCATACAAAAGGGCGCGGCACCATCAGGTACCGCGCCCTTTTGTATTTTATGGTAAGGAGGGGGGCATGTTATTGGGTGGGCTGGACCGCTTGCGGGCTCGGGGGTAGAGGAAAGGCGAGCTGTTTTTCCCCATTTTCATTATAGGAATAGAGATACCAGGGGAGTTGGTTCTGGTGGCCCTGTCCCGATCCCGCAAAGTTCACTTGGCCGTAGACTGTGCTCATGGTGGTTGTTTCCAGAGTCTTGACAATCTCTCCGGAGGTCAGATCGGGGCTTTTTTCGAGGGCTTCCATGATGATTTCGGCGGCGGCAAAACCTTGGGCCTGGAGGTGGTTCTCCAAGACGGGGAAAGATTCTTGGTCAGTTGGTGTAAGCCATGATGTCGGGTAGAGAATTTGCTTGTCAGGGTGGCTCGATAGCGTGGCTTTGCCAGTTGTTGGTATGTAGTTAATGGGGGTGGCGATGGTTAAGGTCGGCATTAGTTCAAGGCGTTGGCCCTGTTGCCAGAGTTTAGCGCTTGCGGCCGGGTCGGTTGCCAGAAAGAGAAGTTGTGGTTGGCGTTCTTTGATGAGATTCAAAAGATCGTAGAAATTACGCCCATTGCTGTTGTAGACTTCCCATATTGCCAGGTCGATATTTTTATCTGCGCAAAATTTTCTGAGCCGCCGGGCCTGGCGTATGGCGCAGGGGTTTTCTCCGTAGATGATCCCCATGCTCTGAATTGCTGGATCTTGAGAATCGATAAATGCGGAGAACATCCTGTTGCCGGTTGAACGGGTTTGAGTTAGGCGAAAGGTGAAAACACTTTTTTCGGTGATCAGGTTGTCTTGGTCGGCGCCAACAATCAAATAGGGTAGGCCGCTCTCTTCGCTGGTTTGGCTGGCGGTCCAAGCAGTTGTGTTTAATGGGGTTCCGGCCGCGATCACAGTTTCACCTTCACTGGTTAAAAGGGCGATCAGGGAGCGGGCGGTTTCCGGATTGCCTTCACTGTCGAGAAAACTGATTTTAAATTGACGGTTCATCCGGTCGGATTCTATTTGTTGGGCAAAGCCAAGCTCAAAACCCTCCTGCAAGGCCTTGCCGAGATCGGTAAAAGGGCCGCTTAAGGGCAGCAGGATTGCAATTTGTCGGTTCTCTTCAATCGAGGTCTCGAACTCGGTCCAGGCTGGGTTTGGAAAAATTATGAACAGCAGGAGGGTAAGTGTTAAGAGTGCCCTTAAGTTTTTTTTGATTTGCTGTGCTGTGCGCATGAAGGCCTCATTTTTTTCAATTCTGACGGTTCAGGGAGGTTGCGTCGGGCCGCAGGGTTTTTAAAAAGGCTTGGAGCCTGATTTTCTTTATAATGATTTCAGTACACTTATGCAACCTTGAAGATGTTGTCACTTTTGCTTGACGCTGAAAATTTAAATGGTTATTAGTCTGGCGCCAATGTAAAGAAGTTTACCAATATTGATATTACAGTGCACCTTGAAAAATTGCCTTTTTGCCTGATTACTGCGTTAGGCCCAAATTTTAATCCTCGAAATACTCAATGTATTCCTGTGGTTAAAATCTTCGCCTGCCTTGTACTCAAACAAAAATTCTAATTTTTCA
>JAGHAQ010000059.1 GCA_021161425.1 Candidatus Tharpella sp. | reverse complement strand
CTTCAAAACCGGGCCCCAGAACCTGGCTCACTACAACATGTATCGTTCGATCCAGATTAACGGGCAGGCGGCGCCGGGCTACAGCTCGGGGCAGGCGATGGCGGCGATGGAGGAGATTGCTGACCGGGTTCTACCGGCCGACAAAACCTTCGGCCTCGACTGGTCCGGGATGTCCTATCAGGAACGATTAGCCGGCAACGCCCAGATTTTTGTCTTCGCTTTTGCGCTGCTTGTCGTCTACCTGGTTCTGTGTGCCCAGTATGAGAGCTGGATTTTACCAATCATGATTCTGATTTCAGTTCCCCTGGTCATGCTCGGAGCTCTTTTGGCCTTGCGCTTTACCGGACTCGACAACAACCTTTTTGCCCAGATCGGGCTTGTGCTTTTGATCGGCCTCTCATGTAAGAATGCAATTTTGATCGTTGAGTTTGCCAAAGAACTCAGAGAACAGGGCCAAACAATTTTTGATGCCGCTTTAAATGCCGCCACCCTCCGTTTTCGCGCCATCATGATGACCATCCTTTCCTTTGTCTTCGGTGTCATCCCGCTGGCCTTTGCTTCTGGGGCCGGGGCCATGACCATGAGATCGATCGGCACCGTCGTTTTAGGCGGCATGGTCGCGGCCTGTTTTATCTCAACCCTGCTGGTGCCGGTTGTTTACGTTCTGCTTGAAACCATGCGAGAAAAAGTTGTCAGTGTCGAGGAAGAGGTCCGGAATCGGGAAAGTTTATAATTATATTTGACAATCGGCAAACTAGCAACTACAAAGTACACTAATAAAGTTTTATTTAATTAGCTCTGGAGGTACAAAATGAAGTTAAAATTGCATAGCAAACTATTATTCTTAGCCATACTGGGCACACTTCTTTTAGCAAGCGGCTGTACCACCAGCCAGTCGGGACAGGTCTACAGCCAGGGTCAGGCGCAAAGATCTTTGAGCGTCTACTACGGTACCATTATTGAACTCCGCGACGTGACAATTGAAGGTTCCAATTCCGGGGCCGGAACGGTTATCGGCGGAGTTGCCGGCGGAGTTGCCGGCAGTACTATCGGCTCAGGAAGTGGAAGTACGCTGGCGGCTGTGGCTGGAGCTCTTGTCGGTGCTGCGGCGGGCTCGGTCATAGAAAAACAGTCGGGAACCAAACCCGCTCTGGAGTTTACCATAGAACTTGATAATGGCCGTTTGATGGCCGTGGTCCAGGAACAGGATGGTCACTACCGAGTCGGTGACCGCGTCCGCCTGCTACAGGGTGGTGACGGAATCTGGCGGGTAAGGCAGTAATCAGTGGTTCCTGGACTACTGAAAATTGTCAAGTATTTTAATTTTAAACTATCCTTTATAAAAAAGAGAGAAAACCATGAGATATTTGCGTTTTGCGCTGTTGATTGGCACACTCGTGTTGTTTTGACCAGCATGGCTTTTGCCACAGAACCTGACAGCTATACGACCGCCACCAACGCCACTGCTGCCCTCCAATCCAAAACCGAGACCACGCCGCAGATGATCATTTAGACAACCGTCAAGTTTTACATAAAAAAAGGTTTAGGGGCACGAAATATTCGTACCCCTAAACCTTTTTTTACTTCTAATTTATACCCCGATATCAACATTACCCGGATGCAAAAAATCGGGTTAATGCAATCCCGGTTCAATCATTAATAAGATCCTTATCACTTACTTTCTGCCAGGTTTTATCAAGGTCGTATTTAATTTTTCTGGCGGCAATCTCAGCTGTCTTTTCACCCAGGTCGATTTCATAGACAGCACCCTCCTGGTTGACGGCAAAAGTCATGATTCCGGAAGAACCATATCTTGCGGGATAAGCAATCAAGCCAAAACCCAGAATCATATTACTGTTGACAATATAGTCATAGGCACCGCCCGGGGCCTTTTCACCTTGCCGGGTGAATATTTTATAGTAATAACCATGGTAGGGTTGCGGTTTACCTGAATTTACGTCATACCCTTCACTTCTAACCTCGGCAATTAGAGGGCCCAACGGACTCAGTTTTTCGCCCTCTTCTACCGGCCAGTGCAAGCCATTTTTTTTGCCCTCATCGCTCATTATCTGCTGCGCAAATTCGCGGACTCCATCACCGTCACGATCCTGACTCTCATACTCAAGCTGAGCCTCGACAAAGGCCTGCATTACCTGAATCACCTCAAGTTCATTTTCACCTATTCTTCGATTCAAGATCTCTTCTTCGCCGGCCGCAACATCAAAAAACCACTTATCACCAACTTTGACGACAGGAATTGGAAACGGCCAATCGGCTTTCCCTATAACCAGGGTCGCCGAGGTCGAACTCACCATCTCAAGCTGGTGTTTTTCATCGTATTTTTCGATAAAATCAGCCGCCCCGCCCTGCCCGGCAACTTTATCACCGGAAAAAATAATCTCTTCGGCATCGGCTCCTAAAATTACCAGGGATTTCGCAGGATCCAGCTCCCTTGCTGCGGCAACAATGGCCGCAACCGCTTCCTGAGGCGAACTGAAACCTTGACCTTGAGGGCTACAGGTTTCGCGGGCGAAAGCGTGTCCGAGATTCATTATTGCAAAAAACATCACACCCAGCACCACAAGCCCCATGCCGGGAAGAATATCTATTATTTTATTTTTCAGACAACTAGTCATAGTATTATTCTCCAATATCAATTTAACTTTTTTACAACGGCATCAATAAGCAGACATTCTCCTAGCGGCGGCGGCCGCCGCCACGACTGCGACTGGCACTACCCCGCTGACTCGTATGACTACTCTTTTTACCAGAGCCACCGGAGCTGTTAAAGGCATTAGAGCGCTTAGGCTGAGAGTGTTTTACCGAAGGTTGACGGGCAGCAGCAGGCTCACGCCGGGAAGCAGCCGGTTTGGCCGCTTTCTGGTTAACCGTTCGCTTTTGATTTTGGTTCTTTAACTTACTGCTATTACTATTTAAGCCCTGTTTTTTAATTGAATCCCGAGTTTCGCGGTCAAGACCTTGAGTTGTACGGCCGCGGCCCAGATCTTTCTGTTTGGCGGCCCGGTCCGACTGGCCGTAATTTTTCCGCGTCTTTTTATTATTATAAGCCACCCCTTGCCGATGTTTGGAGTTATGTTTCCAGGAACTTTTGCCTTTGCCCCGGCCATTAACGTTGACATTTGCATTAAAGTTGGTGGTGCGGTTGATGTCTATATCAATATCACCGCGTCGCCAATTGGGACGACACCAACTTCCAATCCCGATCCCAACAATAACTCCGGCCGTAAACCCGTAACGCGGTGGTGGTGGATACCAGACATAGGGTGGATAGTAAGGATACCACCAGGGCCCATAGACGTAAGTACAACTATAGGAAGGGACGTAAATAACTTCGGGGCTGGCTGACTCAATAATGATGATCTCTTTTTCAACAACAACCTTCTGCTCCTCGGTTGTTTTGAGGTTGCCCTCTTCCTGAGCCTTGGCGCGGAGCGTCTGAACCATGTCCATGACCGCTTTCTGGTCGTCAAGAAAATAGTCGCCAAGTTTTTTGGTGGCATCGAGGTTGTCACTTAATGAAGCTATCACTGAGGGGAAATGACAAAGTGATTTTACGCTGACATCCCACGCCTGCTCTTTTAAGGCCTTATCCAGCGCATCTTCCTTAAGACCAGGATTTGCCTTGACAAAGCGAGCCGCCTCGACAATCTCAAGAGGATAGGTCGCAGCCATGAACATCTGGGCCAGCAACGTATCCGGATAGAGCGCGATCGGGGCCAGAATCTGGGCCAACTCCTCCTGGCTGGCAGAGCCATCAGTACCGGTAGTGCTCGCCGCACTCTGGGCCGGAGCCTCAATCGCTGAGACCTTTGAGGCACCAGGCAAAGTCGACAGTAACAGGGTTAAGACCACAAAAAACATCACTAACTGCGGATAATCCCTACATTTTCTCATAATATCCCCTCTTTTTATAACAAGTCATCAACTAAATTTAGAATATTTTATTACACTGGATTTAAATTTATGTCCAATAAAAAAATAATTGGCCAATACCACCGCCAGCCGCAAAATATCACTCATACTTGTGGAAGCTAAAGTGGTGACTAATATAAATTCACCAACCCCTTTTTCAGAGCCTGGCTACTTTACAAAAATTTCTGATATAAATTACAAGCTAATAGGGAAGTATCAAGTTTTCTTAGAAAGTTCCCGCAGCAATATCATCAAAAGCGCTCTTCACATTTTTGGCCCAGTAAGCAAAGGCCGATTTGGCAGAGGCTCAAAATGAGAAAAACTATTGCGCACTTGACATGCACGTTTTTTAGTGGTAGCCTGTAAATATCATGGGTAAAAAAAGAGCTATCGAGGATAAAATCGACTGTTTGCTGGACATGTTCCCGGTGGTAGCCATCGTCGGATCCAGACAATGCGGCAAATCAACCCTGGTCAAACAATTACGACCTGAATGGAAATACTATGACCTTGAAAGTCCGGATGATTATCAACTTATCTCCAGTGACCCACTGGCTTTTTTCACTATCAACAGCGAAAATGTAATCATTGACGAAGCCCAACAATACCCTGAAATATTCAGAGTTCTAAGGGGGGTAATCGATAGCCGGCGAGAAAAAAAAGGACGCTTTATACTAACCGGATCAAGTTCTCCGGACATTGTCAAGGGAATCAGCGAAAGTCTTGCTGGCCGTATTGCCACCGTAGAGATGGGCCCCTTCAAACAAAGTGAATATTACGAAAAAGGCCCCCCGCAGATTTACAATCTACTGACAGATGCCACCATAAAAGCAAAAGATTTCCTGCAACTTAAACCATTGCTACGGATAGATCAGACGATGCATGTCTGGTTTAATGGAGGTTTCCCCGAGCCACTCATCGAAAGTGAAGCAAATAAGATTTTCCAACTGCAATGGATGGATAATTATATAATAAATTATGTCTCGAGAGAT
>JAGHAQ010000025.1 GCA_021161425.1 Candidatus Tharpella sp. | reverse complement strand
GAGATTTCCCAGGCTGTAACAATTGAAAGCTATAATCTGAAAACGATTTTGTCAGCTCATGAAAGAATTGTGTATGACATTATTGCAACATTGCGAGAGAAGAAAATACTTATGTTTTTTGAGAGATTTTTAAGTGAAGGTGTTTATCCTTTTTATTTCGAAGACAAAACTAAGTATTTGGATCGAATAGTGGAAACTCTAAACACGATTCTGCATACCGATTTAGGGCAATTGTTTAATATTCAGGCAGATAAAATTTCTACACTAAAAAAACTTCTCTTAACGATCTGTGTTTCAAAACCGCTGGAGCTTTCTATCGATAAGCTTGCTTTAAGGGTAGGTATTACCAAGTCAACGCTTTATAAATATATTGAGTATCTAGCAAAAGCTGAACTTGTACTCCACATAAGTCACGAGGCCAAACGCTTTCATTCGGTCAGGAAACCGGATAAATTATACTTGGCAAATACCAACCTTTTCAATGCTCTGTGTATCAAGAACGAAAAAGGAACGCTAAGGGAGGCCTTTTTTGCGAGTATGGTGTGCCCTGATCATAGTTTGTATTATCTCAATAAAGGCGATTTTTTGGTTGATGAAAAGTATGTGGTTGAAATCGGTGGCAGGAATAAGGGCTTCAGCCAGATTAAAGATGTGCCGGAATCATTTGTGGTTGCTGATGGTATTGAAGTAGGTTCCGGTAATAAAATACCGCTCTGGCTTTTCGGGTTTTTGTATTGAGATCAGTTCAGGGTTCAGAGTTCAGGGTTTCCAGGAGTAGGAAATTTTTTGGAATGACAAGGTATTTATGCAAACAAATCAAGAGGGTTTTGTGAATGTTGAAAGTCGATAATTCGGTTGCCGGCAATTTGACCTGGCATCAGTCCCAGATCTCCAGAGAAAAGCGACATAAACTTAACGGGCATGCTTCATGTGTGCTCTGGTTTACCGGTTTGTCGGGATCTGGAAAATCAACTTTGGCCAACCGTCTTGATGCTGAGTTGTATGCCATGAAAGTTCGAAGTTACGTTCTTGATGGTGATAATCTGCGTCATGGTCTCAACCGTGATCTTGGTTTTTCAGCGCTCGATCGTCAAGAAAATATTCGCCGGGTAGGTGAAACCGCAAAGCTTTTCGCTGATGCCGGGCTGATTGCGATTACCGCATTTATCTCGCCTTATCGTCGGGATCGTGATGTTGTACGCAAAATTATGGGATCCGGTGAGTTTATCGAAATCTATCTCGACTGTTGCGTTGATGCCTGTCGCAGGCGCGATCCCAAAGGTCTCTATAAGAAAGCTGATGCTGGAAAAATCGCTGATTTTACAGGTGTTTCATCGCCCTACGAAGCTCCACTGAACCCTGATATAACTATCAAGACCGATGCTGTCTCAGAAATTGAGGCAGTTGATACGATTATCTGTTATCTGCGTGGCCAAAGCCTGATTGATCTATAAAAGGAAGAGGTTTTTATAGCAACGCTTTTGACTTTTACTTTGAACCCTGGACTATGAGTTAAAATTATGCACAGAAAATATTCCCTTTCCCATTTGCAAGAGCTGGAAGCCGAAAGCATTCATATTATTCGGGAAGTCGCAGCTGAATTTGAAAATCCGGTCATGCTTTATTCGATTGGCAAAGATTCCTCGGTTATGGTTCGCCTGGCCCAGAAGGCTTTTGCTCCCGGTAAAATCCCTTTTCCCCTGATGCATATCGATTCAAAATGGAAATTTCGCGAAATGATCCTCTTTCGTGACCAGTTCTGCCGCACCCATGAAATTGATCTCATTATCCACTACAACGAAGATGGCTATAAAGAAGGTGTTAGCCCTTTTACTCACGGCAGTAAGGTTCACACCGATGTTATGAAGACCCAGGCCCTGCTCCAGGGGCTCGATAAATACGGTTTTGACGCCGCCTTCGGTGGGGCGCGCCGCGATGAGGAAAAATCACGGGCTAAAGAGCGTATCTTCTCTTTTCGCGACAGCTTCCATCAGTGGGATCCGAAAAACCAGCGCCCGGAACTCTGGAGCGTCTATAATACCCGGGTCAAAAAAGGGGAGAGTATTCGGGTTTTTCCGATCTCGAACTGGACCGAGCTAGATGTCTGGCAGTACCTGCGCCTGGAAAAAATCCCCATTGTTCCACTCTATTATGCGGCTGAGCGCGAAGTCGTTGACCGCGACGGTAACCTGATCCTGGTTGATGATGATCGCATGCCCTTAAATGCCGGAGAAAAAGTTCAGAAGAAGATGGTTCGCTTTCGTACTTTAGGCTGTTATCCCTTGACTGGAGCGATTGAGTCGGAGGCCGATACGATCGAAAAAATTGTCGAGGAGATGATGGTTGTAACTAAAAGCGAACGTACTACCCGGGTTATTGATTTTGATCAGGAAGGCTCTATGGAGCAAAAGAAGAGGGAAGGGTATTTTTGATTTAAATGCCGGCCTGTTCAAGCTTTCCAACGATTGTTTAATCCCAATATATTATAAGCATTTGCCGAAGGGTTTTTGAGATGGATATTAAAGATTTTCTGGATCAGGATGAGCAGAAAGATCTTCTGCGTTTTCTCACCGCCGGTTCCGTTGATGACGGCAAATCAACGTTGATTGGGCGCCTTCTTTATGACAGTAAACTGATTTATGAAGACCAGCTCGCCGCCCTGGCGCGCGACAGTAAACGGGTTGGCAGTGTCGGCGGTGAAATCGATTACGCCTTGCTTTTAGATGGCCTTAAGGCCGAGCGCGAGCAGGGTATTACCATTGATGTCGCCTACCGCTATTTTTCCACTTCCAAGCGTAAATTTATTATCGCTGATACACCCGGTCATGAGCAGTATACCCGTAATATGGTGACCGGTGCTTCGACCGCCAACCTGGCCGTTATCCTCGCCGATGCCCGCACCGGCATTATTACGCAGACTCGCCGGCATAGTTTTCTTATCTCTTTGCTGGGTATCAAGCATATCATTCTGGCCGTTAATAAAATGGATCTAGTAGATTATGACCAGCAGGTTTTTGATGATATTTGCCAGGAATATGGAGAGTTTGTCACACGTCTCAAGATACCAGATCTTCATTTTATACCGTTATCTGCGTTGAAGGGTGATAATGTTGTCGAAAAATCAGCAAAGATGCCATGGTATACGGGCCAGCCTCTTCTCGAAATTCTTGAATCGATCTATATTACTTCAGATCGCAACTTTATCGACTTTCGTTTCCCTGTTCAATACGTTCAGCGGCCTGATGCCGATTTCAGGGGTTTTTCCGGTCAGGTTGCAGCCGGTGTGGTTCGTGCCGGTGATGAGATTATGGTGCTGCCGTCTTTGAAGAAATCCCGCGTCAAAAATATCACGACCTTCGATGGCAATCTCGATTGTGCTTTCCCGCCCGAATCCGTGACACTTACCCTGGAGGATGAAATCGATATAAGTCGAGGTGATATGTTGGTTCATCCCAACAATCTTCCCCGTACCGATCAGACTTTTGAAGCTATGCTCGTCTGGATGGATGAAAAACCGATGGATATCAGTACCGCATTCTTCCTCAAACACACGACTCAGACGACCAGGGCTCGGATCGATAAAGTCAGATATCAGACTGACGTTAATACCTTGCGTAAGATTGATACCGAAGAGCTTGCGCTTAACGAAATAGCCCGGGTCACCATTACTGCCAGCCGACCTCTCTTTTTTGATCCCTACATGAAAAACCGCAACACCGGCAGCTTTATCCTTATCGATCCGGTCACCAACTTTACCTCTGCCGTCGGCATGATCATCGATCGTATTTCCAGCGATGATTTGAAAAAGCCTGTAACCACAGAGTTAGAGTCTGTTCCCGAGAAAACAGAAAAGATGAGATCTTCTTCTCTTGTAAGCCTTGCCGAATGGGAACAACTCCTTGGTCAAAAGGGAGAGATCATTGAAATTAAAGATGGAACGCTGGAAGAAAAGCGGAAAAAAGCGCAAATTATGCAAAGAGAATTATTTGAGCAGGGAAAGATATCAATAATTATTGATGATATAACCCCCGGTGAAGAGTTGGTTGCGCTTCTCAACAGGCATGGAATTATTGTCATACTGTTACGGGTACCTTGAAAAATTGCCTTTTCACCCTGAAGGGTACAAGTGCCCGATTACTGCGTTAGGCGAAGATTTTAATCCTCGAAATACTCAATGTATGCTGCGCCCGAAGGAAGTGCCCTTGGGGTATGGGTTAAAATCTTCGCCTAGCCTTGTACTCAAACAAAAATTCTAATTTTTCAAGACACCCTTATGAAAAAAATTTATGTAACGATGAGGAAATTATCGGTATGACTTTTGACGGTCAATTTACATTAATGGTTGTTGGCTTGATACTGACGGCCCTTGTCTTTGAATTGTTGGATCCTGATGCGATTCTCTTTGCAGCTCTTGGATCTTTACTTTTGGCTGGTGTTATTACTCCAGCCGAAGCCCTGGCCGGATTTGCTAACCAGGGGATGTTGACTGTCGCCCTGCTTTTCATCGTCGCTTATGGAATTAAATCTTCCGGGGCCTTAGAGTTTTTTGCTGACCGAACCATGGGGGGTGGTAAAGGTCTCAGGCGCCGGGCCTTGCTGCGGATGATGATTCCGGTCAGTTTTCTTTCAGCTTTCCTCAACAATACCCCGATCGTCGCCATGTTTGCCCCGGCGGTAGCTGAGTGGGCCCGGCGCCATCGCTTGCCGCCCAGTAAATATCTTATCCCTCTCTCTTACGCCGCCATTTTGGGTGGGGTATGTACATTGATTGGTACCTCAACCAACTTGCTGGTTAACGGTATGATGATAGATATTGGTGGTCGTTCTCTGGGGCTGTTTGAGCTGGCTAAAGTCGGGGTGCCATGTGCAATTGTGGGCCTGATTTATATTTTAACGATTGGCTATTTAATCCTACCAGACCGGCAAAAATCCCAGGATATCAATAATGGCAATGATTATCATTTTGAAATGCGGGTGGCTGAGGATGCCCCGATAATCGGCCGCTCCATCGCTAAAGCGGGACTGCGGCACCTGAATCATCTTTATTTAAGTGAAATCGTTCGTGGAGATAAAGTTATTGCTCCAGTTAAACCGAATGAAATTTTAATTGCCGGTGACCGCCTCTGTTTTGTTGGTATTCCTGATGGCATTCCCCACCTGCGGCGGATCTCCGGGTTGGTTCCGATCGAAGAGAAAAATTGGGTAATCACTCACCGTGATGCTCACAGTGGGATTATCGAAGCCGTAGTTTCACATTCATCGCCAATGCTTGGTAAAACCATTAAGGAGGGTAACTTTCGCAGCCGATACGATGCTGCGGTGTTGGCGGTTCGGCGTCATGGTGAACGCATTCGGCGCGGGATCGGCGGCATCACCTTAAAACCCGGCGATACTCTTTTATTGTTAGCGGGCGGCGATTTTCAAACTCGTTGGGGTGGAGCCCGTGATTTCTACCTGATCAACAAAGTTTCTGAATTTCCGGTTGTCGACAATAAGAAAAGTATTATTGCTTTCGGGGCCATGATTATCATGGTACTGCTGGCCGCATTTGGAATTATGGATATTTTTAGAGCGGCAACCCTGGCGGTCTTGGTACTGCTTATAAGTCGAGCTGTGTCCGTAGTTGAAGCCCGCCGTTCGTTGGAGCTTAATGTTTTGATCGTTATTGCCGCGGCTTTGGGTATCAGTCAGGCCCTGACCAAAAGTGGTGCGGCACAATATCTTGCCTCCAGTTTATTGGATGTGGTTTCCGGATGGGGAGCCTTAGGACTTCTGGCTGCCATCTATCTAGCCACAACTATAATGACTGAATTAATTACCAATAATGCCGCTGCTGCCCTGATGTTTCCCATAGCCTGGTCGGCAGCTTTAACCGGGGGCTATGATCCATTGCCATTTGCAATTGCCGTAGCCGTAGCGGCCTCAACCAGTTTTGCCACGCCCATTGGTTATCAAACCAACTTGATGGTTTACGGCCCTGGTGGTTACCGCTTTACTGATTTCCTGAAAATCGGACTGCCGTTAAATCTGTTGGTTATGATTACCGCCATAATAGCGATACATCTAGGTTGGTAATTAGGGGGACGTGGTAATTAGGGGGACGTTGTTGCTTAATTGCTTTAGTTGCCCGTGTAGCGGGGACAATTAGGGGGACGTTGTTGCTTAATTGCTTTAGTTGCCCGTGTAGCGGTTGACATCTGATGTTTGTGGAGTCAGTTTTACTCGTTATGGGCTTGACAGTTTATGTATATGGTATTAAT
>JAGHAQ010000018.1 GCA_021161425.1 Candidatus Tharpella sp. | reverse complement strand
CTCCTATTCAAATTTGGTGCGAAAGTAGTTATTTTCAAGACTGTGGATGGAGCGCTGTATGCCATGAGAGTTGCAAACACCCATACCGCCGCGCTTGGTTCCCAAATGAGAGTGGTAATCAGTACCGTAAAACAGCTCAGTAACACAATCTTCCTTTGAAACCAGTCCAAACATACCACCCATGGTATTCCCCTTTAGTAGTTTTATTTGTTTACTATTATTTTGCCCGGCACGGCGGGCTGAGGTTTTGTTCTCATTAATCACAGTCCCGAAGAAGAGTCAACTATACAGTTGTATTATCGGAAAACTTCTGGAGAAATTTCCGGGTTAGATTCAGCGCCGTCGGATGTTCATAAACCTCACCATCATGAGTGATGCCCCGAATTACGCCATCATCAAGAAACCAGCTGAGTAGCAACAGTCCTCTCTCTGTACGTTCTAAATAAGCTGACAGATCATGGTCACAAAAAGGCTGGGGTGCAGGCAACTCAACATGATCTTTCTGCAGGAATTTGATAAAATTAATTATACGACTCAAGCGCAGCAACGTTACCGTTTCGAGGCGGCTTGTTGTATGGCTGATGGGCAAGGCGCTGGAACGCATCAAGGATAGATTTGACGGCAGGATGCCTAGGTCGACAGCCCGGCTGTAATCAAGACTGCCCGGGGCCGGATAAAAAACCGACAGACCCACGATGGTCTTTTGCCGGGCCAGACGTAAAAGATCATTAAGCGAGGTTTCCGCCTGCTGTCCGGGGGCTCCGGCAATAAGATAGGAAACCGCCTCAAGATCGTATTTTTGACAAAGTTTCAGAACTCGATCATGGGCTCTGCCGACATCCGGGCGGCGAAACTGTTTAAGCTGCCCGGAATCGAAACTGCCTACGGCCAGGTTAAGGGTCTGAAACCCGGCGTCCCGCATAGCTACGATCATGGTTTCGTCAAGCGCCGGCGGATAGAGCCCATTCATGGCCCGCAACTCAAAATCACGCCCCTTCCGTAAAGTTGAGATACCACCTATAAGATCCATAAACCAGGGCCTGTCAATGGTCAGATTCTCATCTTCAAAATCGACAAAACCAACATTTTCACAAGAAACGGCCCGCTCGATCTCCCGCAACACAGACGCGACACATCTTTTCCGATAGGGCAGTCCGCTATCAGCACTGACGGCACAGTAACTACAACGCAAAGGACAACCCCGACTGGCCATGATGACAGCACTTCCCCGCTGTTTGCGCATATAGAATGACCGTTTCAACAAACTGGTTGCCGGCAGCGGCCGGGAGTCCAAATCGGTTATGACCGCCGGTTCACTAATGTGCAGAGAGCCATCTCTCCGGCGTAAAACAAGCCCTGGGATTTCACCTGTCAGATCCTGATCATCAACCCGGCCTTCTTTGACCGCTGCAGCCAACCTCGACATAGCCATCTCGCCTTCCCCACGAATGACATAATCGACAGATGAACATTCCATAACCGTTTTCGGCATGGCCGTGGCATGATGGCCACCGACCACGATGAGGCAGTCGGGATGATGGTTTTTGATTATAACTGCAGCTTGCAGAGCACTCTCGTGGTAAGGGGTAAATAGGGCTGAAATACCAACCAGAAAAGCCCCGGACTGCTGAACCAGCCGTCCCAAGTGATCAAAACTGTAGCCAAAATGTTTGTAGTTGTGAAACAGAGCAAATGGTGAGGTGTCCGGTTTGCCGTAATGCGGCCCCAGGTAGGCCATCTCCTCCGGCCAAGGCAGGATTCTACTTTTATTTGTCGCCAGGCCATCGATAATGGCAACTGAAAAGCCCTGTTCTTCGAGACTTGCGGCAATACAGGCCAGACCATAAGGAATGGTTCGTTTGGCAGTCAGAAAAAAATCCTCGATCGGTGGCTGGACCAGAACGACGTCAGGCATAAAGACTTTACGAACCTCTCAAATCTATACTTTTCCCATTAGATATTACATCCACCATTTCAAACAGGTCGACTTCGACAAAAATGTCAAGCAAATTATCACCCAAACCAGTGATGTCCGGTTAGGGTTTTGTATGTGACAAATCCCGAAGGTTCCCAAAACAACCTGCCCCACAAAACAAGAAATGGCCGTTTTCTTCATAGAAAACGGCCATTTTGCTTTTTAAGACTCGTTAGTCACCAAGCCTTTAAGAGAAACGATATTTACTAACGATGAGCATGTGCAGTCCGATTAGATGGTCCGTTACTGCGACGGCTGGCCCCGCCACTTCGAGATCTTGAAAAACCACCGCTCTTTTTCCCACTACGACGAAAATCGACAAAGGTCTCTTCGTCTTTGTCCGCCTGATTCTGTTCGAAGCCATCAATAATCTCTATGGGAATCTGTTTACCGAGCAAACGCTCGATAGGACGCAGCAATTTCTGTTCATCAGCACTTACCAGAGAAATTGCATTACCACTACAGCCCGCGCGGCCGGTACGACCGATACGGTGAATATAGTCTTCAGCAACGTTGGGCAGATCAAAATTGACGACGTAAGGAAGCTTGTCAATATCCAGTCCCCGGGCAGCAATATCTGTAGCCACCAGAATTTTAACCTTGCCAGCTTTAAACTCCGCCAGAGCCCGGGTTCTCGCAGTCTGACTTTTGTTGCCATGAATGGCGGCCGCACCGATACCATTCTTTTCAAGATAGGTGGCCAGGCGATTAGCACCGTGCTTGGTACGGGTAAAAACCAGAGCCCTCTCCCAGTTCCCATCCTTAATAAGTTGGGCCAAAAGTACGCGCTTGGCTTTCAGGCCCACCGGATGCACCACCTGACTCACTTTTTCGGCGGCGGTATTTCTGCGGGCAACCTCGATCATGGCCGGATTGTCCAAAAGCTTATCTGCCAACCGTTTTATTTCATCTGAATAGGTGGCGGAAAAGAGCAAGTTCTGTCTTTGGTTCGGCAAGAGCTTTAACACCCGTTTAATATCATGAATAAAGCCCATGTCAAGCATGCGGTCGGCTTCGTCAAGAATCAGTATTTCCACGTCAGAAAGGCTTACAGTTCCCTGCCCTACGTGATCCAAAAGTCGCCCCGGGGTAGCCACCAGGATATCTACACCTCGTTTCAACTTATCAATCTGAGGATTTATGCCGACACCACCAAAGACAACGGTCGAGCGCAACGTCAGGTTTTTACCGTAAGTTGCCGTAAATTCGCCCACCTGTGCCGCCAGTTCCCGGGTTGGCGCCAGCACTAAACAACGTGGGCAACGACTTTTGCTCCTCCCCTTCTGGTTCAATATCTGCAGTACGGGCAGGGCGAACGCCGCCGTTTTTCCGGTTCCCGTCTGAGCCCCGCCCATAACATCCCGGCCGTCAAGAATTGCGGGAATAGCTTGAGCTTGAATAGGGGTGGGGGTGCTGTAACCTTGCTCGGCAACAGCTTGCAATAGTCTGGGCATTAAGCCCAGTGCTTCAAATGACATATAAAAGTTACTCCAAAATTCACTTGGCCACTTTAAATAGCACCGATCCCAAGTGAAAAATCATAATATTATTTTAAATTACTCGATAATTTGAGGCTGAATTACAGCAAGCACCGACCGGTTAGTACCCAAAGCGAAAGATTATTCTCACGACCATTTCACTTGCCGCCCCAAACTACCGACAACCACTCAATATGGTTGCCAAAAAACTTGTTCCAAAAAAGAAACGGCTGTTTTCGTTACCGAAAACAGCCGTTTTGATATCTGGCTACCTTTGCTACACTCATCTCAGAACATATCAAAAACCATAAAAAAAACCATCCCAGTTACCCGTCAAGGAGAACATGAATAACGATTTTCCAGTATCACCGCTTCCAACAAGCGCGCTCTTATAGCACCATAGTCTATCTTCGTCCACTATTTAATTCACACAACAAGAAAACTACGTATTTTTAATCATGTCGCACCCTGACATAAGTATTTATGTTTTTTGTGCTCTGCCGCTACATGCCGCTGGCCCGTGGGTTCAGGACGGTGACACCATGACCTGTACCGGTGAGCAGATGAATGGTATTGAAATCCATGACAATGCTTTGACAACACTAAACGTCTTGGATCTAGATCCCAATCTTATCCAGCCCGCTGGGGCCGGGGTTAGCGGTATTAGTTTCAAAAACACCGGGGGCGGTAATATTACCATCAACAGTGGTGATAGCCAGTTTCCTGTGGTCATAACTACAGTCGCCGATCAGTCTTCAGGCATTGCTACCCTGAGCCAGAGAAGTCCGCCGGCGGCACCCAATGATCCGTTTTTGAATATCCCCATTCCCGGCACACCAGAGGTTTCCGGCGGGGTGGTGAAAGTGATAAGTTTCAGTGAGATCACCACCAGCGGCAGAAATTCCCATGGGATTATCGCCCAAAGCAATACCACCGGCTACCATGATTCGGTGGTCAGCTCACTGGAAAACTTTTCCGCCGAGGGGATCGCTTTTGAGGTAATTTCGGTCAAAAATCCGGACGGTTCGGAAGGTGTTATCGGAAGCCAGATTCAGGGCCGTATTCTGGAGGTGGATGAAGATGGCCTGTTTGTCGGCTACGGTGACGAGGCCGGAACCTTTACCCTGGCCACGAATGGCAGCTGTACTTTTAATGCCGGGACAGCCTTTGATGATCTGGCGGTTGATGAATCGCGCACCGTTTCGGTCAACTACCTTCTTGATGGCTATCGGAATAACGAGCTGAAACGCGAGGATATCAACGCTGAGCTGTTTGCCACGGTGACCAGAACCGACAGCGGTTTAGAAACGGTAACCGAAGCCTACTTTGATGACTATGGCGAAAGTACAAAGCCGCAAACCGAGCAGCTGGCACTGCCCGATCTTGACAGCTATGTAACGGGATTGATCAACGTTGCCGATGAGGCCGGCGGAGCCGGCAACAGCGTTTCAGTGGTCAATCAAGGCAGTATCGCCACTAGCGGTGCCGCTTCGCACGGCATTTTTGCCGAAAGCAAGGGTAAACCCGGCACCAGCGGCAGAAACGGCGACGGTTTTTGGAGTTTTGGTTCACGCAAACCTACTGCGGGAAGCGACGGCAACAGTGGCGGGTCAGTGGTTGTCGAAAATAGCAGCATCATTGATACCTCTGAGAATAGTTCCTGTGGTATTTTTGCCCAGAGCATCGGTGATGGCGGTGGTACCGGTGATGCTTCGCAGGCGCTGACCCTGGATGTTAATCCCGAGGACTGGATACCAACTTTTGAAAAGAAAGATGTAAACAATTTCTGTACTGATTTGTTCAGTACTTGGAACCTGGCTATCGGTGGTAGGGGTGGGTAACGATTACCAATCGCAGTGCCATCACCACCAGGGGGGCCGACGCCCATGGTATATTTGCCCAAAGCGTTGGTGGCGGCGGCAGGATGGGGGGTGATGCGGCCCATGGCATTCCTCTTGTTCCCTCCTGGCTCGAACCCATTCTTGAAGTGACGCCCCTAAAAGGCTTGGAGGATATGTAGATAGTGGTCGGCGGGTCGGCGGGCAGCAGTGGCAACGGCAAAAAGGTCAGTATCGGCAATGAAAGTGATGTCACGACGCTTGGAACGGTTCCTGTGGCATATTTGCCCAGAGTATCGGCGGTGGCGGTGGTGTTGGTGGCAGTGGTGCCCAGGGGCCTGGTAGGCAATGTGGGTATCGGCGGTGCCGCGGGGGCTGCCGGTAATGGTGGTGACGATGGCTCGGGAGGAACTGTGAACGTTACACATACCGGAAATATTACCACGCTTGGAGATATTTCAGCCGGAATCTTTGCACAAAGCGCAGGGGGAAAAGGCTTTGGCAATGCTGTCGATATCTCGCTTTCAGGTGATATCTTTGCTCAAGGTACGAACTCTAATGCTATTCTCGCACAAAGTAAGGGAATCAATGGCAATGGCAATATTTCTGTGACTATTTCAGGTGGCTCGATGCAAGGAGGAATGGGTACAGGAACAGGCGTGTGTTTCATGGACGGAGCCAGCAACACGCTGAACAACTTTGGGACTATCACTACGTTAAATGCTATAACGGGGACTGCTATTACCGGCACGGGAGGCGGTGAAACCATCCACAACAATGGCATAGTTACCGGCTCGGTTGATCTCGGCTCAAACAGTAACTCATTCAATAATAAAGAGGGTGCGACATTCAACACGGGAACGACGGTTAATCTGGGCGGAGGCAATAGCCTTACTAATGCGGGGATACTGTCACCGGGAGGCTCAGAAAATATTCTCACCACGGTTCTGACCGGTGATCTGGCACAGATGAGTTCGGGTACTTTTTCCTGGGATCTGAATGTCATACTTCGAGAGTCGGATTGCCTTGAAGTGAGCGGAACAGCCATGCTTGCTGGTTTGGCCGATCTCAACATCGTCAACCTGGACGTCTTCCACAACGGCGACACCTTCGATGTACTCTCGGCGGCAAAAATCGAGAACCGGTTTAACACCGTAGAGCTTCCGCCGGGTACAGCGTTGATGCATTGGGGCTTTGATTATCTGCAAGGAGAGTCGTCTGATCTCTTTCGAGTCGACGTGTCGGTGAAACCTTTCAGCGCTGTCGCCCGCAACGGGGTACAGCGTAGTATAGCAGCCTACCTGGACAAGGCAGCTCTAGATGCAACGGGAGACTTGGCAAAAGTAATAGGAACTTTTCAGTTCATGGTGCCGGTATCGGATCTTGATATGGCATTCGCGAGCCTGAGTCCGGGTCAGTATGACAACTCGACACAACTCACTTATGACGTGACCCGACAATACACAGGAACCTTGCTCAAACGGGTTCATAGTATACGCCTTACGGGAGAATCAACCAGCCCATTACAGAAGATCATTACTATGTCATCAGGTAAAGAGACCTCTCTCCTTGCGTACAATGCTTCAGATGCCAGTATTATCCAGCTATACAACTCAAGACAACCAAAACACCCTAAATACGGTATGTGGCTTGACGGCTTTGGACAGTGGGGTAACCAAGGTAAATATGATGGCTTTACTGGATATGAGTATAACACATCCGGAGTCACACTTGGTTTTGATCGTATGTTTAATGATAAATATATTGTAACTGTTCAGCGAAAAAAATTTAAAAATCAAAAAAAAGACTTGACATGGGTTTTTGGCAAAATT
>JAGHAQ010000050.1 GCA_021161425.1 Candidatus Tharpella sp. | reverse complement strand
GGCTGACAACCTGGAGGGCCGCGAGCAAGCCCTGGCCAAACTTTTGCCGTCTCAAAAAAGCGACTTTATGGGCATCTTCAAGGCCATGGACGGACTCCCGGTTACGATCCGCCTGCTTGATCCGCCGCTACATGAATTTCTACCCCAGAACGAATCTGATATTAAAGAGCTGGCGACGATCATGGGAGTCTCTTTGACAGCCCTCAAAGAGCGGATCGAAGCCCTGCACGAATTCAATCCGATGCTGGGCCATCGGGGCTGCCGTCTCGGGGTCACCTACCCGGAAATCTACGACATGCAGGTCCGCGCCATTATGGAGGCCGCCTGCGAAGCCACCCGCGAAGGGATTACCGTAATTCCCGAGATCATGATCCCACTGGTTGCTGATGTCAATGAACTCAAATTTTTAAAAGAGAGAAGTGTTGTCACCTGCGACCGAATTATTGCTGACTACGGCGTCACGTTAGACTACCTGATCGGCACCATGATTGAGTTGCCACGCGCCGCCCTGACTGCTGATGTAATTGCTCAGGAAGCTGAATTCTTCTCTTTCGGCACCAACGATCTGACCCAGACAACCTACGGTTTAAGCCGTGATGATGCCGGCAAATTCCTACCCGAATATATCGACAAAAAGATCTTTGCCAACGACCCCTTCGTCTCCATCGACATCGATGGGGTCGGTGCCTTGATTGAGATCGGAGTTACCCGGGGCCGGACAACCCGACCCAACCTTAAAGTCGGTATCTGTGGAGAACACGGCGGTGAACCGGCATCGGTTGCTTTCTGCCACCGCACGGCCCTCGATTACGTCAGCTGTTCCCCTTTTCGGGTTCCGATTGCCCGACTAGCCGCTGCTCGGGCCGCCCTTAGTGATGATTAGATAAGCAAAATCTTTAATGCGTGGACAAAAAAACACGAAAGGCATGAAATAGATCTTTCGTGTTTTTTTGTGTCTTTCGAGACTAAAAAGGAAATTTCCAGCAGATACAATAACCTGAACACTTACGGTAAAAACTCTTTGGCCAGTAAACCCGATTGCAGCCTGTTAAAAATCCACAAAACCCTTCTGGCAGCCTTTGGACCCCAGCACTGGTGGCCCGCAGAGGGAGCAGAAGAGATGATTATCGGAGCCCTTCTGACCCAGAACACAACCTGGAAAAATGTTGAAAAGGCACTTGCCAATCTTCGCTTAAACAACCAGCTTTCTTTTTCCGCCATTTCCGTCTCTCCCCTGCAAGAACTCCAAAAACAGATCAAACCTTCCGGCTACTTTCGCCAGAAGAGTGAGCGTCTTAAAGCGCTGGCCATTGCCTTTACCGACGCTGGCGGAATCAGCCAACTAGAGCAGAAAACAACCTCTGATTTAAGAAAATGGTTTCTCGCTTTAAAAGGAATCGGCCCGGAAACTGCTGACAGCATATTGCTCTACGCTTTCAAGCGACCACTTTTCGTTATCGATGCCTACACCTTAAGAATCTGCAAGCGCCATGAATGGCTACCGATCACCGCCAACTATAATGAAGCCCAGAATTACTTCACCCGCCAGCTCCCGGCAGACCCTACTCTCTTCAATGAATATCATGCCCTGCTGGTACAGATTGGCAAAAACTTCTGCCGACCAAAAAGCCCACTTTGTGAAAAATGCCCTCTAAACCATTTACGAATTGACTCCACAACCAAAGAGGACCAACAATGAGTGACGATAACAAACCTCAAAAAAGTACGGTAATCGACGCCAAAAAAGCTATCTTTGACAAGATTTTCAAAGAAAACCAGGAACTGCGAGACCGCAACCACGAATTTGCCCAAACCCTAGCAAATTTTGAAAGGTTAGCCGAAGAACGAGAAGCACAGCACAAACGCTTTGAAGATCTTGAAGTGACTATCCTTGAAGCCGATGACCTTGTCAACCTGGCCAGCGAACTGCAAAATAAACTTTCCACAGATTTCGCCATCCCTATGGCCAACATATCTCTCATCGAAAAAGTAAAAAACGGCATCGGCATTGAATTTCAGGAACTTTATAAAGCTGTGGACGAAAACCAGGAAAGCAAACCGGCACCGACGATGACCTTTATCAAGGGAAATGACTACAATCGACTCTTTCCTCAGCACCTACCGCTGGTTGCCACCCATCCAGACCCGGTTCTCATCGCTCTATTTGATTCCCTGAACAAAAACGGCCAGAGTATCGAATCATCAGCCTTTGTCCCACTTATCAGTCACGGCCAAGCCATCGGCACGCTTAATATGGCAAGTCCCGATCCGGAAAAATTTATCCCTGGAACAGCTACCGACGCGGTCGAAAACCTGAGCCGAAAATTGGCCATTGTCATCGAAAACTGCCTCTTGACAGCCCAACTCCAAAAACTTCTGCGCACCGACCCTCTGACCGGACTCTTTAACCGACGCACCCTTGACGAAGTCCTCCCAATAGAGTTTGCCCGGGCTCATCGCTACGACCACCCGTTAAGCCTGATCATGATCGACCTTGATGATTTCAAACTCGTCAACGACCGCTACGGCCACCCGGCCGGCGATAAGGTTCTGGCTGAAATCGGCGAAATAATCAGTAACAATCTGCGCCAACACGATATCGGCTTACGCTACGGCGGCGATGAGTTTACTATCATTTTACCCGACACCAACCATCGACAAGGCCAAGCTGTCATCAGCAAACTCACAAAAATAGCAGCCGCAGCCAAGGTCAACGTAGATCAAAATACCAGCCTCCCGATCAAACTGAGTGCTGGTCTCGCCACCTACCCGGACAACCCCGCAGTTGATGCTGAAGCCCTGAAGAAGGTCGCTGATAACGATTTATACAAAACTAAAAATAAGAAAAAGAAAGACACAAAAACTAAAGAAAAAAAATAGCCTGCAACCAAAGCACCCATTAATCATTTATCAGGCCTGACCCTTCTTTTTCTGCTTCCAAACTTTTTCAAAGACATATCTTCATTTTTTATTACAACCCGATTGACATGTCATATTTAGTTAAGTATTCAGTACAGAATTATATACAAGACTAACAAGGGTGAATTGTACGTTCAAGTAATTGAAATTAACCCTCATGATTACAGGAGATAACGCATGAAGAATTATAGAAAGACTGTTACCTCTGTTGATGTATCAATCGGAGAGTCTGTGTAAATTATTCGTGAGTTACAGAGTTTTAGCCAAAATGATTTGGCTCGATTAACCGGAATTCCTCTGACCGATAGCCCAGCCGAAAAACAGCAACAAGGGGGGGGGACTGTCGGCGTATTAGCGCTGTTGGTATCTTACGGGCAGCGTCATGAATTCGATCATGACAGATTAGTGTTTTTTAAATCCGGACAGAGCCCAGAAAAACAGCCATCCGGTGATAACCGGTCCGGCGCCGGCATAATAAAACAGAACCGGATCCGTGTGCCAGGGTTGAAAATAAGCCGCCGCCAGTGCCGGATAAATCAGCGAGAGAACTAGGGCAATTCGCATTTTTGCGGAAATCCTGACGCCGTTCCAGGCCGGGCGTGCAGGGGGTCTGTTCATTATTCTTGGAACAAATAGAATGACCAGGATAATGGCAATAACAATCAGTATTTCCTGAAGTCCGAACATCGGCATCCTTTTCAAAATCGTTTGTAGAAATATCAGCCCGAGATTGCCTTGGGGCACCGCACTGAATCATTAGTCGACCAATCTCATTTAGTCAAGAGCATGCAGCATCGCCCAACCTGATTCCGACCCCGTGTCTTGATTTTTTTTGGGTTCAGGCAAAGCGTGCCCACCAGAACTTTTTTAAATAGGTCGACACAATTTTTAAACATAACGTTCCCGGTTAACGGGAATTATACCGCTTTCCATAATAAAATCCTGAAACAATAAACCCGCATAGAGGGCGCATTCCCCGTCGCTTGCTGAAGCAAAGCGGACTTGTGCGCCTCAGGCGTAAATCCAGCTTGAGAAACCGGGGGTTAGCGAGCGAATCAAGATAGAAAGAAACCCTTACGAGGAAGATTCCTTATTTAGATGAGTTGAAGAAAACGAATCAAGCCAAATTGGTAATTACGATGAATGTTAAATTTGTTGTTTGTCTGGGAGCTTGAGATTGGTAGTGGATATCTAAATAATGGATGCGGTATGGATTTGGCTACGGTCAATGAATATGATTTTTGAAAAGGGATGGATATGAAAAACAAATGCGCCGGGATAGTTTTTATTTTTTCGGTCATCTTTTTGGCTCTGTTTACCTGCTTGCAGGCAGCTGAGCCTCTGCCCGATACGGGACAGACGAAGTGTTACGACAACAGTGCGGAACTTGACAGTTATCCCACGCCTGGCCAGCCTTTTTATGGTCAGGATGCGCACTATAATGTCAGTGAGCGACAGCACTCATATACCAAACTTGATCAGACCGGCAGCGCTCTGTCGGTCTGATCAACGACCTGGTATCAGGTGCGTGACAACGTCACCGGTCTGATCTGGGAGGTCAAGACCGATGACGGCTCAATTCATGATCGGGATAATAAATATACTTGGGCAGCCGCGCAGAGCACTTTTATCGCTAAACTAAAAGCGGATAGCTACTGCGGTCATTCTGACTGGCGCCTGCCGACAATCAAGAAGCTGTCAGGGATCGTCGATTCGGGTCGGAGTAACTATCCCTATATTGATATTACGTATTTCCCGCAAACGCAGTCGTCCAATTACTGGTCGTCGACTCCCTACGCCCCTAATACG
>JAGHAQ010000105.1 GCA_021161425.1 Candidatus Tharpella sp. | reverse complement strand
TCCCCTTTTAGCTCTGCAATTGCATCTAAAAGGACAATTACCACCAGAACGTGCTGTTACTTTCATGGAAATAAGCTATTGACCCAGTACTTTTTGGCGGCTGAATCTTAAAACGGGAATGGCTGGGTGGATATGGAATCCGGGGCAAGATCAAGGGCGGATATGGAATCCGCCCCTACGGGGATTTTGCCGGACATTAATTTTGGTAACAGGGTGTCGCGGGTTTTAGCGAGGGTTTGGATTTGAAAAACATTGTTTAAAATTTTATCCATAGCAGGATTTGCAATTCTCTCAAATTGTTCCAATTGAACACTCGAAGAAATTGAAATCTTGATATGTTCGAAAGTCACTTTAGTGATGGTATCAAAAACAGCACCATGTACATTCTTTTTTATATGATTTATCATTTCTTTCATTTGAAAAAAAACATAGAAATCTCCAAAACCTTTCTTGCCATTAATGCCATAGCAAGATTGATTCATCGCCATTTCTTGCCCTGCAAGAGCCAATTTACCAACAGTACCTCTCGCGCTGACAATAGTTGTCCCTTTCCTCAAAAGCTTTGTAGAAGAATTTTCTAAACCTAACTCACTAATATTTTTTTCTGTGCCAACAACAAAACAATTGCTTCCATTCGGTGCATCAACAACTGAATACCAAGGTATCTTTCCGCCCCAATATTCTTTGATACTTGTTTTAGGTGTACCACCGCCGGTTAATTCAAAAGCATCAAGAAGTGTCCCAACCCGCCACCCCTTCGGAATCTCCCCAAGTTCGCTATCAACCATTTCCCCCGTAGCACCGGGATAGTTGAAATCAACAAACCACTCCTTAAAAATCGTCTGGGCGAGGGTTTCCAGTGTCTCGTTTTGCGCTCGCAGGAGTTCTATCTTTTCATCGAAAGATGAGAGGATCTTGGCGATGGCTTTTTGTTCTGGGAGAGGTGGGAGTAACAGGTTAATACTTTTTACCGCTTTTGTTGGTGTGGCAATAGCTGGAACACCAACTTGAGAAGAATTCATTAGTAACTCGTATTGACCAATCCTACTTTTCAAAAAATACAACAGATATCTTGCATCAATTTTTTCATCATCAGGAGTAAATCTTAACTGAGATTGAGAAGTGACATATCTTGGATAATAGCCAATCGGAACCAAGCTCACTTGGCCAAGCGTTCCTCTGTGAGTTATAATTATGTCACCAGGGTAAGAAACACTTCTTTTCAGGCTATCAGCCTTCTCTTCTGAAACAAACGAAAAGCTTCCGCAAACAAATAATTCAGAAAGGTTACCTCCTTTAATAACAGGGACTCCAGTATCAACAAATGAATCAACTTTTAAATTAGAGCCAAATGGCCCCATAGCAATATCGGTGATATTTTCCCCAATCGTAGTCTCAATCCACCCTTCCGGCAGCTCACTCATCCCCAAGCCTCCCCAAAACATCCAAAGCCCCTTTATCAAATTTGGAGAAGGCAAACCATTTCTTGCCAAGATCTTTAAGCGATGCACCAATATAATAAATCTCTTCATCATCCAGCAGCAAAAATCGATCATGGGCATCATTGAAGGTTTTGATCGTTATCGACGGATATTGGCCATTATGTTTTTTAAGGTCGAGTTTCAGCTTCTTGGTGATCGTTTTCGTATAGATAATGGCAGTACAATTGGCAGCTCTTTTACTGAGTAAAGTGAGTACGGTTTCATCAACATAATTGTCAATCAGCACGATTGAGGTTTTGGCACTTTTAATCAGATCGGCAATAAACACATAAGGTAAATATTTTCGATGCTTTCCACGCCCTGTATCTAAGATCACATTTTGTGATCTTAAAGATTCGGTACTTGAGGTCGCAAATTGCGACTTCAAGTTTTGCACATCCTTTAAGGTCGCATTTTGCGACCTTAAAGATTCGTCATTTGAAGTTCCAATTTGGCACTTCAAATTTTCCTCATCGTTTAAGGTACCAAACGGGAACCTTAAAGATTCCCCATGCGCTTCAAACTCATCCTTGCTCAGCTGAAATCTGAATTGTTCAGGAAAACGGGCGATATTTCTTTTAACGGCTTGATTAAGTACTCTGATTTCCACATTATAAAGCTCCGCCAAATCGCTATCGAACATCACCTGCAAACCACGAATGGTGAGGATTTTTCGCTGTATCTCGCTATTATCTATAACAATTAGATCATCGCTCATAACGCAAACCCGATCTTAGCCAACTGCTCTTTCAACTGCTCATCCAGCACTTTCTCTTTCGCTATCTGCTCGGCAAGTGTCGTGGTTAAATCCTTCATTTTCTCATCAAAAGGAATACCATCATCTTCTTCATCGGGGATACCAACATATCGCCCCGGAGTGAGAACAAAGCTGTGTTTTTCTATCTCGGATAATTTGGCAGATTTGCAGTAGCCTTTAATATCTTCATACGGGGCAGATATGGGGGCAGATATGGGGACAGATATGGAATCTGCCCCTACGGAACGCCATGTGTGGTAGGTTTGTTCGATTTTTTCTATATCTTCCGGGGCAAATTCACGATGCACCCGGTCTTTCATAAAACCCATTTCCGACGCATCAATAAACAGGGTTTCACCTTGTCGTACCGTTCTGCCACGGCGCAATATCCAGATGGTCGCAGGAATGCCGGTATTATAAAAAAGCTGTTTCGGCAGAGCAACAATACAATCGACCAGATCGGCGGTTACAATGTTTTTGCGAATATCACCTTCACCAGAAGTATTCGAACTTAAAGATCCATTTGCCAGTACCGTTGCCATGATACCATCGGGGGCAAGGTGGTAGAGCATATGTTGCATCCAGGCAAAGTTAGCGTTGCCACCTGGCGGCACACCATATTTCCAGCGACCATCTTCGGTTAATATATCTTGCCCCCATTCCGACTGGTTAAACGGCGGGTTGGCAAGGATATAGTCCGCCTTAAGATCGGGGTGAGCATCTTTAAGAAAGCTACCCTCGGTATTCCATGCCACAAATTGCGAATTTATATTACGAATGGCAAGGTTCATTCTAGATAATTTCCAGGTGGTCTGGTTTGACTCTTGCCCATAGATAGTAATATCTTGAATATTGCCTTGATGTTCGGCAACAAATTTTTCACCCATGACAAACATGCCGCCACTACCACAGGCCGGATCATAGACTCTGCCCTTGTAGGGTTCGATCATCTCCACCATCAATTTAACGATAGATTTAGGTGTATAAAATTGTCCACCTTTTTTCCCTTCGGCACTGGCAAATTCACCCAAAAAGTATTCATACACCCGCCCCAGCAGATCCTTGGAGTGTTCATCTTGTGCTTTGAGTTCTATATCGGAGATAACATCGATCAATTGCCCTAAAGAGGCCTTATCCAGATTGGGTTTGGCGTAAACTTTTGGCAGTACATTTTTTAATTCGCTATTCTCCTTTTCGATGACGCTCATCGCCTCATCAATTGCCACTCCTATTTCGGGCAGCTTGGCTTTTGCTTGCAGGTTCTTCCAACGTGCATCTTTGGGAACAAAAAAGACATTTTCCGCTAAATACTCATCCCGGTCTTCGGGGTCGGAATATTCATCTTGCCCTAATCTGTCATAGAGTTCCTGAAAAGAATCGGAGATATATTTAAGAAAGATTAAACCCAATACGACATTTTTATACTCTGCCGCATCAATATTTTTTCTTAGCTTATCCGCTGTGTTAAATAGCGATGCTTCAAAGTTATTATTTCCGTTTGCCATTGTTTTCCTTTTGGATTGGTTGGATTTGTGTAAATGCTCATCGCGTGGCAAACATTTATGATGCCATCAAAACTTGCGGGCCTCAAAATCGATACGCGGGTCAACTAGCATATAACAAAGATCGCTGATAAGGTTGGTCAAAAGGCCGATCAGGGTGAAGATGTAGAGGGTTCCAAACATCACCGGATAATCACGACCAATGGTCGCCTCAAAACCCAAAAGACCGAGGCCGTCGAGCGAGAAGATAACCTCGATTAAAAGCGACCCGGCAAAAAACATGCTGATGAAAGCGGCCGGAAAACCGGCGATGATAATCAGCATCGCATTACGGAAAACATGACCGTAGAGCACTTGATTTCGACTCAAGCCTTTGGCTCGAGCTGTAACCACATACTGTTTACCGATCTCGTCAAGAAAAGAGTTCTTGGTCAGCATCGTCAACGTCGCAAAACCACCGATCACCATAGCCGTAACCGGCAGGGCCAGGTGGTAAAAATAGTCGAGAATTTTGCCACCTAATGAAAGCTCGGTAAAGTTGTTGGAGGTCAGACCGCGCAAGGGAAACCAGTCGAAATAGGTACCTCCGGCAAAAAGAACAATCAGGATGATCGCAAAGAGAAAAACCGGGATGGCGTTGCCGACAATCACTAGGGTACTGCTCCAGACATCGAAACGGCTGCCGTGACGCACCGCCTTGGCAATCCCTAAGGGAATCGAAACGAGATAGATAATCAGCGTGCTCCAGAATCCTAAAGAGATCGAGACCGGCAATTTTTCAATCAAAAGATCAACAACCGGTTTGTCGCGGTAGAAACTTTCACCAAAATCGAAACAAATATAGTCTGAAACCAACTTAAAGTAGCGCTTATAGAGGGGCTGATCAAAACCATAGAGTTTTTCAATCTCGGCAACGAGCTCGGGATTAAGTCCCTGGGCTCCGCGATAACTGCTGTCGGAACTCGAGGATCGGAAGGCGCTCTGTTTGAGTTCCGCGTTGTCACTACCGGCTACCCGGACCGTCGCACTCTCGACAGTGGACTCAAGACGGGCGATCATCTGCTCGACCGGTCCACCGGGAGCAGCCTGGATAATAAAGAAATTGATCGTCAAGATCCCCAGCATGGTGGGAATGATGAGCAAAAGTCGACGCAGGATATAGGAGATCATAGATTTACGTTATTTAACCCACCAAGTCATCAGGCCCAGACCATATTTGGGAACCAGTCGGGGCTGGGCAAACTTGCTCCAGTAGGCAATCCGAAAAGTGCTGATATGCCAATGCGGCAAAACATAAAAGCCCCATTGCAAAACTCGGTCTAAGGCCCGCACCCGAGTGACCAGGCTCGGTCGGTCGCTTGCATGAATAATCTTTTCAACCAGAGCATCGACCACCGGATCATTAATCCCGGCCAGGTTACGGCTGCCGGGGATATCGACAACGCTGGAGTGCCAGTAGTAGCGTTGTTCGTTACCGGGTGAGTTTGACTGACCGAAACTCCAGACGACCATATCAAAATCAAACTCCCGCACTCGATTAAGATATTGAGCTGTATCAACGACCCGGACTTTGGTCTCGATACCAAGACGGGCAAGATTTCTCTTGAAAGGCAGAACAATCCGTTCAAATGCCGGAGAGGTCAGAAGAATCTCAAAAACAAACGGCTGGGCACTACTATCAACCAGTTTTTTATCTTTAATTATCCAGCCGGCACTCTTTAAAAGGGCCACCGCCCGGCGCAGATTATTGCGGATATTACCATGCCCGTCGGTGGTCGGCAGATGGTAGCTGTCCTTAAAAACCTCAACCGGAAGTTGCTCAGTAAAAGGTTTAAGAAGTTCTATCTCAGCCGGGCTGGGGGGACCTGTGGCAGCCATTTCGGAGTTACTGAAGTAGCTGCCACTGCGTTTATATTGATCATAGAAAAGGTTCTTGTTACTCCACTCAAAATCAAAAGCATAGATCAGAGCTTCCCGTACCCGGCGATCGGCAAATTGAGAGCGTCGGGTATTAAAGACAAAACCCTGCACACCCTGCGGAATCTCGTGGACAATCTCCTTTTTGATAATGCGCCCGTCCGCAAATTGTGGACCGTTATAGAGAGTGGCCCAGTTTTTCGAGACATTTTCATGGCGAAAATCATACTCCCCCGCCTTGAAGGCTTCAAGGGCGACGGTTGCGTCACGATAGTAGTCATAGATCAGAGTGTCAAAGTTGTAGCGACCTTTATTGACCGGCAGATCCGCCGCCCAATAGTCGGCAACCCTTTCGTAGGTAACCGATTTTCCGGGAATAAAACTCTTGATCCGATAGGGACCGCTGCCCAGAGGAAGATCAAGACCAGCCTTATTGAACTCTTTATCCTGCCAGAAGTGACGCGGGAGGACGACGAGCTGGCCGACAATCAACGGAAGTTCAGCATTATTGCCATCTTTAAATGTAAATTTAACCCGGCTTTGATCAAGGGCCTCAACCCCTGTAACATCGGCGTAGTACCTTTTATACATGGGCTGACCCTGCTCTAAAAGCAGGTTAAAGGTAAAAACCACATCTTCGGCGGTAACCGGCTGGCCATCGTTGAAACGAGCCTTGTGATTGACATGAAAGATAACAAAGGTTCGGTCGATTGCCAGTTCAACCCTCTCGGCAATCAGCCCGTACTGACTGAAAGGCTCATCTTCTGCCGACGCCATCAGGGTATCGTAGATCATACCGGCACCGGCGGCTGACACCCCTTTTAAGATAAAATCATTAAAGGTATCATAAGTACCAATCGCAGCCTGCCGCAGAATGCCGCCTTTCGGGGCCAATGGATTAACGTAGTCAAAATTGCTAAATCCAGCCGGATATTTCAGTTCTCCATGGAGGGAAAGGCCTTGACTTAAGGTAGTCTCAACTGCAAACAGGGACGAAGGAATAAAAAGAAAGAAAAGGAGGGCGAAAAAGAGCTTTCGCCGAAGGCGATACCGATTTAAAATCATTCAAAACCTCAAAACAGGCAAAAGAAATTTTATGATGCCAGGTATTTTCCAAAAGAGAAATTAACACAGCCGCCTTAAGCTGTCCAGAAGACAATAACAAACTACCCTTGACTTTAGGTTAAATTTGACGATATTCTGCAAAAAAATCAGCTCTCTACTACTCGCCGTTCCAACTAACTGCTGAAACCAAAACCAGATGTCTACGGCCAAACTTAAAACAATTGCCCATAAAATCAAAATATTGCACAACTCGAAAGATTGAACAAATAATTTCATGAAAAGCTGGCAAGTCTATATTCTTCGCTGCAGTGATGACACTCTCTACACCGGCATCACCAATGACCTTGAAAATCGTCTGCGCTCTCACAACGAAAAGCGCGGTGCTCGCTACACCCGGGCACGCCTGCCGGTAACCCTGGCGTATCGTGAAGAAGCACCATCGCGCAGCCTGGCAAGCCGTCGCGAAGCCGCCATCAAAAAACTAACACGCAGCAAAAAACTTAAACTTATTGCGGGATCTGAAACTACATCTCAAAAAATTGACCATGGTTCCCCTGTGTTAACATAAAAAAGGGGAGTAGATTTCTCTACTCCCCTTTTTTATGTTGCGGGCTTTTTCGCTAAATTATCGGCATAAAAGAACCGGCAGTTATTTTTTATAAGGAGAATAACTCCTCTTCTATCACTCCGCCACCGCTTTCATCATCAATTTTGTCAAGCGGTTACAGAAGAGCTCAGGTGAAACCACTTTTGAACCCTCAGTGAGCAGGGCCTGATCATAGAGGAGCTCGGCAAACTCTTTGAGATCGTCGCTCTCGCCCTGGCTGCGGTGAAGTTCACGCATCCGGGAAAGCAATTCATGGTTGGGGTTGATCTCCAAGGTCCGTTTGCTTGGCGGCACAGGCTGATTGGCAGCTTTTAAAATACGCTCCATACTGGCGCTGATATCGTGTTCACCGGCAACCAGACAAACGGGACTGCCGGTCAAACGCTGGGAGATACGCACTTCGGCAACCTTATCATCGAGGCTGTTCTTGATAAAATTCAAAAGACCAGAAAACTCATCAGAAACTGCCTTCAGTTTCTCCTCATTACCCTTTTTCTCCTCTTCACTCTGCAGATCGACATCACCCTTGGCTACCGATTTCAGATTTTTACCTTTATATTCAGAAAGCCCCTGAATCACCCACTCGTCAACCGGATCGGTAAACAGGAGAACCTCAAAACCCTTGTCTTTAAACATTTCCAGGTGAGGAGAGGCGATCAGAGTCTGGCGATCTTCACCGGTGATATAGTAGATATCCTTCTGTTCAAGCGGCATCCGACCCAAATAATCTTTCAAGGTAGTAAGATCATCGCCGGCGGTCGAGGCACACAACAGAAGATCAGCGATCGCTTCGCGATTCTCATAATCGTTATGAAGCCCCTCCTTGATGACCTGGCCGAAAGCCTCCCAGAATTTGAGATAGTTCTCACGCTCTTTGTCAAGCATAATAGCTAAACGTTCCAGAACTTTTTTGACGAGATTCTTTTTGATCTTGCCGACAATTCTATCGTGCTGCACTATCTCACGGGAGACATTGAGAGAGATATCAGCCGAATCAACCACGCCCTTGACAAAGCGCAGATATGGAGGCATCAGATCTTCACAATTATCCATAATGAAGATATTGCGAACATAGAGCTGCATGCCTGATTTATTCTCCGGCGTAAAGAGATCAAAGGGAGCCTGTCCGGGAATAAACATCAGGGCGTTATATTCGAGGATACCTTCGGCATTAAGATGAATGGTAGCTAGCGGCTCATTCCAATCATGGGAGAGGTGTTTGTAAAACTCCTTGTACTCCTCATCCTCAACCTCGCTTTTACGTTTGTTCCAGAGCGGCTTCATCGAGTTCAAAGTCTCTTCAGTCACCTTCTTAACCGGTTCGGCCCCCTCAATCGGTTTGCCCTCGGCATCGGTCGGGGTCTCCTGACGCTCAATATCCATCAGGATCGGATAGGTTACAAAATCCGAATATTTCTTGACGGTCGAACGTAGAACCCACTCTTGAGTAAAGTCCTGGTCGTCATCAGCAGGCTCCCGCAGATAAAGGGTCACCCGGGTACCGCGCCGGGCTTCATCGCACTCTTCAATCGAGTAGCTGCCATCACCTTTTGACTCCCAGCGGTAGGCGCTGTCGGCCTGCGGAGCCCGGGTCGTCAAAACGACCCGATCGGCAACCATGAAACTTGAGTAGAAACCGACCCCGAACTGACCAATCAGATCCATAGTCGAATCACCCTTATCCTTTTTCGAAAGGGCCTCGACAAAACCTTTGGTCCCGGACTTGGCAATCGTCCCCAGATTTTCAATGACTTCATCACGGGTCATGCCGATACCATTATCAATAATGGAGATGGTGCGCTCCTTGGCATCGGTTTCGATACTGATCTTCAATTCAGTATCATCGCCCAGAAGACTCTGGTCGGTCTGGCTCTTGAATTTAAGTTTATCCATGGCATCGGAGGCATTGGAGATGAGTTCCCGTAAGAAAATCTCTTTATGAGAGTAGAGGGAGTGAATTATCAGGTCCAGCAACTGCTGGATCTCGGTTTCGAACTGCATAGTCTCTTTAGTCATTGCTAAATTCCTTTTCCTGCTTGAAAGTACGGTTTAAAAATATCTGAATTATTGCCCTTCGTGATCAGTTTTAAGCTTCCGCTCAACACATGTTCTGCCAAGATATTGATGAGACCAATGCTTGTCAAGGGTTGAAAGAGTTTTAATATGATCGTTAAGACGGTTCTCTGACAAGTTGACATCTAAATATATCAATAGTAAAGAGATACGCATTCACATTTTCCGCGAAGAAGGCCTTTAGCTTTATGCTGCAATATCTACTGCTTTTTTTTGTCGGCCTGGTGGCCGGCACTTTAAATGTTATCGCCGGCGGGGGCTCTTTTTTGACCATCCCTCTGCTGATCTTTATGGGCCTGCCGCCGATTATCGCTAACGGTACCAATCGGGTCGGCATCCTTTGCCAAAATATCGCCGCTTCCTGGAGTTTCCAGCGCCACGGGGTGGTTGACTGGCAATATGTCCGCTGGGCCACCGGACCTGCCGTCATCGGGGCCTTGCTCGGTTCAAAAATCGCAATTGTTATCGGCGACGAAATCTTTAAGAACATCCTCGCCAGCCTGATGATTGCCGTCACCCTCTGGACCCTCTGGGACCCTTTGAAACACAAAGCAACCGAAGAAAATGCAAAACCGTTCAACCGCGCAGCTCTGATGGGAGGTTTTTTTCTGGTCGGAGTCTATGGGGGATTTGTTCAGGCTGGAGTCGGTTTTCTGATTCTCGCAACCACGACCATGGCAGGCCTCGACCTTGTCAAAGGCAATGCCGTAAAGGTTTTGAGTATTCTAGCCTATACTTTTATATCTCTAGCGATTTTTGCCTGGGAAGGAAAAGTCGACTGGGCTTTGGGGTTGGTTCTCGCGGCCGGCACCATGGTCGGCAGCCAGATCGGTGTCCACCTGACCGTCCTTAAAGGCCATAGATGGATCAAGAAGGTGGTAACGGTGATTGTCATCATCATGGCAATCAAGCTGATTGTTTCCTAAAATCAATAAAGCGGCACTACCAAGATTATGGCCCCGTCGACTCGCGCAGGGAACAACCGAGTCACATAAAGCAATTTTCCAGTAATAGTCAAATAAAGAGAGACAAGTTATGATCGCAGAAGTCCTGGCCACCGGCGACGAAATCCGCAGTGGCGCCCTGGTTGACACCAATTCCGCCTACATCTCGGAAAAAATTGAAGAAATAGGCATTAAAATAACCCGGCACAACTGTGTCGGAGATGATGAAGATGAACTTACCACAATTTTGCTGGAGCTTGCCGAACGTGCCGACATCATCATCGTAACCGGAGGGCTGGGCCCCACCCTTGATGATCTGAGTCGGGAAGCGGCGGTCAGGGCCGCCGGAGTCTCTCTCATACTCGACAACAAAGTTCTTGAAAAAATTAAAAACTTCTTCGTCTCTAGACAAAAAAGCATGCCCGATAGCAATATCAGACAAGCTATGTTTCCTCAAGGTGCCGCAATCCTTGAAAATCCCATCGGCACAGCCCCGGGCTTCTCTTTGAGAATCGGGCGGGGGACTTTTTTCTTTCTCCCCGGAGTTCCGGCTGAGATGCGCAAAATGCTTAATGAACAAGTTATCCCAAAAATCAAGCAAGAGGTAAAGGATCCCTACTACTACAAAACAAAAACTATCTCCACCTTTGGCCTGGGAGAATCAGCACTAGAAGATAAATTGAGTGATTTTCCCAGTCTTTTCCCCGACATTAAACTCGGTTTCCGGGCCAGTTTCCCTGAGGTGCAAATCAAACTCTACCAGAAAAACAGTAATGAAAACGCTCTTGTCAAAGAGCAGGAAAAAGCCATCACCTGGATTAAAGAAAAACTGGGTCACAAAATAGTTTCACTGACCGGCCAACCAATGGCAACCGTCGTTGGTGATCTCTTAATTAAACAAAAAGCTACCCTGGCGGTCGCCGAAAGCTGTACCGGTGGTTTGATTGCCAACTGGCTGACCGATCGTCCTGGAAGCTCGGAATATTTTCTCCTGGCTGCTGTCACCTATGCAAATTCAGCCAAACAAAGTGTCCTGGGAGTGGAACAAAAAACCCTTGAACAATGGGGAGCTGCCCACGAAGAGACCGCCATGGCTATGGCGGTCGGCGTTAAGAAACTCAGCGGATCAACTTACGCCATAGCGACGACCGGCATCGCCGGTCCCGCCGGCGGTTCCCTGGAAAAACCGGCCGGTACTGTTTATATCGCTTTTGCCGGCCCTCAAGGAACAAAGGCCCGGCATTACTTTTTCCCTTTCGGCAAACGGCAACTCAATAAAAAGATTTTTGCCGCCCAGGCGCTCAACCTTCTGCGCTTGGAACTCTTAAAAAGTATTTAAAAAAATCATACTCGCTTATTTTTACTGGACATAAACAAACCTTACTAATATAATTCAGAATTCATTTAAAAGTTACAGACAATTTCAGCGCTCATTCTAATGTGATAACTGTGATGATCACAAATTTTTCGTACAGCAACGACAGCTGGTTTTGCACTGCGGGGGCAACAATAGAAAACCGTGGGTAGTAGCAAATCAAACTATTACATTTTAAAATCAATCATTATTAAGGACAAGGTTAAATGTTAAAAGGATTTCAAAAAAAACATCTGCGCGGCCTGGCCCACGTTTATAAACCAGTGGTTTTGATCGGCCAGAAAGGGATCAGTGAGAGCTTATCCGAGGCCCTTGAAGAAGCCCTCGACAGCCATGAACTGATCAAGGTGAAATTCGTCGATTTCAAGGAGAAAGAGCAGAAAAAAGAGATGATTGAGCAACTTGAAAAGAGTGCCACCTGTGAAATGGTCGGCATGACCGGTCATATCGCAATTTTTTTTCGTCAGAACCGAAACCCCGAAAAACGTAAAATCAATGTCCCAAAGGAGAAATAGTATAAGATGGGTGTGGAAGCCAACAAAATCATCTACTCGATGATTCGCGTCAGTAAACAGTACGACAACAAACCGGTTCTCAAAGATATCAGCCTCTCCTATTTTTATGGGGCCAAAATCGGGGTCTTAGGCCTTAACGGTTCCGGCAAATCAACCCTCTTAAGAATCCTGGCCGGAGTCGAACAAGAGTTCAACGGTGAAACCACTATTGCCCCGGGGCTTAATGTTGGCCTGCTCGAACAGGAACCGCAACTCGACAACTCCCTGACGGTGCGCCAGGTTGTTGAACAAGGGGTTCAGGAGACGGTTGATCTTCTAGCCGAATACAACAAAATCAATGAACAGTTCGCCGAACCGATGTCGGATGATGAGATGGAAAAACTGATTGCCCGACAAGGTCAGGTTCAAGAAAAACTCGACGCCGCCGATGCCTGGGATCTCGATGCTCGTCTCGATATGGCGATGGAAGCCCTACGCTGTCCGCCTGCCGACACCCAAATCAAAGTCCTCTCCGGCGGTGAAAAACGCCGGGTTGCCCTCTGCCGACTTTTGCTGAAGAAACCTGACATTCTCCTGCTTGATGAACCAACCAACCATCTCGATGCCGAAACCGTCGCCTGGCTTGAGCAACATCTGCAACGTTATGAAGGCACCGTCATCGCCGTCACCCACGACCGCTACTTTCTTGACAATGTTGCCGGCTGGATTCTTGAACTCGACCGCGGTCACGGTATCCCTTGGAAAGGCAACTACTCATCCTGGCTTGAACAGAAAGAGAAACGTCTCGCTCTGGAAGAGAAAGAGGAGTCGGCCCGCCGCAAAACCTTACAACATGAATTAGAGTGGATACGGATGACCCCCAAGGCCCGCCACAGCAAATCAAAAGCCCGCATCAAAGCCTATGAGGAGCTCCTTGGCAACGAAGGCGAAAAACGGGGCCGCGATCTCGAAATCTATATCCCGGCGGGGCCACGCCTTGGCAAGGTGGTAATTGAGAGTAACAATCTCAGCAAAGCCTTTGGCGAGCAACTGCTCTTTGATAATCTCAATTTCTCCCTGCCGCCGGGCGGCATTGTCGGCGTCATCGGCCCCAACGGAGCCGGCAAGACCACCCTCTTCAAAATGATCACCGGCCAGGAAAAAGCTGACAGTGGCTCAATCAACCTGGGTGAGAGTGTCAAACTTGCTTTTGTCGACCAGAACCGTGACACTTTAAACCCGGAAGAAACTATCTGGCAAGCCATCTCGGAAGGTCAGGAAACGATTGCCCTCGGCAACCGCGAAATAAATTCACGGGCTTACGTCGGCCGTTTTAACTTCTCCGGCTCCGATCAACAAAAAAAGGTTAGCCTCATATCGGGCGGCCAGAGAAACCGCGTCCATCTCGCCCGCATGCTGAAATCGGGAGCCAATGTAATCCTGCTCGATGAACCGACCAACGATCTCGATGTCAACACTTTAAGAGCCTTGGAAGAGGCCTTGGAGAATTTTGCCGGCTGTGCCGTCATCATCAGCCATGACCGCTGGTTTCTAGACCGCATCGCCACCCATATCCTGGCCTTTGAGGGAGAGAGTCAAGTGGTCTGGTTTGACGGCAACTATTCCGAATATGAAGCTGACCGCAAAGCCCGTCTCGGATCCGCAGCCAACCAACCTCAGCGCATCAAATACCGTCATTTAACCAGGAAATAACAAAATCATTTAAACCACTGGATACCACCCATTACTCACAAGGAGATAGCATTGAAAATTGGTTTTACAGGCATCGAACTACAAGAAGGCAAAGTTAAGTTTAACGATAAAAACCTGATTGCCCTGGAAAAAAAAGATAAACCTAAAAAAGTCACCCCCTTTTTTGCCGAATTCATCTGTGACGAACTGGTTCATGTTGAGGCCATTATCATCCCGGCCGACAACATTCTCGATCTTTTGATTTACGATATTGAAAAGATTGAAACCCGGCTCTCCCGCAGCGACAATGAAGAAGAGAAAGCCTTACTGCAAAGAGCCCAGCAGAGCCTTGAGGAGGAAATCCCCTTATGCGATGTCGGTTTCACCAAAGATGAAGCGGCAATAATTCTCAGTGCTGACCCCTACAGCCTCAAACCGGTTATCCAGATCAGTGGTGATGAAAAAAAAGACGACCTTATTGCCAAAGTACTTGAGAAATCCAGCTACATGTTTTTTTATACAACCGGGCCCTCCGAATCACATGCCTGGCTGGTGAAAAAAGGATCTGATATCATTACCTGCGCAGCCAAAATCCACTCCGATCTGGCCCGCGGCTTCATCAAAGGTGATGTTGTCAGCTTTAATGATTACCTTGATTGCCACAATTTCAACGAGTGTAAAAGCAAGGGCATAGCCCGCGTGGTTGATCGGGATTACATTGTCGAACCTGATGAGATCATAGAGATCCGTTTCAACGTCTGACTCACATGCTTCCCGAAAAGATCCGTATTTAAGCACAAGACAATCTTACAAAAAAAATTGTAACTAATGACTTTACACCCGAGAAATCCCTTGCATTATGACTAAAAGTACGCTAGTATGGCAAGATACAATCTAACGGCACCGATTAGCTGTTGGAAATAAACAACGCCATTAAGAGTGGCACACTATGCAAGAGGATGTTATGTCAGAGCAAGTCGAAGGTACGGTAAAATGGTTCAATGATGAAAAAGGTTTTGGATTTATTGAACAAGAAGGTGGAAGTGACGTTTTTGTTCATTTCAGCGCAATCAATGGCTCAGGCCGGAAGACCCTCCATGAAGGACAGAAAGTCTCCATGGACGTGACTCAGGGCCAGAAAGGCCCCCAGGCTGAGAATGTTAACCCCCTTTAAGTAACACCAACCGGCACGATCTTTACTGATCGTGCCGGTTTATTTTTGCCCTGCCGAAAAGTAAAAAGCCCCCCGCAAATCATCTCCCAGCAACAACTCACACACAAACTCTAAGTACTACTCAGTCAACTTGAACCAGGCGCCATACGAACCGAAAACCCTGCAATAATAATTTTTTTCGTGGAATCTGATCTACTTATGAAAGAATATATTGTCGGCCTCATTTCAGACACACACGGATTACTGCGCAATAACGCTTTTAATCACCTCAAAGACTGCGATGCCATCATTCATGCCGGCGATATCTGTAATGATAGCATTATCTCTCAGCTCTCCACTATCGCCCCGGTCCATGCCGTCCGCGGCAATATGGACGTCAACGCAAATTATCCGGCAAACAACTTGCTAACAGTCGGCAAACACACCTTTTACATACTCCACGATCTCGAGACACTTGATCTCGACCCGCTGGCCGCCGGCGTTGATGTCGTTGTCTTTGGCCACTCACACCGACCGGAAAGTTTCCTGCGTGACACTGTACTCTATATAAATCCGGGCAGCGCCGGACCTAGACGAGGAAGACTGCCGATATCATTAGCCAGACTCCACCTTAAAAACAACCACTTAATTCCGGAATTTATCGAACTCAGTAGCTGACTCTTCCAAAAGCCCTGAATATTGAAAATTCTCTCCCTCAACCCAAAACTAAAAACATTGTTATTGACATTTTAGCTGGCAACCATTACCTAAAACACACGTCATAATTGAGCTGCATACCATCTGGACTTCATAATTTATCCTCCGTTGTTTGGATGAAATAAAAACCTTGTTGACCACTTGCCGGGTGGCCCGGCCGGTGGCACCTTTCAGTTCATGGCTGGCGGCATCAATACCTATGTCCTGGGATTCAGCCTCCAGGGTGATGCCTTTGACATCATCAAGGCTTTTGTTATGATTTTTTTGGCACCTGGCTCTATTCATACATTCTCAGCGGCTATTGGTATACCCAGCTCAAAGGGATGGGAGCCGGTAAAGCGGCTTAACCCTGGAGTTACATTGAACCTGGTTAAACCTGGCTAAACCTCTATGCAAGTAAAACAACCCCTCACATCTTGCCCCTTCTGCTCTCCGGAAAAACTGATGGTTATCGCTCACAGCCGAGAGTTCTATGTCATTAACGACAATTCACCGGTAACCCCGGGGCACTGCCTGATCATTCCCTACCAGCATATCGCCGACCCTCTCGAATTAAACCATGAAGAGATCGCCGAGGTCTGGCAACTGGTTCAGCAGATGCAGAAAAAGCTGCTGGTTGATGACCCTTCAATCTCCGGTTTTAATCTCGGCTTCAACAGCGGTCGTGATGCCGGTCAGACGATATTCCACACTCATATCCATCTGATCCCTCGACGTTACGGCGATGTCGCAAAACCACGCGGCGGCGTCCGTGGGGTTATTCCGTCCCGACAAAACTACTGACAAATTCAATCAATTTCCATTATCACAGGACAGTGATCGCTGCCCATCTGTTCATTCAGATAAGCTAGCGCTCTAACCCGCGGCAAGAGCGCTTCGTCAACAAAAAAATAGTCAATCCGCCAGCCGATGTTACGCTCTCGAGCCCGTGCCCGAAAACTCCACCAGGAATAGACATCAACGCGCTCGGGATTCAGACGGCGCCAGACATCAACCCAGTCGTCGGCAACCCAAGCCGAGATACGAGACCTCTCGTCCGGATGGAAACCGATCTTACCATCGTTCTCTTTGGGCCGAGCGATATCAATCTCTTGATGGCAACAGTTTACATCACCGGCAAAAATAACCTTTTCGCCGGCAGCCCGCAAAGCCTTGACATGACGATGGAAGATTTCATAAAATTCAAGTTTCCCCTGCCAAGCAAGCGAAGACTTGCCACCATTAGGAAAGTAGACCCCCAAGATTGTCAAACCATTGCTGCGCAAGGTCACTACCCGTCCTTCAGTATCGTCAAAACCATCCATACCGACCGAAAAATCGACTTCATGATTAACAACTTTTTTAGCCCATATTGCAGTTCCGGCATAACCAGCTTTTTGGGCGGCATGGTAGAATTGATGATAATCAGCATGACTGGTAAACTCGAAAGAGAGCTGGTCAGCCCGAGCTTTGGTCTCCTGCAGAAGTAAGATATCAGGATCAACCACAGTCAAAAACCTCTCTAACTCACCCTTCTTTTCAAGAGCCCTGATACCATTTACATTCCAGCTGGCTATCTTCATTGACGACCCTACTTTCCTTCAGTTATGAGAAAAATAAAAAACACTGTTATATTCCATTTTATAACGCGATAAATATGAGGTGAGTAATCTTTTTGATTCCGATCATGCGGGGTTAAGACGTTTGAGAGAGGCCATTACTTCAAGGTGGGTAGTACCGGCATACATATCGTAAGCACTGAGTGAGTCTAAAACAAAACCATTATCGAAAGCTTTGAGACGTACAAGATCACGAGCCAGGGTTGCCGGATTACAGCTGATATAGATAAGATGTGAAGCCTTACTTTTAACCATTTTTTCGATAACCAGAGACTGCAACCCACTGCGCGGAGGATCGACAACCAAGGTATCGAGAGAATCTGGCAAGGCTTTTTTTTCGACCCGGCCGCTGACTAAACGTACATTTTCCAAACTGTTACGGGCCGCATTGCGGCGGCATCTAGCGGCAGCCGCAGGATCACTCTCATAAACCGTCAGATGCCGGGCAATAGTCGCCAGCGGCAGCGAAAAGGTGCCGCTGCCGCCATAGAGTTCAGCCACCTCACAGGCGTCGACACAGCGACGCAAAAGATCTCTGATCATCAACCGAGTTATCGCGGGATTTACCTGAGCAAAACCTGAGGCCGCCAGCTCAAGATCGCCGAAACCATAATTTTCCGTCACGCTTTCCGGAATTCCGGAAAGCGCCTGAAAGTTGCGACCGACATCTGCGGCAGCCGCAAAGGCTCCAGAGGAACTCGCCAGACCATAACAGGTTGTCGTTTTTTCCGGTAAAGTCGTTGAAACCGCAAGCTTTTTCATCAGGATCCTCAGACCCTGTGCCAAAACCAGGCAACCTGAAACGTCTGCCACTTGATGGCTGCGGCGGCGCAGAAAACCAAAAGTTCCGGTTTCCTGATTACGCCGAAAAAGAGCGCGATGCCGATAATAAAATTCTTCCGGGGCGGCGACCAGATCAACAACCACCTGAATCCCGGCTCCAGCCAGAACCTCAACCAACATATCTTTTTTAAGTCCAAGCTGATCGCTATAGGGCAGATGGAGAAGGTCACAGCCACCGCATTCCAGATAGTGAGGACAGGGCACTTTACGACGCCCTGAAGCGGGCTTTACAAGCTCCTCCAAGCGTCCGATGATATAGCGTTTTTTCTCTTTTTCAACACTGACCAGAACCTCATCACCAATCGCCGTTTGCGGTACAAAAACCGCCTTGTCCTGATAAAACCCAAGGCCGTTTCCTGGCGAGGCATATTTTTCAATAACAAGCGAAATTATTCTCAAGACCTATTCCTTCACCGGTGCCCCTGAAACTACCAACCGAAACCCAAGAGCGTAGCCGCGACTATCCGGGCGGCGCTTGTTGCGACTGGCCGAACGCACATACCGAGGGGGATTGTCCCAACAACTGCCACGCGCAATGCGATACGAGCCCGAACTAACCCCCCGGGGATTCCGCTCCGGACTCTCTTTGTAATAATTCTTGGCAAACCAGTCGGAGCACCACTCCCAGACATTGCCCAACATATCGTAAAGACCAAAACTGTTCGGCTGAAAGCTACCAACCGGCGCGGTCACCTTAAATCCGTCCTCACAATTATGTGCTGTCCATGTTGGCCATTCCCGTTTAGCAGCCTTGTCGGCCACATTAGCGTAGTAACAGGCAGAACCCTCACCCCAAAAACATACCGTTGTCGTCCCGGCCCGACAAGCGTACTCCCATTCGGCTTCGAACGGCAGGCGGAATTTTCTGCCACTCTTGGTCGATAACCATTCGGCATAGGTGACGGCATCTTCACAGGAAACCTCAACCACTGGCTGTTTATCGCCATTCAACGAGTGTCCTTTATATGATTTACTGTCATGGGCCGATTTGAAAAGTCGATATTGGGCATTCGTCACCTCATACTTCCCCATCCAAAAACCGTCAACACAGACCCGGTGACGAGGCAACTCAGATGCGCAATATTTTTCGTACTTATCTTGCCCCAGTTCTTTGATCAGCTCCTCTTTTTCCGACTCCATCTGCCCCATCTGGAAACTTCCCCCCGCCACCCAGACAAACTCCATACCGGTCACGGGATCGGTAAAGGCCTGCTCGGCTAATGGCGCTGGAACCACAACCAGCATTAAGAACAACCAGAAAAAGCACAAAAAAGAACTCTGTAAAACAAGATTTTTCATTTTCTTTTATCTCTCTATTACTATGCTGGTTTTAGATTCAAGGCACAGATTAAAATGCCGTATTTGCTGCCCACCCCCGTAACATAAGATCCTAAAAAAAACAATGATTCTAAAAACCTCCACCGACACAACCGTAAATATTCGGCTAGCGTTTCAAATTTAAAAAAAGTACGGGACACAGACGAATCTTTCTGATATAACAGTTGACATGAATACTTCATGTCAAAGACAGTCCTTTTCACTTCCTGAAGATGCTG
>JAGHAQ010000078.1 GCA_021161425.1 Candidatus Tharpella sp. | reverse complement strand
TCTTAAATCTGTGGCCAGGTTGGAAATTATATTGAAAGGAAAACTTTTATGGCTAAATTAAATAATGGAATGACCTATAAGGACGCTGGGGTCGATATCAAAGCTGGTAACCGTTTGGTTAAAAATATCGCTCCTTTGGTGAAGGAGACTTTTCGACCTGAAGTACTGGCCGATATCGGTGGTTTCGGCGCGCTTTTCTCTCTGCGGGTGGAAAAATATCGTGATCCCGTGCTGGTCTCTTCCACTGATGGTGTTGGAACTAAGCTGAAGCTCGCTTTTTTAGCAGATAAACATGACACTATAGGTATCGACTTGGTGGCCATGGTGGTTAACGATATTGTGGTTCAGGGGGCCGAGCCTCTTTTCTTTCTTGATTACCTGGCAACCAGTCGACTGAATGTTGAGCGTGCTACCGAGATCATTGCCGGTATTGCCAAGGGTTGTAAGGAGGCCGGTTGCTCCTTGATCGGTGGAGAGAGTGCCGAAATGCCGGGTTTTTATCAGGGCTCTGATTATGAGTTGGCGGGTTTTGCGGTTGGTATCGTTGATAAGTCTCAGCTTATCGATGGTTCGGAAGTCAAGGTTGGCGATCGGATTATTGGTCTGGCATCTTCCGGCCTGCACAGTAATGGCTACTCTCTGGCGCGGCAGGTCTTGCTCGAAGAGAGTTCGTATGATTTGGGTGAAAAATTGCCTGAATTGGAGTTGACTCTCGGCGAGGAGTTGCTGCGTCCGACCCGTATCTATGTGCGGACGATTCTTAATCTGCATCGTGATTTTCGCTTAAAAGGGGTCGCCCATATTACCGGTGGTGGCCTTCAGGAGAATATAGTCAGAGTGGTGCCCGATCGTTGTCAGGTTCGGATTGATCCTCAAGCCTGGCCGCGCCTGCCGATTTTTGAGCTCATTGCCCGGCAGGGCAAGGTTGCGGAAACAGAGATGCTGACGACATTCAACTGTGGTATCGGTATGGCCCTGATCGTGCCGGTCGAAGAGGTTGATGATATCCTTGAGCGGCTCCATGGCCTTGGAGAGCAGGCTTATGTGATTGGTGAGATCGGTAAACGGGAACCCGAGGATGAATCGATTATCTTTCTAAGACCTGAAAAGTCGAGGAGAATAAATGATTAAGATCGGGGTTCTGATCTCGGGCAGCGGTAGTAATTTGCAGTCGATTATTGAAGCGGTCAATAATGGAAGCATTGTCGCAGAGATTGCGCTGGTTATCAGTAATAATGAGGAAGCCTATGGCTTGACCCGGGCAGAAAATTACGGTATCCTGACAAAAGTTATAAAACATGGTGATTTTGGCCAGTGTCAGGAGTTTGATCAAGAGTTACTCCGTGTTTTGAAGGAGAATCGGGTCGACCTGGTTGTCCTGGCGGGATTCATGCGGGTTTTGGGAGCTGCTTTCTTGGCCGCTTTCCCCGATCGAGTGATTAATATTCACCCGGCCATTCTACCCTCTTTTCCCGGCACTCACGGTCAGGAGCAGGCTTTTGACTACGGTGTTAAGCTGGCCGGTTGCACGGTCCACTTTGTTGATGAAAAGGTTGACCATGGACCGATTATCATACAGGCTGCCGTCCCGGTATTGTCAAATGACAGCGAAGATTGTCTGGGAGCCCGTATCCTTCGCTGTGAACATAAAATTTTCCCGCGGGCACTGGCCCTCTATTGTGCCGGCAACCTGCGGATAGAAGATCGAAAAGTAAAGATTTCAGGGGTTGATGAATCAGCTCTTGAAGATCAATTCCTGATCTCTTGTTAGTTTGATGCGGGGACAGACCTCCAGGCAGGGCTTTAGCCCGAGCCGGGCTGAGCTTGCGCCCTGAGCGTAGCGAGGAAGTGCCCCTGAGGTATCCCCCCTTCTAAGTGGGCGAAGCAATGTTCGCCGCTATTCGCTGTAACTTAACGTTTGAGTTATGGGAATCTGAATAGTTACGAATAATTTAAACAGGAAATTTTCTATGATTGATAACCAGCAACCGGCAATGGTTGATGACCTTTTGCAAAAAAATCGTTACGAGCCGGTTCCGGAACGGGTCGAACTTGTGCAGACCCACGCTTCCTGGGTCTTTCTCGCCGGTGATTATGTCTATAAGATAAAAAAACCGGTTGATTTTGGTTTTCTTGATTTTTCAACCTTGGCCAAAAGACGTATGTTTTGTCAGGAGGAACTTCGTCTGAATCGTCGTTTAGGCGGTGATTACTATCTCAGGGTGGAGAATGTCGTCAAGCGTGATGGCGGTTACTTTCTGGGTGGTGATGGTACGATTGTGGACTATGCAGTGGTCATGCGGCGTCTACCTGAAACTTTTTTAATGCGCCGGCTTTTGGCCGAGGATCATCTGCAGAAGAGTCAGCTTGATGAACTGGTTGAGCTGCTGCGCTCTTTTTATGAGCAGGCCAAAGTTTTTAAGGATGGCCGTTTTGGTTCACGTGAAAAGGTTCGTTTTGATGTTGAGGAGAATTTCTCCCAGACCAAAAGTTTTGTTAATGATACAATCCGGGCCCAAGATTATCAGCGTATCATCGACTTCAGTCGAAAATTTTTGCAGGATAAGCATAAGTTGTTTGTGCGTCGGGTTAAAGAGGGAGCCGTGCGTGAAGGCCACGGTGACCTGCATATGGAGCATGTCTGTCTGCCGCCCGGATCGCCGTTGGTTTATGACTGTATCGAGTTTAATCAGCGTTTCCGGCGCCTAGATGTGGTCAATGATCTTGCCTTTCTGGCGATGGATCTGGAAGAGAATAATCGTTTTGATTTTGCCGCCTATTTTACCGATCTTTGCAGCCAACGGTTGGGCTCTCTTTTTGAACCGGAACTGTTGTTTTTTTACAAGTGTTACCGGGCCTATGTTCGGGGCAAGGTCTTAAGTTTTTTAAGTACGGATGCGGCCCTCGAACAGACGGCTAAAATTCAAGCCCAGAAACGGGCGGCGCGTTATTTTCGTTTGGCGACCATCTATGCCTCGCCGCCGCCTGAGGGTATTACCCTGATGGCCGGGGTCAGTGGCAGTGGCAAAAGCTATCTGGCCCAGGCGATGTCCGCTTTATGGGGGGTTAAATGTCTGCGCTCTGATATCGTGCGCAAAGAGTTGCATGGGCTTGCCGGTGAGAAGGCGGCCGCCCCATTTGGTAAGGGGATTTACAGCCGGGAGACGACGCTAAAGACCTATAGTGCATTGGCTGAGCAGGCTGCTGCCGTAGTTTCTTCAGGGAGCTCGGTGATAGTCGATGCTGCCAGCCTGAAAACTGTTGATCGCCAGTTTATCCATGAGGTTGCCAAGAGTCATGAGGTTCCGATTCGGCTGGTTGTCTGTCGGGCGCCATGGTCGGTGTTGGAGGAGAATTTAAGAAAACGCGGGGCCGAGGGTGTTGATGTTTCCGACGCTGATATTGATATTGCCAGACGCCAGCGCCTTGAACCACCAACCCAGGAAGAGCTTGAAATGATCTCCTGGCTGGAGATCGATACTCGCCATGATCTAGTCGAACAACTCTATCAACTGGTGACGGCAAAGTAAGATCTATACTTTTTCAGTTTGCACTGGTTGGCGCCGAAAAAGTCACGTTTTGTTTAGCGTGGCTTTTTTGTGTTATACCCTCTTCTCGAACAGAGTTCAGAGAGGGGATAACCAGGGGGACGGCTTCATCTATAGTATCAATCCCGAAAAAGTTCATTTCATCTCTGGCAGCAAGTGGCAGGTCCTCAAGATTTTTCAGGTTTTCTCGGGGTAGGATAATGTTGGTAATACCCGCCCTGCGGGCGGCAAGAACCTTCTCCTTGATGCCGCCGACCGGCAGGACGCGACCTGAAAGAGAGATCTCCCCGGTGACCGCAACCTGATGATCGGCGATCCGTCCGCTGGCTAGAGAGAGTAGAGTCAGGAAGATGGCTAACCCGGCTGAAGGGCCATCTTTCGGAATTGAGCCCGATGGTATATGGATGTGGATCAGGTGCTTCTCAAAGAAATCCCCCTCTATCCCATAGCTGGGACTGAGGCTGCGCAGATAGCTTAAGGCGGTCTGGGCGGACTCCTTCATAATTTCTCCTAACGATCCGGTCAGGGTCAGATTCTCCCCTTTTTCACTTTCCATTAAAGCGGCTTCGATAAAGAGAATGTCGCCTCCGGTCGGGGTCCAGGCGAGGCCGGTAACGATGCCGATATGGCTGCGGGCGGCGGCCAGCTCCTTGTGGTGCCGGGTTGGACCCAGGAGTTCTTTCAAGTCCCGGCTCGTGATCGATTTCGGAACTGTTTTACCGGCAACTTTATCCCGAGCGCATTTACGCATTATTTTGCCGATCATTTTTTCCAGATTACGGACCCCCGATTCACGAGTGTAGTGATCAATAATGTCGTCTAAAGCTTCATCGGTGAAGACGATTCTCTCCTCTTTAAGGCCGTGATTCTCACGCTGCCGGTCGAGCAGATAACGGTAGGCGATGCTCTTTTTTTCCTCTTCGCTGTAGCCGGGCAGGGCGATAATCTCCATCCGGTCCAAGAGCGGGGCCGGAATCGGGTCACTCTGGTTGGCGGTAGCGATAAAGAGAACCCGGCTTAAATCAAAGGGCAGGTTTAAGTAGTGGTCGACAAATGAGTTGTTTTGTTCCGGATCCATTACCTCAAGCAGGGCTGAAGCCGGATCGCCGCGAAAATCACGTCCCAGTTTGTCAATTTCGTCAAGCATGAAGACGGGATTGCGGCTTGCTGACCGTTTGATCTCCTGGATGATCTTGCCGGGCATAGCGCCTAAATAGGTGCGCCGGTGACCCCTGATTTCGGCTTCATCATGGACCCCGCCCAAAGAGAGGCGGATGAACTCTCTGCCCATGGCTCGGGCAATCGATTTCCCGAGTGAGGTTTTGCCGACGCCGGGAGGGCCCACCAGGCAGATGATCGGACCCTTCATATCTTTGTTGAGCTGGCGTACAGCTAGATGTTCGAGGATTCTCTCTTTGATTTTGTCAAGTCCGAAATGGTCCTCGTCAAGAATCTTTTCGGCCTTGTTAAGGTCGATGTTTTCCCGGTTTTCATCTTGCCAGGGAAGTTCGGAGACGTATTCGACATAATGGAGGATGTTGTGATAGTCGGGGGAGGCCGGGTTCATTCGCTCCAAGCGATCAAGCTCTTTTGTTATGGCTTTGTGAATTTGTTTGTCGAGTTCAAGCTCAGTAATCTTAGTTCTAAGTTCAGATAGTTCTTCATCCTCGTTCTCGTTTCGCACTCCATGGGGCCCGGTCTGACGGGGCCGCGCAGTATCAGGATTACCCGGCACCCCTTTATTCAGCTTTTTTTGGCCCTCATAAAGAAGTTGGTGAACCAGTTTGAGGCGGTCTTTTGGATTGGTCAGGGAGAGAGCTTTCTGCTGGATTGTGAAATCCGGTTGCAGGTAGATGATGATGAGGTCGGCGAGATGCCCAGGATTGCTGATGCGGTCAAGCAGGCTGGTTGCCGATTCGGGCAACGGTTGGCCGGCGGCACAGCAGGCTTTGAGCAGGCTTAAAGAACTCTCCATGAGCATTTGCGTGGTGCTGTCGGAGTGTTGTTGGGCACTCTCTTGATATCCGGCAATCAGGGCTTGAGGTTGCTTGCCTGTATTAAGCAGGCGTAAAAATGATATACGGCAGATGCCTTCCAGTACGGCTTCAAGTTGCGATTCGTTTTTCAGCTTTGCCTGGCTTACCCGGCAGGCGGTGCCGACCGGATGGATGTTGTCGTAGGTCAGCGGAAAGGTCCCGGCTCGACGTTGGTTGGCAATTGCGATAAGTTCATTTTTTTTCTGACAATCGAGTAGTAGCTCGATATCCTCACGGCGCCTGGCGGTGATACTGACTGCAAGTAGCGGGAAGATGACAATATTGTTAAGAGCCAGAATCGGGAGACGGTCGGGAAGTAGCTGGGCTGGGCTTGAACTCACGGGAAAAGTTACCTCATCTCTATTTTAAAGTTAAGCTTTGGAAATTACGTGTGACTTGATGATGAAGAGAATGTATGTCGTCGGGAGGCTTTTGTCAAGTTTAGCTGATTCTTTAACAACACCATAACTTGATGTGCTTGTAAAAGATCTCGGGATGGCTAAGTAAAAATTTCGATATACAAGGAGTAGTGTTTTTTCAGGCGTGAGACTATACGCATAGTATGTCGAGCGTCTGAAAAATCGCTACGACGCAGTAGATCGACTTTTTTACGACGCCATCACTTTGGTTTGGAAAAAAACCTCCAGATAGGGGAGGTTGACGCGTGGAGAAGAGAGTTGCAGATGGGTGCCCGGAGCTTGGTTTCCCGTGACTGACTGTTCAATCTCCAGCGCCAGTTCAGGGATAAGCAGCAGGGATTTTCGGCCCCATTCGGCAACCACTATGCCTAGTCCCTGCCAGTCCGGATGCTGCTGGAGGAAGACCAGGGTCCAGTGGCGATTGGAGAGGCGTTCGGCTTGGCGAATTCGGTTGCTGGTTGAACTGACTGCGGCGATACGGGTCGTGATCTGATTTTTGTCCAGGGTCGGCAAACCTGCCAGATGCAAGCGAATTTGTTGATGGGCAACCAAATCAAGGTAGCGCCTCAAGGGACTTGTGACCCTTATATAGGCATCCAGACCGAGACCGAAATGGGGTTGAGGCGAGCAGCTCAGGCGGCCGGGGCGCATCGACCGACGTTTGGCGAACATGGCGACCAAGGTTGGCAGGTCGTAAGTTTCAGGCATCTCGTTTGGCGGCACTTGGCCGGCGTGTGGCATCGGCAGTTCATGCTTTTTTGCATATTGAGCACAAGCCGCTCCGGCCATCAACATCGCTTCACTTACCAGGTTGCGACTTTTAAGGTTCGGCAGGGGCGTGATTGTGATACGGTCACCGGCAGCCTTTATCTTGCATTCGGGAAGATCAATCTCGATGGCCCCGGTTTTAAGTCTTTGCTCCCTGTGGGCTTTCGTTATGGAGAGAATCTTCGCTAGCTCATGATTATCTGTAAGTAGTTTTTCTGCCTCGTTGTAGCTGAGCCGGGTTACCCTGATGCGGCTGGGGATGATTTCAAGATCCAGGATAGTTCCATTTTCATCAACTTCCAAGGCAAAAGAGAGGGCTGGAGAAATCTCCTGGAGGCCGATGCCGAGTTTGTCGGTCAAACTTCGGGGCAACATGGTCTGGGTTATTTCCGGCAGGTAGAGGGTTGCGGCTCTCTCTCTGGCGATTTCATCGACCGGGCTGTCAACGCTTATCACGCTGGCGACATCGGCGATATGAATCCAGAGCCGCCGGCCGTCAAAACTAATAGCATCATCAGGATCATTGCTGTCATCATCATCAATGGCGAAGGCTGTAAGTTCGGTCAGGTCGAGGCGTTTTTCATCAGCCAAGGCTTGTGTCTCCTGACTCTGTTGCTCTGAGAACTCATCAGCAGACACTTCTAGGCGTTGTGGATAAGGATTAAATGATGCCTTCCAGAAATCCAGTTCAAGGAGGAGGGCGTGAGCATTCTCTCGCGACTGTTGACGGCCTAAATGCTGTAAAAGTCGGCTTTCCGTGCCCCGTTCCAGAGCCAGATTTTCGATTTCAGTCAGGAAGGCTCGATCAGAGTCTATGACAGCCTTTTTTTCGACTCTTTCAACAAAGGCCTGCCAGCTTTCATGGCGGGCTTTTTTAGCGGCTCTTCTCTCTTTTTCCTGGTTATATTCTTCATCTGAACGAGCTTTGATACGGTGCGGTGAGCCATGAAAATGGGCTCCTCCAGTGACTATTTGCCAGGCACTCCATATGGCTGAAGCGGTAGTCTGGTTGAATACCAGTTCGGCAATTTCCTCTAAAGTCGTCTCCTCTCCGCTTAAAAGAGAACGCGCCTCTTCAAGGTCATCGGGGTTGGGAGTTAAGAGCTTTAACTCGGTAAATGGTCCGGGATGAAGGCAGGAAATGTCCTTGGGTCGTACTCTTTTACTTTGGGGTTGGGAAAGGAGATCGATCTCAATTTTGTCGCCAAGTCGGACAAGTTTTGCCGGTTGACTTTTGTAGAGTAGAAGAGCTCCGATTTTGAGGTGGGTTAGGGTCATATTTTGTTGAATTTTTGTCAAACCTTTCGCAGGAAAGAGAGTTCGTTGATGACCTGAGACTGATCATCAAGGTTGAATTCCAGCAGGCGGCGCAAGTGAGTCATGCTTTCAGCATCGTAACTGGTGAACTTGAATCCGTAATGGTCTCCATCAAGATGGGTCAGGCGAGCACTGAAGTTCATAGAGATACTTGAAGAGGGCAGGAAAACCTTGATCAGGGCATCATCATTCAAGGTGAGCGGTAGTTTGGTGCCGGAACTTATGAGAGCGCCTTTTAAAGAGATATCCAGGAGTTCGCCGCCATAAGGGTGTCCTTCGATCTCGATTTTGGTATGGGCCTGAAATTTTATCCGGCTGAAATTCCGCTGCTCTTCCATTTTGTTCTCCCTGGTTCGTTATATATGCTACACAACAGCCTATCTGTTACGGGTTCAACTGTCAACCTCAAATTGTCAATGTGAATTGTTCGCTGCACACCCCGGGCCACTGATTGTGCTTTTGCCGCCGGAGATTGGTTGGACACTTATACGGGTGCTGATTCGTTCTCTTAACGCTGATACATGGGAAATGATGCCGATCAGTTTTCCGTCCTGTTGCAACCCTGCCAGAGTCTCCAGGGCGGTTTCCAAGGAATCTTCATCCAGGGTGCCGAAACCCTCATCAAGAAACAGCGAGTCGACCCGGACATTTTGGCTGGCCATTTTCGATAAACCGAGTGCCAGAGAAAGGCTGACAATAAAACTCTCTCCACCGGAAAGATTTTTGGTCGATCTGATTTCTCCGGCCTGATAATTATCAATAACATTCAGTTCAAGTGGTTGTTTGGTATCGCGGATCAGCAGGTAGCGGTCGGTCATTTTTTCAAGCTGGCGGTTGGCATGTGACACCATCAATTCAAAAGTCAGGCCTTGGGCAAAGTTTCTATATTTCTTGCCGTCTGCGGAGCCAATTAAGGAGTGCAGTAAATCCCATTTTGTGCACTCCTTTTTCCGTGCTTCGATCAATAATCGTTGCTCCTGATGTTTGCTCTTCGCATCCTTGTTGTCTCTAAGTTTTTGCTTTCTAGCGCCGATCTCCTCAGCCAGTTTTTTCAGGGCTTCTTGGCTTTCAGTCAGTTCTTTTTTCAGATTATCCAGTGGCAGCGCCGTTATTTTTCTAGCAGTTTCCTGAGATAGGCGGTTTTTTCGATCATTTTTTCGTGTTTCAATGTCAGCTTGTTTGTCGTCAAGCTCTTTGGCTCGCTGGCTTAAGTTATCTCTTTTGTCGAGGGAGAGTCGACAGGAGATGAATTTCAGCTCATTCTCAAAACCGGCTTTTTTACAGTTCATAATGAAAGATGATTCAAGACCATCGAGCTCAGGTTTTCTCTTAGAGATATTTTCTTTTAAAGTGGTAATGCGGGTTTTCAGATCATTCAGCTGCTGCTTGATCTTATCCCGGCTCTCTCTGGTCCCATCTCTAAGTTTTTCAACTTCAATAAGTTGTACTTCAAAGCGTTTCTCTTCTCTGTCTGGATTTTTTTGACCATACAATTCTTGACGTTCAGCAGTCAGGTTGCCGAGTTCATTTTTATGTTTATTCTGAACCTCCCGTTTCTCTTTTAAAGCATCATTAAGCGTCTGGATGATCGCCTCAAAACTTTTGATCTCAGTTGTCAAGTTGCTGTTTTTATTTTCTAGTTCGGATTTTTGGTTTTGGTGGTCCCGCCATTTTTTTAACTTGATAGCGAGAACTTCTGAAATAGATTCAGGGTTTATGTCCGGAGGCAGTTTAAGGCCGAAGGGTTCGAGCTTTGATAAAGTAAAGTCATTCAATTCAGTCTGTTTTTTCAAAGAAAGTTGCAATTCTTTTTCAGATCTTTGGAGGTTGGCATGTGAGTCATCTTTTTTGTGTGATATCTGAACGAGTCGTTTTTCAGCTTCGGCTAAGGCTGAATCAGCTTTTCTTGCTGCGGATTCATGTTCCTTCAGATTACTTTCCAGCCCTTCCGCTTTCTGAATCAGAATGGCCAGTTTATCGATTTTTTTCTCAGTCTCATCAATTTCCGGGAGATTACCCTTAGCAAAGGGGTGGTGTAGAGATCCGCATAACGGGCAGGGCTTGTTTTCTTCTAATTTCCCCCGCTCATCTTCAAGGTTTGAGATCTTCCTTAAATAGGCCATCTCTCGTAAATAGCTGTCATGTTCAGCTCGGTACTCTCGAAGTAGGCGTTGATCTAAAAGTTCCGTTATAGCCACGTTTGTCTGTGACACCTGTTGTTTTGCTGCAGCATGCTTTTTTTGGAGGCTTAAACATAATGCCTGTTGTTTCTTATGGCGGGTGTTATCTGACTCTGTTTGCTTTTTTAGTTCTGTCATACAGATGTTTATTGTGGAAATATTATCTGCTAAGGCTCTTAAATTATTGAGTTGTTCCTTGATTCCTGTAAGCTCGGAGAGTAAGGCTGCGTCATGGGTGTTGACAGAGAGGTAGTCGTCTATCTTGGAAAGTTTTTTTCTCGCAGACACTTGGTTGGTGACAAGCTTTAATCGCTGCTCTTTTTTTTCAGAAAGCTGGGTTTCGATTTTCCGGAAATCTCTTTCGGCAGTTTTCAAAGCAGACTGTTTTTCGGTGATACGAAGGTCAAGTGCCCGGACTTTCTTGGTTAATTCGAGTTCGATTTTCTGCTCACTTTTGGTCTTTGAAACACCCGCTTCACTTTTTTTAAGCTCTATTTCTTTTGATTCCAGGGCCTTCTTATATGTTGGAAGTTGAGCTTCCGATTTTGTTAAAAGTTTCTGATCATTTTTTTGTTGCTCTCTTTTTTCTGTCAAAGTTGCATATTCGCTTTCGAGTTCTGTCGCTTTAAGAGCCTTCTGCAATTTTTCTCTCTCTGCCGCAAAGGCTATCAAGCTATTTGTCAAAGCCTCTGATTCCTTATTGATTTCGCTGAGCTCACTTTTCAGTGCCGCGATTCCGGTGAGCCAGATAATAGATCTCCCCAGCTCCTCATTTTTAGTGTTGAGATCCTTTTCACTCTCTAGCTGGCTGGAGAGTGCTAGTTTTAATGAAGCTTCCTCTTCATCGCTTAAAATGGCGATCCCGGCGGTTTCCGCTTTTAAGACTTCAAGTTTTCCCTGTTCGTCGCGCTGACGTTCATGAATACGTTTCGAAATTTCACTGTAAATCTCGGTGCCGGTGATCTGTTCAAGGATTGGCGCTCTGTCATCTGGCGGCGCTTGAAGAAAGGCGGCAAACCCTCCCTGGGCCAAAAGCATAGAGCGGGTGAACCGATCAAAATCCATGCCTGTTTTTTCTTCGATAGCTGTGGCAACATCGCGCTTTTTCGACTCCAGGATCTGACCACTGACGGCATCTGAAATCTCATGTTTTGAGTCAGCCAGCTTGCCGGCAGGTTTTTTGCGGGCTCGGTGCTGGCTCCAATGACAACGAAATTCCCCGGCCCGGGTTGCAAAGGTCACCTCAGCAAAACACTCTCCGGTCTGTCGCGACATAATCTCGTTGCCGTTTTTGCTGATCGATTTTATGCGCGGTGTTCTGCCG
>JAGHAQ010000085.1 GCA_021161425.1 Candidatus Tharpella sp. | reverse complement strand
CTGGGATTGGCACTATTGATCATCTTCCCCGAAATCATCACCTGGCTACCGGAAGTGCTCTTTAGCCATTAAGAAAAATTATTGGGGAAAATATTGATGTAAACAAGTTGTATTTAAGATTTAATTCCTGTATCCAACAACAAGACTTTTTCCTATGGCAAAGGGTTCAGAAAACTTAACAAAACCGTATCAGAGTAACAAAAAGGAGAAAGAATGAAAGTGACACTGAGTTACGGCCCTGACGGTTTAGCGCTTGAGATTCCGGAAAGCTCAGGATTTCAAGGCGTATTGAAACCACAAGAAGCACCGGTTGTCGACAACCCTGAAGCAGCAGTCTTGCAAGCCCTGCTCAACCCGGTTGCAGCAAAACCTCTGGGCGACCTCGCTAAAGGACGTAAAAGCGCCTGCGTGGTTATCAGCGACATCACCCGCCCTGTACCCAATAAAATCATCCTTCCGCCTCTGCTGGCCGAAATTGAGAAAGCCGGCATTAAAAGAGAAGCTATCACCATTCTTATTGCCACCGGCATTCATCGCCCCAATGAGGGTGATGAACTGATCGCCCTAGTCGGGGCTGAGATTGCGGAAAAGTACCGCTTCATCAACCACTTCTCGAAAGAAGCAGATGACATGATCTTGGTCGGCGAGATCAACGACGGCGTGCCGGCCTTGATCAACCGTCACTATGTTGCCGCCGACCTAAAAATCTTAACCGGTTTTATCGAACCCCATATGTGGGCCGGTTTCTCCGGCGGTCGTAAATCGATTCTGCCCGGCATCTCCTCGATTGAAACCCTTGAATATATGCATGGACCGGAGATGATCGCCCATCCCATGACTGTTTACGGAGCCCTCGAAAGCAACCCGTTTCATGAAGCAGGGCTTGCAATCATGAAAAAAGCCGGCGCCGACTTCATTGTCAATGTGACACTCAATACCGCCAAAAAGATCACTCAAGTTTTTGCCGGCGACCCGGTCAAGGCCCACCTTGACGGGTGTCGATTTCTCGCACCATTTTGTACCAAAGTGATTGAAACTCCGCTCGATTTCATTGTCACGACCAATTCCGGAGCACCCCTCGACTGCAACCTCTACCAATCCGTAAAGGGCATCACCGGAGCTGCGCCGGTTGTTAAAGATGGTGGTGAAATCCTGATTGCCAGCGCCTGTAGTGAGGGTGCCGGCAGCCCAGAATATGTCGAAATCCTGAAAATGGTCGATAACCCGAAAAACTTTATAAAGCGCCTTTTAGGTCGAGAATTCTTTATTCCCGATCAGTGGTGTGCTCAGGAGACCTACCAGGTGATGCTTGACCATCCGGTCTAGCTCTACAGTGACGGCCTAAGTCCTGACGAGATCGAAAGCTACCATATGAAACCGGTTAAATCTCTGGAAAAAGCGATTGCTGAATTACTCGACAAACATGGACCACAAGCCCGCTGGGCTGTGGTTCCTGATGGGCCACTGCTGATCCTGCAAATAAAAAGTTAAGTTACAGCGGATAGCAGCAATCTTTGCTTCGCCCTCTTCGACTGGGGACACACCCCGAGAGTACTTCCTCGCTTCGCTCACAGCGCAGCTCAGCCCGTCACGGGCTCTTGTGCCCTTTAGGGTGAAAAGCCCGGCCTTGGAGGTATGACCCCGCATCGAGACAGTACAAAGACGAAACCTGAGTAGTGATGAAATCAATTAATAAATAACTAAAGAGGCGATAACATGAGTACCAACATCATCCCCTTGAACAAAGTTCTGAGCGATTCTGAATACCAAGAAATCGACGATTTCTGCAGTGCCCATCAAGGGGTTGAAAATCTGCTTGAAATCGCTGAATTCCTGTATGAGAAATTCTCTTTAACGCTGGTTTTAGACCCGGAGATCATTGCCGGATTCGCATCCGACAGCTCTAACCTCCCAGCCCAAGCTGAAGCGCTCTGCAGGCCAGACAGTGAACGGCAGGCAGCGATCATCTTAAGGGCTGGGCGGGCGGCAAAGATCCCGATTACACTCTCCGCCGGACGTTCCAACCTAACCGGCAGCGCTACCGCTGAAGGCGGCATTGTGCTTTCGATAGCCAAGCTTAACGAACCAACAGTCAGTATTGACCGGGAAAAACTCCAAGTAACCAGCCCGGTAAATATTATTCTTGAAGAGCTGCGCGAAAAGATTCTTGAAGAGACCGGCAAGGCCCTCTACTACCCAGTAGACCCTACCAGTCGAGGCGATGCCTGGGTCGGGGGAACTATCGCCTGTAACGCTTCCGGATTTACCCCCGGTGAAATCGGCGCCACCAGGGACTGGGTTGAAGGTCTCGACATCCTCCTGCCCGATGGCCTGAAAATCAAAGCCGTTCGCGGCCAGTATATCTCTGAAAACGAGGAGTTCATTCTGGCCGATGAAAACAATCAAAGGCACTGGCCGGTACCGACCTACCCACGGCCCGAGATTAAAAATGCCAGCGGCCCTTTCTCATCACCCGATGGCAAAATCGATTTGATCGATATGTTTATCGGGAGTGAAGGTCTCTTTGGCCTGGTTACCGGTAGCACCTTAAAGCTTGTCCCGCGCCCCAAAACATACCTTGACCTCTTTTTTTCGCTCCCTGACGAAGACCAGGCCATTGCTTTCTATCAATTCCTCGATAAAGAGCTCGATGGAAATTTCGGTATCTTAAGCGCTTTTGAGTATTTCGGAGTCAACTCCCTAAGCTATATGGATCACAAGGAGCGCCTCTTTTACGGTGATAATCAGGTTGCCATCTACCTCCAAATCCCAATAGGAGAAAAGAATCCCGACCAGGAGATCGAACTCTGGTTCAACCGCCTCCTGGCAGCTAACTGCGGTATCGATCCGGAAGCCGTTCTTCTCCTCGACAATGAACCCAAACGCCGAATTTTCATGGAGTCACGCCACTCAATGCCGGCCAACGCCCTCGAAGTCATCCAGAAACACGGCACCTACACAATCATGACCGATACCGTCGTCCCCCCTGAGCGTTTTGCCGAATTCCTTGACTATATCCACACCCTGCTCAAGACTGAAGGTATCGACTATTTATCATTCGGCCATTTCGGCGACTGCCATCTCCACTTCACCCTGCTACCTGAACAAGAGAAACTGAAACGAGCCACCGAGCTTTATGACCTTTTCATAGTCAAAGCAGTCGAGTTGGGCGGTGTCTATTCAGGTGAACATGGCAACGGAAAACGCAAACGTAAAGATTTTATCACCCTCTATAACGAGGCTGCAATCAAACAACTGAAACAGTGTAAAGCCGCCATTGACCCCGATTTTTTGATAAACCGGGGTAATGTCTTTGTCCCTTGATCAAGCAAGTTTTCCAAAAAAACTCCACCCTGTCATTACGAGAGTGTCTGCGACTGGAAAATATTCAGTCGCAGACACCGGCATAAAATCCGACAAGTCTACAATGCCCAAGAAACACTTGACTTTCCCCACCCCCACACCTTATAAACTTTCACTAAATATATACTTCACTTGATCATCTTCCCTGAGCCAGGAAACTGTCCGAAAAATGTCCTTTCCCCTTTCACCGGTGCTCTGGTTAAGAAAGAAAATATCGAAGAATTTATCAAACTTAACCTAAACACCGAATCGGAAAGAAATAATCATCCATGAGTATGCCCCCTGACACCTATATCTGTCCGGTCACCAAACTACCAATTATCAACAAACCGGAATGGAACAAGGTTGGGTTCGGCAATGACTATAAAATTTCAGCGGAAATTATCGACGAACAGATTTTTGTCACCCATAATTCTGGCACACCCACCTTACATGACGTTCAAAATGCCATGCACTTCACGACCCATATTATCGACAATTTTTTAGATGATCGCTCCTACATTCATATTTTTGATTACAGCGAAATCAAACAAAGAGTCTCGCTTGAAGCCCGCCGTTTTGCCATTAAGGAATTGAAAGGCCGCAAGCAAATGCTGGCGGCGATCTTTTATGGCCTCTCTCCGTCATTAAAATTAATTATTAAAATAGCCCGATTTTTCCACCTAGTGCCCTTTACCTGCCTGATCACTCAAGACTACACTGAAGCCATGGAGAGCGCTCTGACAATCCTCAACGACAGTGAAAAAAATCCGCTTATTGTTGAAAAAAAGAAAGCTCTGGATTGTGAAATGGCAAGATTAATTGAAAACATCTCTCAAAAAAAGCCATCCTCTGACAATACCGATCCTGACCCTTTTGATCGCGCAGTTGAGTTGATTGAGGACGAAATTCAATACCTTGAAGAAAGAAAGAGTGAAACTCGACGGCAGAATACCCTTGCCCGGCTGGACAAAATTATCAGTAGTAGAAATGAGAAGGCCAGAATCTATTGGAACAGTCTACGACCGAGACTCAAGGTACAAAACAAGCCTGACAAATGAACAGGAGAAGCGGGAAAATGCCGGAAATCGCCTACATCAACAATACCTTCATCCCCCTGGAGAAAGCCTTTATCCCCATAAATGACCGCGGCTACCTCTTTGCCGACGGCATCTATGAAGTGATTGTTACACGCAACGGCAAGCCTTTTCTCATCAAAGAACATCTTGAACGATTGCAGCGAAGTGCCGACGGCATCATCTTGGAACTGCCCACTTCATTATCCGAACTTTCCGAAATCATAGAACGCGGCATTAAAGAGGCCGGTTTCACCGAAACCATGGTCTATATCCAGATAACCCGTGGAATCGAGCCACGACGTCATAACTACTCTACCGAGCTCCAAGCCAACCTGACAATGACCTTTCGGCCGCATCCCGAATATGACCCGCAACTAACCGTCAAAGGAGTTGCGATCATCACCGTTCCTGAAATCCGCTGGAGCCGCTGTGATATTAAAAGTATCGCTCTGCTACCCAATATAATGATGAAACAGAGAGCTGTTGAGAAAGGATGCCAGGAGGCCCTCTTTGTTACCGAAGAGGGCCTGATACGGGAAGCTACGACCGGCAATATTTTTTTCATTAAGGATAAAATCCTCTACACACCGCCAGCCGACCAGCATATCTTAAACGGCATCACCCGAGCCTACATTCTACAACAAGCAGCCTTACATGGAATAGAACAGGTTGAGCGGGAGTGCACTCTACAGGAAACTCTTAAAGCCGACGAAGTCTTTATCACCAGCTCAACAGTTGATCTCCTGCCGGTCATAAAAATTGATGACTCCACCATCGGCAACGGCCGTCCCGGCCCGCTCAGCGCAGTCATCAAAGGCTTTTTCCCCAAGATCTGAGGCCGACAATCTCCATCAATTTAGAAAACCCAGCCACAAAGCATAACTGAAAGCTGAAAGGATCGTCGTCAAAGAGATCGAGGCTACTGCCAAGTCAACATGCCCGCCCATCTCCCGGGCCATGACAAAGGTTAGCGTAGCAGTCGGTGCAGCCAGCAAGATCATCCCTGGAGTAAAAGTTTGGGCGTCAACCCCGGCCAGGCGAAAGAGCAGTAAACCGGCTGCAGGCAGCAGAAAAAGTTTAAACAAAGCAACCAATGCCGCCTGTGGTAACCATTGCCGGAGCAAAGCAAAGGAAATTGATGCACCAATCAGCAAAAGCCCCATAGGCAGAGCTAAGCCGCTTAAAATCATCAGAAAACGATCGATTATCTGCGGCATCGGCAAAGTACTTAAATTAAAAACAATACCAGCCAGAGCAGCGAGGATAACCGGATTCAGGAGCACCGGAACGAGCAGGTTCCGACCTCGACGGGAAATTGATTTTTCACAGCAATAATACTGCAGAAGAACAACCCCTAAAAAGTTCTGCAAAATCATCAAAAAGCCTACCATCATACTGGCCCGAGCAAATCCGCTCTCATCGAGATAGTAAAAAGCGACCGCCAGACCGATATAACCGAGATTTCCATGAACAGCCGCTTGAGCAAAGGTTCCCTGCAGAGGACCGCCAACCGTTTTTCGGCTTCGATTACAGAATACAGCCAAAGCAACTACAAAGAGCACGGCGATGACCATCATGATCACCGACCAGGGGTCAAACTCAGAACGTAATGAGGCTTTTGTCAAGGCCCGAAAGACCAAGGCCGGAATGGCCAGATAAAAAACCAAGCGGTTGGCGGCAGCGATAAAATCGATCTTCATGAAACCAAAACGCCGAGCTCCCGCCCCCAACATGATCAACATGAAAATCGGGATAATCGTCGTAATTACCTTGCCCATAGTAAAATCAAATAATTTATAAAGATTTTGGTTTTAATTCCCTGCGACTCTTGTTATTATAAGGGTGAACACGTCTTACTAACAACTTTGAGATAGACATTCAACTTCAATTAGAAGCCTTAGTTAACCATGTTTTAAAAAGCATCTATGCATTCACAGCCCCCAATTCATCCTCTGCCCCGAATTATCGCCCCGCGCCGAGCGGTTGTCCTCTCCGCCGGCACCCTCTACACGATGAAGCTTCCAGAAATATTTGAGATCGCTTCTGAATGTGGCTACGACGGGGTCGAACTAATTATCAACGCTGTATTTGAGGATAGTAACCCTCATAAAATCATTGAGAAACTGCTTCCACTCTGCCCGATCCTCTCGATCCATGCCCCTTTTTTAAAACTTCATGGCTGGAGCCATGGAGGGAAGTCGCTCATCAAATGTATTGAACTGGCCCGTGATTTCGAGATCCCACTGGTCAACTTTCATCCCCCCCTCTGGTTCCCACCAGAATTCATCTTCCGGCGCTGGTTCCATAAAATTGAAGACTTCCAGACCCTGGTCAGAGACAGCAAGGTTATCGTCACCTTAGAAAATATGCCCTATGTCGGCAAACGCATTCGCTTCAATCCCCACATCCTGAAAAAATCAGAAGATATGCTCAAGTTCATTGAAAAACATAACCTTTTTATGACCTTTGATACAACCCATATAGGTTCTCACAATCCCAATTTCCTCGGCGAATTCCAACGCCTTTTGGTTACCGGGCGAATTAAAAATATCCATTTTAGTGATTATGGCCACGGTCGGGAACACCGCTTTCCGGGACGCGGTATCCTACCCCTGACCCGTTTTCTCTACATGCTCAAAGAGCGCAACTACGAGGGTGCCGTCACCCTTGAATTGAGTCCGGCGGAACTCCCCCAAAAACGCGATTTGATCGTTGAAAGTCTCAGTGAAGTGAACGAATATTTAAGGTCGGAACTGTTTTAAACGAAATAGCGGCAAAGAGAAGTCAGGGAGTTTCACCCAACTCTCCCGATGGAAAACAGTTTCAAGAACTGCCTCTATGGTAAAACACGGCAAAACACCTTCGGGGCTCGAACAAAAATAACGAGACTTTCCCGATATGTGATAAACAAGAGAAGAGTATAAAGAAAAGATTGTGAGCACTGTGCAATATGGCGCACTCTAATAAGCGCCCTGGATAAGCTGCCAGACAACCGGCAACCAACCTTTGCAACTATAAAAACACCTTGTCCAGAACAAAATCGCCCGGAACAATTTACGATGAATTATTCGATCGTCAGAATTTCCGTTAAATTATAAAGCTCAAAAAACTGGAGCAACTTTTTTGAGACATTAACCAATACCATTTCACCATCCCGATCCACAACCTTTCTCTGGGCACTCACTATAGATCCGAGAGCACTCGAGTTGAGATAGGTTACCCTTTCCATATCCAGAACCAGTTTGTCCACCCCGGCATCAGTTGCAGCCATAAGTTCTTGTGAAAATTCATCCCAGGTTTCAACATTTGCAACATCACCTTTAAGTGCCAATCTAGTTTCCATCAGATCCCTCCGTCAAGTTAAAAACATTTTTTATACATATTTGTAAAATTCATAAATGGCTGACGCAAACACAATGCATAAAGCCATCACATCACTCATCTGTCTCCTGCGTAAACCATCTCTTAAGAGTCTTAAAATAGTACAGAAAGACAACCAACAACACCGCAACAACAATATATTTAAAAATTGCGATGTGGCGATCGAGGTAATCGAAAAAACAAGTCCATATAATAATCGATACCAGGGTTCCGCCAAAGACCGCAGCGAAGTTACGTTTAATACTGAATTTCAGCAAGTACGCGATTATTGAACCCGCAGCCGGACCGGTAATCGGCAACGGAATCATGACAAAAGCAAAAATTCCCAACCAGCCGTAACGGGCGACGACATTTTTATGTTTAAGAGCTTGTTTTTCAGCATTTTTTGAAGCAATCGTAAGCCATTTACAATTGATATAATTTTTAAATGAAAAGACGAAAAGTGAATAACAATAGCAAACAATCAACACTTCAAGAAACATATTGTAAACTATCGTCATCCAAGTTGAAAACTCAAAGGCAATACAGAGCCCGATACCGGCGGCCCGACCTCCCAGAGTATGGGCTACAAAGGCTAACAGCAGGGTCTGCGCGGCTTTCATGTTGATTGCCAGGTAGTAAGCGATCAGGATGACAAAAATAACACTGAGCAACAAACCGAGTAGAAAAACCCGGCCTTCCCCACTCTGATAGAGAGCTTTTCTAGCCCCATCATCATGATCATGATGATCACAACTATTACCTGAAAATTCTTTCCCGGGTAACTCGGTTGCGTCAAGATTCTCATCAACCAAAGGCAAAGAGGAGGAGTCACGCCGCCAGAACCTGATATTCTTCAAAAGCCCCATAGATCTTCTATCAATAAGTTCTCTTACTATAATGGAAACAGACGCTGACTACAACGGTTGCCGGGACCTTGTCAAGTATAAATACTATGGTAAACAAGCCAAGATGATCATATAAAAAACCACCAACAGGTCGAACACGATTATAGCATCTCACGAGGTTATCAACTAAGATTTCCCATTTTCGACCAGAGGCATCTTTTCCATATCTTGCTGGATCCTTTCAACCCGACGTTTGACGGCTTCTGTCGGTCTATCCGGACGCCAGAGATGAGGTCCCGGAAGTACCGCCGCCAGCAAAGCGGCCTGTCTGGCATCGAGATCGAGGGCATGACAATGAAAATATTTTAAGGACGCAGCTTCCGCGCCAAAAATTCCGGGACCCCAGTCAACACTATTTAAATAAAATTCAAGAATTTTCTCTTTACTCCAGACAAGTTCCAAGCACAGTGTATAGTAAGCTTCACCGAACTTCCGCCACCAACTGCGGGCCGGCCATAAAAACATGGTTCGGGCCGTCTGCATAGAGATAGTACTGGCCCCGCGCAGGATCCCTCCCTCATGCAAAGACCGCAGGGCCTGTCCCAGTTCAATAAAATCAAAACCGTGATGGCGCAAAAAACGCTGATCTTCAGAAGCCAGTACAGCCCTGCGCAAATGCGGCGAAAAGCCTTTGAGCGCAACCCACTGGCGAGGTTGCGGACAACTTCCGCGCTTAAAGCCATAAGCAATCCAGGCCCGGGCAACTGGAATAGTCAGGGGCGGTTTCATAAAACCGAAAATAAAAACCTGCAAAACCGTCAGAAAAGCCACACATAGAAGCAGGATCAAAAACCGGCTACGCCATGAGCTGGGTTTTTTATTTTTTCGGCTTTTTAGCAACATCTTTTTTCAAACTTGACGAATACCGGAAAAAGAATTAAAATTACCTACATGTACAGCAAAAAGGCATATAAAATCAAATATATTATCCTCTTTGCCCTCGGGCTCTTTTTAACGTTGGCAATACCTCTTGCAGCCGTGGCTGACAGTCAACCATCCCTTCCTCTTGAAAAAACCGGCCAAATTTTGCCCAGTTTCAAGGTGCCGAAAGCCCTCTCATTCTGCGGCGAACCCCTGCCGTTGCATGAACGGCATGATCCTCTTACTGCAACCCGATCAGCTCTGCGTTATCTCTCCTTCTTAAAAGAAAAATTTTCACGCTGGTCACTGGCTTTAGCAGCCTATAATTGCGGAGAACAGAGGGTCAATAGCGCCATGGATGAACAGAAATCCAACGATTACTACCAGCTCTCTCTACCCCAGGAGAGCGAGCGCTACCTCTATCGCCTAGCAGCTATTAAAATAATAATCGGACAAAAGCTCCATTTAGGGCACTAAGGAACTGCCCGTAAACAATTAAAATTTCCCGATTTCAGCCAGCTCTTCCAGTCCCTCCCGATCGACAATCGAGATACTACCCCCTTCAATAACAATGAGGCCTTCCCTCTGTAGTTTACTCAACATCCGGGAAAGGGTTTCCGGAATCGTACCCAGCAAACTAGCCAACTGGGTTTTGGAGAGTTCCAGTTGCAAATAGTCTCCGGCAGCCTGTTTTTCACTTAAGTATAGCAAATGGGCCGCCAGACGACCGGGAACCTCTTTTAAGGAAAGAGCGTCAATCATCTTGGTAAACTGACGCAGACGCTGGGAGAGGGTCGCCAACAGATTGAGAGCCAGGGCCGGATTGACGCCAACCAACGCGACAAAATCATCCCGCGGCAAGAAGACCAAACGACTATTTTCCAGAGCTACAGCATGAGCCGGAAAACTTTGACCAGCAAAAACCGGCACTTCCCCGAAAGGGTTACCTGGGCCGAAGATGTGCAGAATCTGCTCCTTACCATCCGGAGAAATCATAAAAATCTTAACTTTGCCGTCTTTTACGAGATAGAAACCGTTCCCCGGATCACCTTCACTAAAAATAGTTGCCCGCCGTTTGTAACTGACAACCATAGCGATCCCGCTTAAGTCCCGAAGATGTTGCTCCTCCATTCCGACAAAAAGTGAAGTTTCTCCAAGCCATTTCACCAACGATTTATCTCTCTCATCAACCATATTTCACCACAAAATCTATTGCCCGCAGATTTCGCAGGTTCACACAAATTTAAGGACCTCTCTTTATCTGCGAAATCTGCGAATTATTCCTTGTCTGGTTTTTACCAGACCGAAAGCTACTGACACGGTCACCTATTGTTGTCATTAACACATTCGCAATAATATTTCAGTCAGTTTGACTTAAGTCAATGATAATCTGCCTTAATGAGATTAAATAAACAAAATCGATACACTTAAAAAGAGTTGCCACCAAAATAAATCAGCCACAACTTATACTAACGTCCCATTTCAATCAAGATAGGAGAGATAACCATGCGCTGCCCCGGACAAGATTCCCGTTACTGGAAACATGATGCAATCTTTGACTCAAAATGTCCCGAATGCGGCAACAAGATCGAATTTTTTAAGGACGAGACCACCTGCAAGTGCAAAAACTGTGGCAAAAAGGTAGTTAATCCCAAAATGGATTTCGGTTGTGCCTCTTACTGCCCATACGCTGAACAGTGCATGGGAGAGCTGCCGCCCGAACTGCTCGCCAGCCGTGACGACCTGCTCAAAGACCGGGTCGCTCTCAAAATGAAACTGCATTTTCATAAAGATTTTAAAAATATCGGCCAGGCTACCAAAGTGGCCCGTTTTGCCGCCAAGATTGTTCCCGAAGAGGGGGCCAGCCCGGCCGTCGTCCTCTGCGCCGCCTATCTCCATAATATAGGAGCCAAACTGGCAAACAAAAGCGAGACTCCGCCATCTCTTAAAGCACTTGAGGATGAAGCCGTCCGCATCGGCCAGGAGATTCTCGACAAGCTTAAGGCCAAAAAAGAGTTGACCACAGAAGTTCTGGCCATCCTTAATCACGTTTACCACCCCGGCAACAATGAAAACCTGGATTTCAAATGTGTAAATGATGCCCTTAAGATTTATCAATTGCAAAATCTGAATAAAGAGACACCCTTTACTCAGGACGAATTTGAGACCCACATTAAAGAAGATTTTTTAACCGACAGCGGTCGTGAATTGGCCGCTAAAAGTATTATCATAAATTGATTTAAATCAACAAACGGAGAATGTATATGAAAATTTTACGAAAGATTATCGAGATTGATGAAGAGTTGTGCGACGGCTGCGGTCAGTGCGTTCCGGCCTGTGATGAAGGTGCTATTCAGATAATAAATGGTAAGGCTAAAGTTGTTGCCGAAAAATATTGCGATGGTCTCGGCGCTTGTCTTGGAGATTGCCCGCAGGGAGCGATCTCCATAATTGAGAGAGTGGCCGATGATTTCGACCCTGAAGCGGTTGAAGAGTACCTTAAAAACCGCGAGGAGGCCAACAAAACCGATGAAAAAAGTTCATCCGATGCACCTGAAACTCTGGCTTGTGGTTGTCCCTCGACCCAGATGCAAACCTTATCAAGTTGTAATTGTAATGACACTGAAGAGATTTCCAGCGGCCCGACTCCAATTTCAGCCCTCGGCCACTGGCCGGTTCAGATCCGCCTGATCCCGGCCCACGCCCCATTCCTAAAAAATGCGGATATTCTTATCCTGGCTGACTGCGCTGCTGTTGCTTATGCAGCCTTACATCAAGAGCTACTGGCCGACCGCGTCGTCATGATGGGTTGCCCCAAATTTGATGACCTGCCCGATTATGAAGAACGTTTTACCGAAATGTTTACGAAAAACGAAATTAAGAGTGTCACCGTTGTCACCATGGAAGTGCCCTGCTGCTCGGGCCTGCCGGTGGCTGTCAAAAACGCCTTGCAAAAGTCCGGACAAACCTCTCCGCTCAAAGAGATGGTTATCAACCTTAAGGGTGAAGTTCTGAAATAAGTGGGCAATAACTATCTCTAAACCGGTCTTGCATAGAAGGCTATCTGAGAAGAACATTTTTTCTCAAATGGCCTCCTATTCACTCTTATCCATCACTGTAATAATCTGTTCTCCAGTCAAAGCCTCATCAAAAAGTGCAGCATTATCGATCCAACCCTGAAAAAAACCACTTCCCCCACCACTATCAGCTCCGATAGTCAGTTTGATATCTTCATCATCGGGAGCCGACACCGGCAAACCACTTCGAGTCTCCTGCAGCAGACCGTCATAATAGATAGAAAGTGATGACCCTATGAGTTCGTGATCAAAAACCACAGCTACATGATGCCACTCGCCACAAGGCATACTGATAATCGTCCTGGTTGTAGTCTGATGACCTCCCAAATTGTAATCATCTTGACCTCCCAAAACACCGCCATAGGGATGCGCCACCCCTCCGGAATCACAATTAGCCGTACCACTGTTGCCTTTGGAACCGAGAAAATAGTATTTATAGCTTCCAATTCTTCGAGAAATCACTTTTGCATAAGGATTCAACACACCGGTTGTCTTAAACCAAGCCGACAAAGTAAAATCCTCGTCAAGAGCAAAATAGGAGGGCTGATCCATTATAATATAATCGTGGTTGCCATCAAAATAGACCGCGTACTCTCCGGCAGATGAAGAGGGAGGGCCGTCATAATCGGCCCCCGTTTGATAGGCCACAACGGATGTATCACCCTCCAATGTCCCAATACTTTCACCATATGGAGTCTTCACAGTTATTATATTTCCTTGAATTTGATTAGCTTCAAAGGTGAATTGACTCAACGGAGGGGGGACTGAGCAACCACACGCCATCAAAGTCGTGCGGGCACCAACAATAATATCATCACCACTGACCACACTATCCGGCCCCAACGAACGAAAGGAGTTGGCAGGTGATGAACTATCTCCCAACCATTGATAGCTGTTACCCCAAGGGTCATGAGCGTAAAAAGCTGTGTTCAGGGAGAATTCCAGAAGCAACCCGACCTGCGACAATCCACCTGTAAAACCATCGCCATCCAGAGCCCCCATAGCATCCGTCGCATCCAGATCATCATCATCGAGAACCGACTCACCATTGACACAGATATATGAACAGGTTTTGCGGGCCAGGCTGTGCAGGATTGTGGTTGCCAGAGCTACAGCTTCAGATTGCAAGGTAACCGGCATGAGAATATCGTCATTTCCAACTTCAAGATAGATGGTTCCATTGCCGGGTCGAGTCGCCGCCTCAATCTCCTGATTGGAACCGCTGCTGACCAAAACGGCGGCCACCGCTTTACCGTCAACACTGATGCCTCGCAAATCGGAAGCAGAATCATAGTTATAGTGTATAAACTTGCCCCAACCATCAAGCCCGTACTTTGACTGCAAAGACAATCGCACCACTGGAACCCGAGAATTTGCATCTGGAGCTGGAAGATCTCGATGACCGAGATAGTATTGTCTCAAGGCTTTAGCAACCACGTTCATTCGGGCAACGGTAACTTCATTCTTACTCGAATCCTCCCCCTTGAAAGCGCTCCTCGTCAACATAACCAGGCCAATAGTTACTGCTGTCATCATGATCAGAACCAACAAAAGAGAAAATCCACGGTTATCGGTGGCCGGTTTACGACATTTCACGAACAACTCCACCTGTTTTAAACATTACGAAACACAGCAACAAACATCAATCAAATTTTTTTGGATTATTTCGTGGTTAAAAAACGATATCGTCGGCAGTATCACCGGCAACCGTTCCACTCGAACCATCCGGACCATAGGACCAGAATTTGTGATGTTTCAAAGGATCTGTGGGATCACTCCATTGATAAGAATTGCCCCAGGAGTCGGCAAGATAGTGACTGGAAAGATTGTAAAGATAAGTCATAAAGGCTACGACTGAGGCAGTTTCATTGACGCCGGCGCCACTGCCGCAGTCATAAAAGGTTATATTATCAAGGGTTGCGCGACCACAGTTTGGATCATTACCACCTGTCGGAGGACAGCCGACACCACTGTCGGCGACACAACCATTCTCATCAATGCCACCGGAACTATCGTTATCTACTCCCTCAAACTGGGCATCAAAGGCCTCAACCTTATTCTGTAAAAGCTGTAGATCTTCCAGTACTATCTCAGTCGCTTCCTGATTGAAGTTTACTCCAACTATAAGATCGTCCCCGGTCACCAACAGACTGCTGGCCGTCGTATAGTTAATGATATCAATTTGCTGATTTGGGCCACCACTGATAATTATTGCTCCAACTCCGGCACTTCCACCATTAACCTTTAAACCATTAATTACAGAAGAGGCCCGGAAATAGAGAAATTTCCCCCAACCATCAAGGCGATACTTCTGTTCCAGATTTAGATTGGCTGAGGTCACCGGCACCGAATCAGCCGGAGTAACGGCCGCCGCAACCTGGACCTTATGTGAGCGATAATACTGCCTGGCTTTTGCCGCAATCGTCCCCATACGGGCTTTGGTCATGGCCTGTTTACTTAGATTGCTGATGGAACTTGAGATCGAAATGGAAAATGCGGCAATTATTCCAGCAATTCCTAAGGCCAAGAGAAGTTCAACCAGAGTAAACCCGCGATTTCTAATACCAACTTTAGCCATCTTCATTCACTCACTGCCATGAATCCTTGATCCCGGTTTTGGCGGCCGCATTGAGTTCTTCACGCAGGGACGTAAAGGCTTCATGCACTTCCTGACCACCGGCCTGAGTGAAGGAACAGGAACAACGATGATAGCAGCTGGCCGAGGCCAACAGGTCCTGCTCGTCACCCGGATAAGGCTTGAAAACAATCAAAAAATCACGAATATAAGAGGGTTCCTCCCAATCGTAGGAGTAAGAGTAGTAGGCCAGCAGATCACAGGCATGGGGATCTTCGACAACTGTAAAACCTAAATGTTCAAGCTCCATATCGATATAGGACTCCATCCAACCGGAGAGGGTTTGGTCTTTGGGCGGATGAACGTAAACCTTGGCTCCGGAAGCTGCAACAAAAACCGGGGTTACCCGAGCACCACGTTCATAACCGACACAACCGGCACAACCGGAAAAGACAACACCGGCAACGGCAAGTAACAATAAAACTGAAACAACTTTACACTGACTATTCATTTTCCCTCCCCAAGATATATTTTACAAAGAATTATAAGACAGACAGCAAAACATGTCAAACAGTTCAGTAAGCAGTGGGCACCCTGTAGTGGGCCGTAAAACCCTGGTAACTGTTCACTAAAATATAACTCCAAAAACCGTCAAGTATAGATAATAACGTTATTGTGCCGACCATAAAACTCCTCCAGAGAATCTCCCCATGACTCTTCAAGAAGATCAAGATCGCCGCCATTTTCAAGGACCTGGCGGATAAGCGGGTCACCGGTCAGGATATCGATGGGAAGTTTTTTATATTCGTACTCGTATGGCGGCGCAAGCCAGACAAAATCGTCAGGATAGAGCCTGATCACAGCTTTGAGCAGCGCCAATGTAAAGCGATAGGGAGAAAACTTCTTAAAATCGACGACATGAAGCTGCAAACCACCGCAGAGTTCGCCGGCCCACTTGTCAAAGGTCGGTGTAAACCAGGTCGGACGCAAAAATACCCCGTTTGCAGCTTGCAGGTCGATCTCCGCCAACAAGGCTCGTGGATCTATAAACGGGGCCCCGCATAATTCAAAGGGCAGGGTTGTTCCGCGCCCTTCGGAAAGGTTTGTTCCCTCAAGCAGCACCTGGCCCGGATAAACCATAGCGGTCGCCAAAGTCGGCATATTGGGTGACGGCAAGACCCAAAAAAGTCCGGTTTCACTAAAACATAAGGATCGCCGCCAACCTTCCATCTCGACAATATCAAGTTCAACATCGATACCGGCATAATATTTGAAGTAATAGGCCAGTTCGCCCAGCGTCAGACCGTGGCGCATCGGCAGCGGGTAAAGCCCGACAAAAGAGCTGTGGTCAAAGCGCGGCAGATTACCTTCAACCCCCAGTCCCCCTAAAGGGTTGGGGCGATCAAGAACTACTACCTTGACACCCGCCCTGGCCGCCTCTATAAGCAAAAGATAGAGAGTCCAGACATAAGTATAAACTCGACAGCCAACATCTACGAGATCAACCAGAATCAGGCCGATCTCTAAAAACATCTCAGGTGTTGGCTGTCGCTGATCCCCATAGAGACTGTAGACGGGCAAACCGGAGAGAGGATCGGAAAAATCCTTAGAAGCGATCATATTGGCCTGGCGATCGCCATAAAAACCATGCTGCGGACTCCAGACCGACTGCACCAGATCGGGAAAGCCCCGGCGAATGCGTTCTAAAGAGGTTACTCCATGATTGTCAACTGCAGCCTGGTGGGTTAAGAAAGCGGCCCGACAACCTGTAGGGAGAGACTTTGCCTGCTCAACAAAGCCCTCCAAACCAAGTTTAACCATCCGCATTCAACCCCACTTCTAAAGCCTTTCGCAAAAGCTGGAGGCGCTCCATTTTAACCTGCAGCGACTCTGCTGTTAGACCACAATCTTGAATTTTATGACAAAAACCAGCCATCACCGGCTCGGGGTCGACAACCGCTTTGAGATTTCGACCCCACAGCGCCATATCGAGACCGGCTTTGAGTCCCTCGGCCATCACCTCAGGCAGAGGCCTTCCGGCAACGGCCGCCATATCAAGATCATCTGAAAGAATCAAACCGGAGAAACCCATCTTAAGCCGGGCAATTTCATTCAAAAAAAGTGGTGAAAACGGTACCGAACGTGAGTCAATTGCGGGAAACTTAAGATGGGCCGCCATCATTATTTTAACCTCGGCGCTAATGGCAGCCGCAAAAGGTTTAAGATGGGACTCAAGTTCAGACCTCTTTAGAGATGAAACCGGTAACATTTCATGACTGTCTTCAACGACGCTACCATGACCGGGAAAATGTTTGACACAAGCTGCCACCCCACTACTCTGCAGACCCTCAATATAGGCTTTAACGTGATCGGCGACCAATCCCGGATCAGCCCCGAAGCAACGCTTATACAGCACTCGGCTTGAAGCTTGAAAAAGGTCGGCAACCGGAGCCAGGTTGCAATTTATGCCAATCTCAAGCAAAGCTTTCCCAAGAGCTTTTGCCGTATCCCGGGTCTTTTGCAGATCATTTTCCGCACCTAAGGTTGCGGCCCCAGGAAAATCGGGAAAACCCTCCCGAAAACGGGCAACCGGGCCACCCTCCTGATCAACCGCCACAATCAGCGGCAAGCTGCTGGTTTTAATTGAAATTTCCTGAAGTTCGGCCACTAAAACCTTAGTTTTTTGCGGATCAACACAATTTCGGGCAAAAAGAATGACCCCGCCCGGAGGATAGCGCTGCCAGGCCGAACGTTCAAATTCCGTCAGCCGTTCCCCGATAACCCCGACCATCAATAGCTGACTGAATTTTTTTTCAGACAAACTCTACTCCTATTTTGTTCCAGTCAAAAAACGGTCCCGGATCACTCTTTCGTTGCGGCGCAACATGACAATGACCGACAATTCGATCATGAGTTACAGCCGGCCAGCGATTTTTTATAAACTTTAAGAGCTTATTCAAACATTGATATTGAATCTCGGTAAAACAATTAAAATCATCTCCTTCAAGTTCTATACCGAGAGAAAAATCATTACAGTTATCACACCCCCGAAAATGGCTAACCCCAGCATGCCAGGCCCGTTTTTCATCATTCACAAAACGTATAACTCGGCCCTGACGTTCGATAAAATAGTGAGCTGAAACCTTAAGCCCATTAATTCCAGAGAAATATGGGTCCTCTTGCGAATCAAGGACGTTGGTAAAAAAATCGACCACCCGCCCCGTACCGAATTTACCCGGCGGGAGGCTGATCGCATGAATAACCACCAGATCGATCGTCGTACCGGGAGGACGGGAATCGAAATTGGGACTCGGAATATCGATAATGGTAAAATCCGACATTATGAGAATACTTTCTTGTGACCCGCCGGACAGAGTCGGACAACCGGGCAAACTTCACATCCGGGGCGCCGCGCCGGACAAAGGTTACGACCATGATAGATCAAGAGATGCGAAAAGAGATTCCAGGCCTTTTCCGGCACCACTTTCATTAGATGTTGCTCAATTTTGACGGGATCTTCACTTTTGGTCAAACCCAACAGGCAACTCAAACGCTTGACGTGAGTATCTACAACGACCCCTTGCAAACCATAGATCTCACCTAAAACGACATTGGCGGTTTTTCGACCAATCCCGGGAAGTTTGACCAGTTCGGTTAAGGAGGGCGGAATCCGGCCATCGTGCCGAGTCATCAACTGCTGGCAGCAAAGCTGAATATTTTTCGCTTTGTTACGAAAAAAACCGGTACTCCTGATCACCTCTTCGAGCTCGCCTCGCGACGCTTGAGCAAAAGCCCGGGCATCTGGATAGAGGGTAAAAAGAGCAGGAGTCACCTGGTTGACTCGCACGTCAGTACACTGGGCTGACAGGATAACAGCTACCAGTAGTTCCAGGGAGTTATGATAGACAAGCCCACAGGTAGCCAGGGGATAGATACGCGACAAAACCAGGATTACATTTTTTACCCGCTGACGACGTTCTTTTAGAGATTCCCGTTTACGCGGCGGCATGAGTCACAGACTCTTTATCGTGAGGACCAAGAATATTGGTGACCCCATGACAGCGACAGGCCGTGCTAAAGAGTAACGGGCCGGGGCAGCGATCATTAACAAAGGAGATTATCCGCCCCAAGCGCCGCAAGGGAAAGCCACCAAGACCGGGACCGATTTGGGTACTGGGCAGAATAAGAGAGGGCAACTTCTCCCCTCGCCCCCCTTGCTGACGATACTCCAGGCGAGCCAGAAGGTTGAGAAGAGAGGGATCGCGCTTTTTCCCGGTGTGAAAACAGTGGGTTCGCGGCTGGGGACAATCAGGGGGACAGAGAAAATCGGCCAGACTGCTGTAGATTTCGTCTCGTTCTCCGGTAAACAGATTGGGCAGGGAGGGCAGGATTGTCCAAGGTAGCTGTCCGCGCCGGCTCACCCGGCACAAAACTGCAAAAGCAAGATGAAGTGGTACTGTGGGAATAATCCAGTCATTTTGCAAAGCCTCCGGATCATCTAAAAGGGTGACGAGATAGTCAACTGCATCCCGGCTACTGGTTGAAAAGTCCGCATTTGCGGATGATAACAACTTTTGCCCCGCAATCAGATTCTCCTCGTCGGAATCGACAAGGACCAGAGTTTGAGGTTCTTTTTTTTGCGCGTAAAACTCCAGCGCCCGATAACCAAATTTTCCGCAGCCGACTATATGAATACGTTGCATTATCGATCCCTTTCCACGATATAATCTGTCAGAGCCCTGAGACCATCAGCCTTTTCACCTAATGGTTCAAGAAGATAAACTGCCTGACGATGGAGCTCGGCAAGCTTTAGTCGGGCTTCAGGAAGGCCAAAGAGGGAAACAAAGGTCAATTTCCCCAGTTCCCGATCGGAACCAATATCTTTGCCCAGACTCTCCTCTTCACCGACTTCATCAAGGATATCATCTGCCACTTGAAAGGCGAGACCTATAACTGCACCGAATTTGGCCAGCCGGGACCGTAAGGAGGCATCGCCCTCAGCCAGATCAACCCCGGCCAACAGGGAACCGGTAATCATAGCCCCGGTTTTGCGACGATGCAGGATCTCAAGAAGTTCACTCTGCTGATCAATTTTTTCCTGGCCAGTTTTACCTTGGCTCAAAATATCGATAGCTTGGCCTCCGACCATACCATCACGCCCGGCCGCCAGGGCCAGGCCGGAAACCAATTTAACGATAATTTCAGGCCCAGCTTCAACCTCCTCGGCGAACAGGCGAAAAGCCTCGGTCAAAAGGGCGTCTCCGGCAAGAATCGCCATCGCTTCACCATAAACCCGGTGATTGGTCGGCCGCCCCCGACGCAGATCATCGTCATCCATGGCCGGCAGATCGTCATGGATCAGAGAGTAGGTGTGGACCAGCTCATAAGCCGCCGCCACCGGCAGGGCTCGATGCCAATCATCTGCCAGAAGACGATAAGCCATAATTGTCAGAACCGGCCGCAAACGTTTGCCGCCGGCATCGACACTGTAGTGCATAGCTTCATTTAATGGCGCCGCCAGCCGGACACCGACCTGATCAGCAAACGACATTCCCTTCAAATAGGCTTCTATCCTGGGCACATACTCATTCAGATAAATATTAAGCTGCTCATTCACTCTTTGAACTCCTCAAGATGACCACCATCTTTTTCATCCGCCACCAAGGTCTGCACCTTCTCTTCGACCTCACTTAAGCGAAGATGGCAGGTACGCATCAACTTGACCCCCTGTTCAAAGAGTTTCAGGGATTCTTCCAATGAAACCTCCTCCCCTTCCAACTTACCGACAACCTCTTCAAGCCTCTTCATTGAATCTTCAAAACTTACTTTTGCCATCTTTAACCTCCCACGGAACTTTGAGCAAATATTTACAGTCACTGACAAAACGAAGCGGATCGACGAAAACCCCGGCAATTTTGACCCCCCAGTGCAGATGAGGACCAGTTACCCGGCCACTACTCCCCGCCGTCCCGATAATCTGACCGGAATCAACGACATCCCCTGAACGACAGGATATCTCGTCAAGATGCATATAAAGCGTAAAAACATCAAGACCATGATCAATGATCACCAAATTGCCGCTATAATAAAGCTCTTTCGCCAACACTACTCGACCCTTTGCCGCCGCCCCTATAGGAACTCCGACGGCGGCCTGATAATCAACTCCCCCATGTGGAGCTTTGGGTTTGCCGTTGAGCAAACGCCGCCGACCAAAAGGCGAAGTGATAGTCGTCGAAAGGGGGGGCCGAACCCCTCTTTCAAAAAGAAGATCAGATCCGGAGGAAGCATAGACAAGCCGCAGAGTCTGTCGATCCTGTTTGATCTTTTTCAGATTTTCCGGTCGTACCGGGGTTGCCATCTCATCTGGAACCGTCAGCCGCTGCTCACCATAATCGTGTGCGAGTACGGTAATCGGCAAAACCAGCTTCTCACCATCTTTAAGTTTTATCGATAATTGGTGGCTGCCGGCAGCAGTTCCCAAAGGAACCGCTGCCACCCCTCGCCAACCTTCGGCGACCGGCTCTAGAGAGAATTCTCGATCAATAAAACTTATCTTTAAGGGCTCTTGATCAGTCACCAACATTGCACCCTGATAATGCAGGGCAACCACCATGGCCTGTCCGGGCCGCAGATTTTCCGGGGCGTGGAAAATCTCATACTCTGATAGAGTAACCGAAACAAAACCATCATTTTCGGCCCCTACCGAACTCGGACGAAAAGAACCCGCCAATAACGATATTAGCAAAAAAAAGAAAAGGATTAACTTTTTATTCATTATTCTCCAATCATAATTCATCAATCTTCAACATTCTCAACCCGGCACCAAGCCTGTCCCTGATGGAGACGAAGGCGCACTTGATCTCCCACTGCCAAGTCAGAACTTTTGCTAACCACCTGATCATCATCGACTCTTTCGACAACCGTATAGCCCCGGGCCAGTACCGCCAGAGGGCTGCCCGATTTAAGACGGTCACTATAAACCATAACCCGCTGTTGTTTTCCAACCAGAAGATGCCGTATGGACTGTCTGAGTCGCTGTTCCTGCAAGCCAATTTCGGCAAAAAGTGGTTTAATTCTACAACGGGGCGACTCCTGTTCAAGACGAAATTCGTAGATTTTAAGATTTTGCCGCACTAGACGCAGACGGGAGATCATTGCAGTTCTGAACCGGATCTTAAGTTCAGCAAAATCCTGACGCCGAAGCAAAACCGTCCCGCCACCACGTTCAAGTGCCAACGCCAGCATCTGCAGACGCCGCCGTTCTTGAGTTATCCGATAGCGCCCAATCTGTAGCAAACGCTGCCGCAAATGGCGCAGCTGATCCACTATCTCACTCTGGTTAGCGATCACCAACTCAGCTGCCGCAGACGGTGTCGGAGCTCTGAGATCGGCAACAAAATCGGCTATCGTGAAATCGATTTCATGGCCTACGGCACTGATCAAGGGAATCGTGCCGGCTGCAATTGCCCGGGCCACCCGTTCATCGTTGAAGGGTTGGAGATCTTCATAGGAGCCCCCGCCCCGGGCCAGAATCACGGTATCTATGCGCTCTCGCCAATAACGGTTGACAAGTTCTAAGGCAGCAACAATTTCGCCGGCAGCCTGTTCACCTTGAACCGTTACCGGTACAATAATTATCTCAACCCCGGCAAAACGCCGCCTTACAACTTGAAGAATATCATGAACTGCAGCACCTGTCGCTGAAGTTATCAGGGCCAGAGTCCGGGGCAATAGAGGAATCGGTTTTTTACGTTCCGGTTTAAATAAACCTTCGCGCATAAGCTTCTCTTTGAGCTCGGTAAAGGCCCGCCACAACCCGCCAAGCCCCTGGGGCTCAAGGCTGGAGACAATGATTTGATACTCCCCGCGAGGCTCATAAAGGCTGATACGACCATTGCACAATACCCGATCACCTTCTTGCAACTGATACTGCGAAGCCACCCGTTGACGACGAAAAATCACCGCTTTCAACTGAGAACGATCATCCTTGAGGGTAAAATAACTATGCCCCGAAGCCGGAGTTCTGAGCGTTGAGATTTCGCCTTCGACCCAGACCGAAGTAAAATTATCCTCTAAAATCAAGCGGATATCACTGGATAGCTGGGAGACACTATAGACATGCCGGGCCTCCTCAGAATCTTCATCAAGAGCTGTATCCTCGAGCCAGAACTCATCCGGCAACTGCAATGAAGTCATATCTGCACAACCCTTAAAGACTCAGTGAAATATTTATCGTATTGCCGGATCATCATAAAAGTCAACCTGAACCCATAAATAAGATAACTTCAAGAGATGTAATCCATCCGTATGCCGGAGTCAAGTCAGCTTTTTATGGTACAGAAATCGAACGTTTTTATATTTTTTTGGTCGCGACTCTTTTTTTCCTTAAAGAGTCCGGAACCATTTATTTTTCTTGAATTTTCCTTGGTTCCCTGTTAGAATAATGGAGCTCTTAAAGATTAAATTTTCTTAACCGAAAAATAGCTGTTTGTTTTTAGCTTGGATAAATTCATAATAGTTGAAGCTGCATTCATATAATGTTTGCTTTCGTCACCGTTTTTTAATTATTTTCAACAGCAATAATATAAATTTAGAGAGTTTCATAAATGTTCAGTTCATTCTTTGGTCTCTTTTCCAGCGATCTGGCAATCGACCTTGGTACAGCCAACACCTTGGTTTACGTTGAAGGGAAAGGGATAATCATCGATGAGCCTTCAGTCGTTGCCGTCCAGAGCCTCCCAAACGGAACCAAAAAAGTTCTGGCAGTCGGTACCGAAGCCAAACTTATGCTCGGCCGTACGCCAGGCAATATTGTCGCCATTCGCCCCATGAAAGATGGAGTTATTGCCGACTTTGAAGTCACTGAAGCGATGTTGCGTCACTTTATCACCAAAGTTCATAAGCGCAAAAAATGGGTGCGTCCACGAACCGTCATCTGCGTCCCTTCAGGTATCACCCCAGTAGAAAGGCGGGCCGTCAAGGAGTCGGCGGAATCGGCTGGTGCCCGTGAAGTGTATCTTATCGAAGAACCGATGGCGGCCGGTATTGGTGCCGGTTTACCGATTACCGAACCGACCGGCAACATGGTCGTTGACATTGGCGGCGGAACCACCGAGGTAGCGGTTATTTCATTGGCCGGCATCGTCTTCTCCCGTTCAGTACGGGTTGGAGGGGACAAGATAGACGAGTCCATCACCCAATATATCCGTCGCAAATATAACATGCTGATCGGCGAACGTATGGCTGAGCAGATAAAAATTGAGCTCGGTGCCGCCACCCCCCTGGATGAACCCGAAACCATGACCATCAAAGGCCGTGACACAGTCGCCGGGGTTCCCCAGGTACTGGAGATCAATTCCGAAGAGATCCGCGAAGCCCTGACCGAACCGGTTAACGCCATCCTTGACGCAGTCCGAGTTGCACTTGAGAGAACCCCCCCAGAACTGGCTGCTGACATAGTTGATAAAGGCATCATGCTGACCGGTGGCGGGGCTCTGCTACGCAACCTCGACACCTTGATGCGTCATGAAACCGGATTACCGATAACCGTGGTTGAGGATCCTTTGACCTGCGTTGTCCGCGGCTCCGGCATGGTTCTGGATAATTTAAAACTTTTACGAGAAGTCACCCAAAGCGAATAGATAATAATTTTCCAATAGACAACAACTTTCAACGAGATTATCATGACCGCCTTCAGCCGCCGCCTGCCATGGCTGCTTAGCCTGGCACTGGTCTTCACCTTCTTTACCCTCTGCATCAGTTTCGGCTTGCAAAAAGGAGGTAGCCTGCTCAACATTGCCGAACGTGCGACCCTAGCCATGACCTACCCAATCCAGAAAGGTATTGATCTGACCTTTTCAACCGGCGGCAAACTCTTTGACAGCTACATCAAGCTGGTCGGCGTAAAAGAGAGAAACCATCAACTGGAAAAAGACCTTGCTCTCATAAAAAATCGCCTGGCGCAACTCGAGGAAACACATTTCGAAAACCTGCGTCTGCACAAGCTCCTAAATTTCAAAAAGCAACACGACACCCTAACCCAAGGCATAGCGGCTCACGTTATCGGCCGCCAGACCGATAATCTCTCTCATATCCTGATCATCGACTGTGGATCCAATCAGAATCTTAAAGTCAACAACCCAGTTTTCACCACCGGCGGCGTTATCGGTCGAATTATTGCCTGTGGGCCGCGATCTGCCAAAGTCCTGTTGCTGGTAGACCAGAACAGTGCTTGCGATGTCATTATCCAGAGAAACCGCATTCGCGGCACTTTGCAAGGCACCGGCAACAAGTTCTGCCAACTAGCCTACCTGCAACGCACCGCCGACGTCAAAGTCGGCGACCGGCTGATCACCTCCGGCCTTGACAATATATTCCCCAAAGGAATAACCGTCGGCACCGTTGTCACTACTACGCAATGCCACAACGGGTTAAGTCAGACGATCAATGTAAAACCAGAATTTGATCTCAACACTATCGAGGAGGTCTATGTCATCCCCTCACCGCCCAACTCTTAAAAAAGAATTAAAAACATGAATACTCTGGCTCTTTTTTCACCCCTCTTTTTTACCTTTGCGGCTTTCATCATGACCGCCATTGAATCAAGTTTATTTCCGAACCTTGGAGTGCCGGCCATTTTTACACCTGATCTCAACCTAGTACTAATTATTTTTCTAACTCCATGTCCGCCGGGCGGACGCTCACTGCTGGCCGCTGTCGGAATCGCTTTGGTTACTTCCCTCTTCAGCAGTTCTCCCGGCATCTTGCAACCCCTTTGCCATCTTTTCATCTTCCTTCTCGGTTGCCGCCTTAATCAAACTATCTTCATGAACCATATCTTTCCACAAGCTGTTTTTGCCGGCATTGGAAAACTCCTCATAACGCTTTTTCTAGGCATCACAATGACCTCTCCCCAGCTCTTTTCAGGCACCATCTTAATAGCGTTCGGCGGGGCCGCCACGACAACCCTGTTTGCAATCCCCATCCTGTTTTTTCTGAACTCCCTTCAGAAAAAACATTGGCCAACCAACCCCAACAGCATCTCTGCCTAACCCCCTTCTTATGGCAAATGTAGATAATAGTAAAAAAAGCAAGCGAGAACAGATTGCCGCCAATGGTCGCGTGATCATGATTGTCATGGGACTTATAGTCGCCGGCATCACTTTAAGGCTCTGGTACTTGCAGATAGTTCAGGGCGAATATTATAATCAAAAATCACAAGACAACCGCATCAGAACCAGAAGAATTCGGGCCTTAAGAGGAATTATTACCGATCGCAACGGAGAAATTCTGGCTGACAATTCTCTCGGCTTTAACCTCCAACTGATCCCTGAAAGCATTGACCAAATAGAAGAAGTTGCAGATCTTTTGACCTCCCAAATCGACGGTCTTGACACCGATACAATCGTGAATCTCTACCAAAAAACCCCAAGCTGTGCCCGCCACCAACCACTCACCTTAAAAAAGAATCTCAACCCCAATGAACTGGCCCGAGTCGAAGCCCGCAAATTCGAACTACCCGGCATCCTTATTGAAACCGAGCCCATACGAGAATATCCATACGATGAAGTCTGTTCGCATATTATCGGTTATCTGGGATTTGTTAATAATCGGGAACTTGAACTGCCGGCCTATAAAAGTTACGCCCGGGACGACCTGGTTGGACGCTCAGGCATCGAAGCCCGCTACCAAGAATATCTACGCGGCGAGGATGGCCAACGCCAAGTCGAAGTTAATGCTCGCGGCCGGGAACTTTCCGCCTACACCATACAACCGGCCCAATCCGGCAAAAACCTTGAACTAACCATTGATATTGATCTCCAACAACACGCCTTTGAGCTGATGGGTACTAATGTCGGAAGCCTGGTTGCAATCAATCCGAAAAACGGTGAAATCCTAGCCCTGGTCAGCACCCCTTCCTTCTCGAACAACCTTTTTGCGACCCGTATCTCCACCAAAGACTGGCAAAAGATCAACAGCGACCCCCTGCACCCCCTGCAAAACCGCCCAATTCAAGGCTGTTACCCTCCCGGCTCTACCATCAAACCATTGATCGCCGCCGTTGCCCTGACAGATCAGATTATTACTCCACAAACTTCTTTTTCCTGTAGCGGCGCCATGACTCTAGGCAATACCCGTTTTCGCTGCTGGAACCGATATGGCCACGGCAACGTCGACCTGTATCGATCCCTCAAGGAGTCCTGTGATGTTTATTATTACAACCTGGCTACTCGGATTGCCATCGACCGGATCGCCGCCTACGGAGCCCAGTTCGGTCTCGGGCAAACCTGCGGCGTAGAACTACCGGAAGAGAAAAGCGGTCTTTTGCCGAGCTCATCATGGAAGTTGAAAAATGTCCATGATCAATGGTATACGGGTGATACAATTGCAATCTGCATCGGCCAGGGTTATCTGACGACTACCCCCTTACAGATTGCTGCCATGTACACCGTTTTTGCAAATGGAGGAACCTACTATAAGCCACATCTGGTTAAAGAAAAAAATGAACCACTCGACTCCAGCAGCAATCAGAGTCGTTCCTCAAGAGCTGTTGGCACTCGGGTTGAAATCAGCGACCACCATATGCAGGCCATACGTAAGGCCCTCTGGCAAGTGGTAAACAACAAACGCGGTACCGCTTTTAAATACCGGATCACTATCGAAGGGTGTGAAATGGCCGGGAAAACCGGTACCGCCCAAGTCATCAAACAAAGTCTTGAGGATTTAAAAGGTTCAAAAGATATTCCCTGGCGTTTTCGCGATCACGCCTGGTTTGCCGCCTTTGCCCCTTACAACGACCCTGAGATTACGATAGCGGTTCTGGTTGAGCATGGTGGTCATGGCGGATCAACCGCTGCGCCAATAGCTCGCCAGGCAATCGAATTTTATCTTAACAAACTTAAACAATAACCTCTTGAAATCGGTTCAAAGTTAACCGTTCAAAATTCAATCAGCCAGCAACTAGAATTTATGACCTTCTCCCGACAAACTCCGCACCGCCCGCCCTTAATCGACGCCAACTCGGATGAGTTCGCCTCCTTGTCGAAAAGTCACCTGACCGAGCTACCTCTCGATCGCAACCGTCTCCATGATTTCGATTACCTGACTTTGGGGTTGACCTTTCTCCTGGTGGCCTTGGGACTTCTCACAATTTACAGCACCACCTACAACCCTGAAGCCGGGGGTTGGTTAACAGCCTACTGCCGCCGGCAAGCTACCTGGTTCAGTATCGCTCTGATCGTCGGCGGCGGGCTTTTCATTTTTCACTACAACTACCTATACCAGGCTGCCTACCCCCTCTACGGGTTTGGTTTGCTGCTGTTACTGGCGGTAGAAGTAGCTGGTAGCAAGCACATGGGAGCGACTCGCTGGCTCTCAATTGGCGGCATGAATGTGCAGCCCTCGGAATTCGCCAAGCTCACAGTAATTCTTGCTCTGGCTCGATATCTCAGTGGTCGACGCCTGCCCCCCCCCTACAACCTGAAAGAGTTGTTGACCCCGGTCGTAATTGTCGCCTTACCCAGCTTCCTGATTCTCAAACAACCCGATCTGGGCACCACTATGCTCATCATTTTGATATCCGGGGTTGTTATTTTCATTGCCGGCATCACTAGAGGAACAATCATCACAATCACCATCAGCGCCTTGACTGCGGCTTTTGGAGGGTGGCATTTCCTGCATGACTATCAACGTCAACGAGTTCTGACTTTTATCAACCCGGAGAATGACCCTTTAGGATCCGGCTACCATATTGCCCAATCGAAGATTGCAATCGGGGCCGGCAAACTCTTTGGCAAAGGGTTTCTCAAAGGAACCCAAAATACCCTTCACTTTCTGCCCGAACAGCATACTGATTTTATTTTTGCAGCGTACGCCGAACAATGGGGTTTTTTAGGAACCATCATCCTGCTGGCTCTCTATTTCGCCTTTCTTTTCCGAGCTTTAAATATCGCCATGGAAGCGCGGGACACCTTCGGCAGCTATCTGGCGAGTGGCATTGCGGCCACCTTCTTCTGGCAAGTCACCATCAATATCGGCATGGTTTCAGGGCTTATGCCGGTAGTCGGTATCCCTCTACCTCTTTTCAGTTATGGTGGTACCTCGATGCTTACCTCGCTGGCTTTAATCAGCATCCTCTTAAATATCCATTACCACCGCAAGGCATGATGACAAAGTAAAATGCCCACCTACTTCGCTCCCCTTCAACCTTCGTCACTGCGGCGTACTATCTGTACGCCTAATTCCTCAGGTTTCGGGCGCCTCGTAGCTGAACATTTTACTTTGTCATCCCAATTTTAACTTTAAGGAAATCATCCATTTTGGTTGCCAAGAGAAATAAAACCTCCTTTTTCTGTACTTCATGCGGCTACCAGAGCGCCAAATGGCTAGGTAAATGTCCCGGCTGCAACGAGTGGGACACCATGCAAGAGGCTCCACCCGAAGCCGCATCAGCAGATGGTCATGAAACCCCGCAGATGATCGCGGCTATCACCGAACTGGGGGAGATTGCACAACCGATCCCGATAAGCGACATTGACGAAAGTGAACAACCTCGTCAAGCTACCGGCATCGGTGAATTTGACCGGGTTTTAGGGGGCGGCATGGTCACTGGCTCAGTCGTACTGGTGGGCGGTGATCCCGGTATCGGCAAATCGACCTTATTGCTCCAGATCCTCGACCGGCTGAGCACGCCTGAACAAATCACACTCTACGTTTCCGGAGAAGAATCTCCGGGACAAAGCAAGATGCGCAGCCGACGTATGGGTATTAATAATGAACATCTCTACTTCCTGGCCGCCTCAGGCATCGAAGAGATTATTAATCATTTTCGTCGGCTCAAACCAAAGACCCTGGTTATCGACTCAATCCAGACCTGCCACAGTCCGGAGATTAAATCCCCTCCCGGCACAACCAGCCAAATCAGACAAACTGCAGCCCACCTGGTCAAGATCGCCAAACTGACAAATACTCCGATCTTTATCATTGGTCATGTCACTAAAGATGGAGCTATCGCCGGGCCCAAGCTCCTTGAGCATATGGTCGATACGGTTCTCTATTTCGAATCCGACACCCAATATCCTTACCGCATTTTAAGGGCCGTCAAGAACCGCTTTGGCTCGACCAATGAGATTGGCGTCTTTGAGATGACCGGCAGCGGGCTCGTTGGAGTCGACAGCCCCTCCAGTATCTTTCTCAATGAACGACCGCAGAATCTGGCCGGTTCTCTGGTCAGTGCCACGATTGAAGGCTCACGGCCGATCCTAACCGAAATTCAGGCCCTGGTCAGTGCCGCCGTCTCCGGCGGCATCCCGCGCCGCACTACCCTGGGTATCGACCGTAACCGGGCCGCATTAATGATCGCCATCATGGAGAAACGCCTACGGCTTAATTTCAGCAATAAAGATATTTTTCTTAACATCGTCGGCGGTTTGAAGGTTATCGAACCAGCCATCGACCTGGCCCTGATCGCCGCCATCCTTTCAAGCCATTTGGATCAGGTTATACCGACAACAACATTAGTTATCGGTGAAGTCGGACTGACCGGAGAGATCAGGCGCGTAAACATGCTCGATCAACGTTTGAGTGAAGCCTTGAAATTCGGCTTTAAAAAGATCATTGTACCGCAAGGTAACCTCTCTTCACAAACAACTAGTATTCATCGTTTAAAAGAGATCTCAACCTTGCAGGAACTCGCTACAGAACTATTTTCTTGACCTGGCATAACCGGAACCAAAAAGATTACTCATATCCGGTGCTGTCTGGTTAGAATATTGCATGTAACAAATTCCGGCTGGGATATCTGGTCATTTTCTTCCGCTTTTTCTGAAAAATCTTTTGACATTTTTGAACTAAACTTCATTGGTAAGTCTCCTGATGCGTAAAAACCTCCTTTCTATTATCATAACTACACTGCTTATCTCAACCTTCGCCCCCCTCTCTGAGGCTGTGACAGAATCTCGAAAACCTCTAATCGGAGCCCAGATATCGGTCCTCGAAGGCGACAATTGGAGAACCTGCGAGGACTATTTTAAGACACTTAAAGAACTGGGTTACAATACCGTCATCCTGCGAGTCTTTCATAATCATGGCGATCGTTTCCATAACCTTGTAAAAAATCCCGCCCGCAAACAAAACCGTGAAGGAGTCTATTTCAACACCGACCAGGCCCCGGTAATCGCCGACATCTTGACTCCGGCCTGCAAAAGCGCACATCGAACCGGGCTCAAGATCTTCGCCTGGATGACAACCTTGAAAGCCAACTACGACCGCAGCTTAAGACCACAAGTCTTGAGCTTTGATGAAGACCAAGGCACAATCAGCCGAGAAAACAATCTTCTTGATCCTCAAGCTCTTGAAAATATAGTTTTTCTCAAACAACTATATGAAGATCTGGCAGTATATCCGATTGACGGCATTCTCCTACAAGATGACCTGATCCTCAGGCACAACCAGGGTTTTGAACAGGTAAACGACACCATCTTTCCGGATCCAAAAAATATTTACCGGATTACCGATAGACCACACACTGAAATCACCGCTTACAAAGCTCCTTTTTACAGTTGGCGCCAACAACAGGCTTTGAAACTACAACATCTTGCCAATGAAATCTTTACTACTTGCCGCTCCTTAAAACCGGATCTCATCTGCGCCCAGAATATCCATTATGAACTTCTATACAATGCTGATTGGGGACGGAACTGGTTTGCCTGTACTAAAGAGTCCCTGGCGGCATCAAATGCTGACTACTTAATGGTTATGGCCTATCAGGAAAGAATCAGAAGGGAATTAAAACTGCCTTTAGAAGAGCTCTCATCAACCATGCTCAAGATCTTTGAGAACGGGGTAGCGGACGAAAAAGAGAGGATAATT
>JAGHAQ010000010.1 GCA_021161425.1 Candidatus Tharpella sp. | reverse complement strand
TGAAATGATGAAAGCAGCCCGGGCCGGCGGGTTCATCGACTTAAACAAAGATGGCGATACCGGCGGATCAACCAGCGACAGTGACCCGACCGCTTTCGTCGGCGATCCGGAATGGGACGTCGATGGTGACAACATCCCGGACACCTATTTTGAAGCTCAAGACGGTGCTCAGATGGAACAACAGATAATGCGGGCAATTGCCGATATCTTGAGCCGTACCGCTTCGGGTACTGCAGTTTCAGTTATCTCCAGCTCGCAAAGTGGCGAAGGGGCAGTTTATCAAGCGGTTTTCTTTACCGAATCAGAAGCCGAACCACTAACTGCCAACACCGTCAAATGGTATGGCAATATTCATTCGCTCCTAATCGATTCAATGGGTAACATGCGTGAAGACAGCAACAGTAATGCTACTCTTGATGAAGATAGTGACAAAATCATCCTTTTTGATCCGGAATCCGCCAAAGGCGAACGTTACGATCCTCCCTACGATCCCGATACATCAACCCCGGTACAAACTAATGTTGAAATGGAGAACATCAATTTTCTTTGGGATGCACACTCAATGTTGAAGGATATAACGCTTGACACTACAACCCAGCGCTCCTTCTCAAACAACCCGACTCCTTTTCAAAGATATATTTTTACCGATTATATTGATACCGGCAGCCCCGTTTCCATCAACAATGTCGACAGTACGCAAATCATGGATTTTACTCCGGGATTTGTCAACGACAGCGCCAATGACAACTATTTTTTCTTAAACTCCGCAGAGACCGGTTACACTGAGGCCGAAACGATTGCCGAAGCTCAAAATATTATCAGTTTCATCCGCGGCGAAGAGGGACTGACTCAAACCGTAGGTGGTATTGCCTACCGCGACCGCACCCTGGATACCGACGGAGACGGAACCGACGATACCGTTTACCGCTTGGGCGATATTGTCCATTCAACCCCGACGGTGGTCTCCAGACCTGCCGAAAATTACGACTTACTTTACCAGGATGAATCGTACTTAAGCTTCAAAAAACAATACCTTAAACGCCGCATCGTGGTCTACACCGGTGCCAATGACGGCATGCTCCATGCTTTCAACGGCGGTTTCTATGATCAGGAGACGAAATCATTTCTTAACCGTCCCCTGACCTGGTCCGGTGGCGCCTGGATCCCCGACACCGGCAAAACCGCTTTCGCTTTAGGGGCTGAACTCTGGGGTTATGTTCCCAACGCGGTTCTTCCTCATCTAAAATGGCTCAAAGAACCTTTAAGTGAAAACGTCCATGTCTACTATGTTGACCTGAAACCTCGAATCTTTGATGCCCGAATCTTTTTCCAGGCGGATGGGGTCACCCCGTTAGACAGTGATCATCCCAACGGTTGGGGAACCATTTTGATCGGCGGGCTCCGTCTGGGCGGCGGCCCTATCGGGGTTGACACTGACAATAACGGCACTTGTGATCTTGAGTTTAGCTCCGTCTACTTCGCTTTGGATATTACCGACCCGGAATCACCACCCCGACTACTCTGGTCTTTCAAAAATAGTAATTTGGGGTTTTCCACCTGCTATCCAACCCCGATTCGGGTGGGCAGCAAATGGTTCATCATAATCGGTTCGGGACCGGTAGATTATGAAGCCACTCGCAAGGATGATGGAATTAATTTTACCTCTTACGGCGGCAGTAACAGAACCGCAAGTCTTTATGTCCTCAATGCCGCTGACGGCACTGTTGCCCATACATTTGCAATGGATGGCCACTCCTTTACAGCTAACCCGATTGCGGTTGACTTCGACCTTGCAACGACCGAAAGTCCGGCCGACCCCTTAAAGCGTGAATGGACGGGAGAAGCGATATATATTGCCAGCGACGGCTGCGGCGCCTGACTGGAAGGCCAGGTCTTTAGGATAAAGACCATTAAAGCCGACGGCAGCCCGGAAGAAAACCCCACTCTCTGGACAAAAGCATTGTTTTTTAACCCCAACAGTACCGGCAGCGACCACCAACACATCAACACTGCTCTTTCAGTAGCCCAAGATGACGTCGGTCGTTTCTGGGTCTATTTCGGCACCGGACGTTTTTGGAGCACCCTGGATCGTGAGGCTCCCTACTTCTCCTATCAGAATGCTTTTTACGGCATCAAGGAACCGGTCGATGCCTCCGGCAACATGACATATGCGACAGTTGGAGCCAAAGCTACGACTTTAAAAAATGTCAGCAGCATCGAGATTACCGACCAGGATAACACCAGTTTTTCCACCTTGATGAATGATATTACCTCAAGTTATAGTGGCTGGTATCGTAATTTTGCGACCAGCGGTGAACGAAATTTAGGTCAGGCTGCAATCCTGGGTGATATCGTTACGTTCTCAACTTTTGTACCCGACAACGACCTTTGCGCTTCGGAGGGAGAGAGTTACCTCTACGCCCTGCATTATAAAACCGGGACCGCTTACTGGAAGGGAGTTTTGTTAACCAAGGACTATCCCGGCGGAATTGACGCCGCCAACAAAGTTGTGTATCGTATACGAGCCGGTAAAGGTTATTCAACTACACCCAATATTCATTCAGGAAAAGAGAAAGGCTCACGCTCATTTTTGCAAACCAGTACCGGTGCCATCATATCGATAGCCCAGGAAAATCCGGGAATAACTAAAAGTGGTGGGGTTTACTGGCGTGAGAGCAGCGAAAATTAACAACAATTAAATTGTCAAATGTTTTTTCAGAAATTCAGTTCTCATGAATCCAAAAATTTTTTTTACGGTTTTTGTCACCGTCTTTCTAGCCGAACTCGGTGATAAAACCCAACTCGCCACGATGCTCTTTGCCACTGACCGGGGGAACAGTAAACTGACTATTTTCCTGGCGGCCTCTTTGGCCCTGATCGCGGCCACCGCGATCGGGGTCTTAGCCGGTCACCTGCTCTCCCAATTCATCAGTGAAAAGACGCTGCATATCGCCGCCGGAATCGGTTTTTTACTGATCGGCGGCTTTTTATTGCTGAAAGCACTGGGGTGATGTAAACAGTCCAATTACCTCCGCCAAACTTTAGTGACCCCGGTTTTTCATAACAAATCTTTACTTTCTAAACTTAGTCTGTTAGACTAAGAAAGACTAGGTCATTTCATCAACCATTAAGCAAGGTGGAGCTATATGCTTGTCGTAAATATCCATGAAGCAAAAACGAATTTATCGTCTTTGCTGACAAAAATAGAAAAAACAGGAGAAGAGGTTTTGATTTGTCGATATGGAAAACCTATTGCCGATCTGGTTCCTCATAAATGTAAAAATCGTTTACAGCCTCATTCAGTTATGAGTAAAATTAAAATCGATTATGATCCGACTGAACCTCTATCCAAAGATGAATGGACGGGAGAAACGATCTAATGTTGCTTGACACCTGTGCGTTGCTCTGGCTGGCCCAGGGAGGAGGGAAACTTTCCGCAGAAGTATGCAAGCAGATCAACGATGAAGCCGTCGTCTACGTTTCCGCTATAAGTGGTTTTGAAATCGGCATTAAACACCATAAAGGTAAATTGTTTCTCCCGGCCGGCCCCGCAGACTGGTTCAAGGTTATAGTTGACCATCATGATCTGCATATTCTACCACTTAATCTGGAGATATGTATTCGCTCAACCCAATTACCCGCAATTCACTCAGATCCATGCGACAGATTCATTATCGCAACAGCGGAAATACATAAATTAAAAGTCATAACTACAGATCCATTATTTGCCAAGTATGGAGTATCCGTAATCTGCTAAGCCCTAAACGGAATTACCCGCAAATTCAGGGGACTCAATCCCGACTTCCTGCGGAGAATCGAGCTATGTCCCCCAGAATTTACTGAGTTTCATCAATTCTCATTCACTAAAACTATTGACATGTACATTGCGAACGTGTACACCTAAGGCTGTACTAAGTTGCAATCCTTTAAAGGTAACTAAGGTAACTCACGTGAGAAGAGGTGTTTTATGCCTGAAGTAAATGTGCGGGAAACACGACAGCATATTGGTCAAATACTCGACGCCGTAACTGCTGGTGAAGAGTTTGTTATCACTCGACGGAACAAACCTATTGCCAAATTGTCAAAAATTCACGAAGGTGAAATACAACCACTCTGTTTTCCCGACCGATCTAAGTTTAGAGCTAAGTTGCAAAAAAGCCATACAGCCGGTTCCAAAATGATTTGTGAGATGCGAAATGAGCGAGGTTGAACTTTACTATATTGATACAAGCGCATTACTGCCTTATTACCGGGAAGAGAACATGAGTCAACAAGTCGAAAACTTGTTGACATCTTTAAAGCCACCGATATTAATCAGTAATCTTACAAAAGTTGAATTTACCTCTGCTGTTGCTCGTTGGGTACGGATGGGGGAACTTAGTGATATCCAAGCAAATCTGCTGGAAAACACTTTCAACAAAGATCTCAATTCCGGGCTTTTTATGTGTTATCAGATAAACACCCTCACATTTTAGCCAAGCTGAAAAATGGTTATCTAGCAGGAAAACATCGCTTAGGACTCTAGACGCTTTACATCTTGCCTGCGGTTGGGATCACGCTGACAAACTGATCACTTGCGACACAATCATGCATCGTTCTGCAACAATATTAGGCATTGAGAGTATTCTTTTCGAGTAGCAATTCACAAAGAAAAACGTAAATATTTTGACCCGACAAGGGAAAACCAATGCGAAAGCAACATAGAGCCTCAGTTTTTACCACATTTTTATTCTGCCTGCTTAGCATCTTCTTGTTGGGTGAAAATTCGGGAGTATGTCAGGAGTGGAGTGAAATTAAAAGCTCTCTCAATAATGAAACAAAGAAATTTAAAGAACAAGCTCGAATTAAAGGCTTAAGATCTCAAGCCATGCGCCATTATTTTTTCAAAATCTCATCAACTGCATACTGGGCGGCTATCAAACCGAAGACTCCGGGCATAAAGATAGCACTGGGCTGGATACGACGGCGACGGCCACGTTGGAAAAACTCTTCTCGCTCCTTTTCTTCATAAGATTCAGGATCACACGATTCGACAACAATCGGTTCCGGTGAGTAGACAACCGTCACCTCACCTTTTTTCACCCCCTCCCGGCGCAACTGTTTGCGCATGACCCGAGCCAGAGGGCAGCCACTGGTCAAAAGCAAGTCTTTAATCTCAACCAGGGTCGGCCGACTGCGGCCGGCGGCCCCCATGGCCGAGATAAAGTTGATCTTACGGCCCAGACAATTTCTGATAAGATCAAGTTTCGGGGCCGCCCCATCAATCGCATCAATCAAAAAATCAAATTTTTTCCCCTCTAAAAGCTCGGCGGCAGTATCGTGGTGGTAAAAGGTCTGCCGGCAATCAAGCTCAATTTCGGGATTGATATCACGCAGCCGGGCTGCTGCCACCTTGACCTTGGCTTTACCGGTGGTTGAATGCAGGGCAAAAAGCTGGCGGTTGATATTAGTTTCACCGATCAGATCAAAATCGATCAGGGTGAGATGGCCGACGGCGGTTCGGGCCAGAGCCTCTGCGGCAAAAGAACCAACCGCGCCCAAACCGACAATCGCAACATGGGCATTGGCCAGGTGTTTTAGATCAGCCCCGCCAAAAAGCAATTCAAGCCGAGAAAAAGCCGCTGAAGAAAAATCCTGTGCCATCATTAAATCCTTTCCTTTAAGTTGAAAAGACGCGAGGCATTAGCCATCGTCAGGGCCGCCGTTTCCGCGAGCTCCCAACTTCGCAAACCGGCTAAAGCCAAGGCCACCGCCAACACATCCCGAGGCTCCGACTTCCCCTTAGCGACCGTATGAGAACCGATATAGGGGGCATCGGTCTCCAGCAGAATACGGTCGGCCGGCACCATTAAAGCTGTTTCCCGAACCTTACGGGCTTGGGGCCGGGTCAATCCTCCGCCAAAACCGATGTAATAGCCCAGAGAAAGAAATTTCTCCGCCAGCTGCGGACCGCCGCCATAGGCATGCAGAACCCCTACAACCCCGGAAAATTCCCTCAAAATCAGAAAAAGTGGTTCAAAAGCACGGCGACAGTGAATGATGACCGGTAATGACAAGATAGTCGCCAGCTCCAGTTGGGCTCTTAAAACTTCTGTCTGTGGTAGCACCGAATAATCCTTAAGGGCATAATCAAGCCCGATCTCGCCGATGGCAACCGGAATCCGCAAGCGGGCAAGTTGACGGAAAGATTCCGGAGAAAAGTTACTTGCCGGAGTCAGCCAGGCGGGATGGAGACCTATAGCGGCATAAATTGAGGGGTTGGCGGACGCCAGACGACAAGCAGTGCGGCTGGAAACAAGATCGTAACCGGGAACTATGAAGCCCTCAACCCCCGAACTTACGGCACGCTGCAACACACCATCAAGATCTTTGGCCAAAGGTGGATCGGTCAAATGGCAGTGGGTATCGAAAAGTTTCATACAAATAACTGGATTCCCGCTTCCGCCGGAATGACGATTTTTTACAACTAAAAAAGGGGCGCCGAAATGGTGCCCCTTTCTAGTTTATAAACTAACCACGATGCAAGCGCTATTTCTTCTTCAGCTCATACAGGGCGCGCATTTTTTTAGCCTCGGACTGAATCTTACCAAGGTCTTTGGTCATCATCGCCCAGCCATACCAGTAGGCATAATCAGGATTGACATGGAACTGGCCCTGATAGGTCCGCATCCGATGTTTCATATACATCTCGAACAACACCTGTTCAATATTTTCCATCCCTGCCGGCAGATCCTTATAGCTATCGCCGGAAGCGGCACTGTAATCCGTCCTCAAGAAATAGAGGAAATCAGGATAAGCAAAAGCCTGCGCACCACGTTTCTTCAGGATGCCATCTTTATAAAGATCGGCGACAATCTCAATGCCCTGAGCCAGAAGGCGATCGGCTTTCTGCATCATCGCATCGCCCATCTCAAGCTGGGTCTTGCCATAGCTTTTGGCGTGACATTGGCTACAGGTTTTAATCATTTTATCACGTTCGATCTGCCAGGCTTCCTGGGTCGCCCGAACCATATCGACAGAAACGACCACAGGCAGACGAGCCGTAGGTTCGCCGGTGTTAGGATCTAAAACCCCTAAAGCCTTGAGAATAACAACCCGGTCGGCAGCCCACTGTTTATCTTCGGGCAGCGGCAGGCGCACGCCCAGAAAACCCCAAGCTGTACGATTTTCATGCGTACCGTTGGCCAGATGACAATCCTGACAGGTCGGTGCCGGAGCACCTTCGGGCAGGTTTCCGTCTTGTTTAGACCGCCAGCGACTACCGTGCTTAGAACTGCTCCACATCTCCCATTGAGGATGATCGTAACCCATATGACACTGTTGACATGCCTTAGGATCTAAGGCTTCCTTTTTCGAAAAACTATGCCGGGTATGACACTCATCACAAGAGTTATTCTGGTAACGATAACCTTTTGCAATCTGCTCTTTCTTCTGGGCTTCCGTCTTGATACCCATATTGTGACAACCACCACAACCACGACCACCTTCCATCAGCTCATCGGGCTCGACATGAGTAATCGGCAAAGCATTCAGAGAAGTCCAGCCAAAGTTATGTTTACCCTTGGCAAATGACTCAAACTGCTCTTCATGACACTCTTTA
>JAGHAQ010000083.1 GCA_021161425.1 Candidatus Tharpella sp. | reverse complement strand
GAAGTCGGCAGCCGCATCAAGGCCGCGTTCCTCACAGTTTACGCAACTGTCATGATAGCGCAGGCAGTCGTGGCGAATCGCCAGAATGATCTGGTTGCCGAGCATCTCATGGAGTTCAGAAAGTTCCTGGCCGAGATAGTATTTGAGGTTTACCGGATCGATTAGGGTCTGTGTGAAGTAGCCGGGAAAGAGGATGTTGCGGGTCTTTTTGATGATTCGGATGGTTTCATCGCGTAAAGGGATCGGTTGCGGCGCCAGATGCTCAAAACATTCGCCACTGAGGCAGGTTTTGGTCAGTTGATTGGCAACTTTATGTAGCTCATGGCGGCGTCGGTCAAGGTGGATGGCCGGATTTTGACAATGTTCGGAAAGTTGGTTCTCTGACATGGCCCCAAAAACCTCCTGTTTTTTAATGGTCAGTAAAATCCTGGAGACTGACAACCGACAACTGAGGACTATTCTTAATCCGTCGCCGAATTAAGAAAAAGGTGATAATATGCGCAACCGTTCAACAATTGGCGGCAGTTGTTTGATGATCTCGTCAATATCCTCTTTGCTGTTGTAGATACTTAAGCTGAAACGGATCGAGCCGTGCGCCATAGTGAAAGGTACGCCCATCGCCCGCATGACATGGGAGGGTTCGAGAGAGCCCGAAGTACAGGCCGAACCAGATGATGCACAGATGCCGAACTCATTAAGCATTAAGAGGATACTTTCGCCCTCAATATTGGCAAAACTGATATTGCTGGTATTCGGGGTGCGCTGCTTGATGGTGCCGTTGATTTTGGCGTCAGGGATGCGTTTGGTGAGTTCGGTCTCAAGGCGGTCACGCAGTTCTCTGACCCGGGTGTTCTCTTCCTCCATATTCTGGCCTGCCAGTTCGCAGGCTTTGCCCAGAGCAATAATTCCGGGAACGTTTTCAGTTCCAGCCCGGCGCCCTTTTTCCTGATGGCCACCGATCATGAAGGGGGAGAATTTGGTTCCCTTGCGCACATATAGAGCTCCCACCCCTTTCGGGGCATGCAGTTTATGCCCGGAGATTGAGAGCATGTCGATAGCACTGTCGCTTAAGTTGATGGGCAGTTTGCCGACCGCCTGGACGGCGTCGGTGTGGAAGGTGATGCCTCGTTGCCGACACATCTGAGCAATCTCTTCAACCGGAAAGATAACCCCGGTCTCGTTGTTAGCCCACATGATCGAGACCATGGCAGTGTCCGATGTCAGACTCTCTTCAAGAGTTCCCATGTCGAGGCAGCCGTCGCCGTCAACCGCGATTTCGGTGATGTGGTAACCTTGTTTGCTTAAAGAGCTTACGAGAGAGCCGATGGCCGGATGTTCCACCCGGCTGGTAACGATATGGCGTTTGCCGGGATCGGTTGCCAGGGCAGCATGAACCGCAGTACTGTCGCTTTCGGTACCGCAACTGGTGAAAATAATTTCATCCGGATGGGCACCAAGCAGGGCTGCGACCTGCTTGCGGGCCTCTTTCAGTTTGGGGCCGACCTGTCCACCGACCGAGTGCATACTTGAAGGGTTGCCGTACATTTCGCAGAAGTAGGGCTGCATCACTTCGAAAACTTCTTCGGCGACCCGGGTGGTGGCGTTATTGTCTACGTAGATAGGCTTCATTTAGAGACCTCCTCAACCACCAGATCGTGGGTGACGAACTCCCTGAGTTTGGCTTCAACCAGATTTTTCAAGGTGATAGGCGCTGATTTGCAGGTCGAGCAGGCGCCACGAGTGGCGACCATTACGCGATTGCCGACGACGTCGATTAATTCGATATCGCCGCCGTCGAGTTGCAGTGACGGACGAATCTCCCGTTCTATGGTCTCTTCGATCATTCTCATTTTCTGGATGTTGGTCAGTTGCTGCTTTTCTTCCGGTTGCGGTTTGTGCTGAACCTCAAGAATGATTTTAGCGATATCGTCGTGGCAGCGTTCACAGCCACCGCCGGCTTTAGTGAAGTTGGTCACCTCTTCAACCGTTTTCAAGCGGTTTTCCTGGATCGCTTTTATAATCTCTAGGTCGGTTACGCCAAAACATTCACAGATAACGGTTCCCTCTTTCTCTTCGATCGGGGTTCCACGATAGCAGGCGATCGCTTTTTCCAAAGCTTCGTGGCCCATTACCGAGCAGTGCATTTTCTCTTTCGGCAGACCTCCCAGGTAGTCGGCGATATGCTGGTTGGAGATTTTTTCCGCCTCTTCAATAGTTTTGCCGATCATCATTTCGGTCAAAGCCGATCCTGAGGCGATGGCGCTGGCGCAGCCGAAGGTTTTGACTTTGGCCTCGGCGATACGTCCCTGGTCGTCGAGTTTAAAGGTCAAACGTAAGGCGTCACCGCATGAGAGAGAACCGACATCGCTGACTCCGTCTGGATTTTCGATTTCACCGACGTTACTCGGGTTTAAAAAATGTTCTTTTACTTTATCTGTGTATTCCCACATGATGTCACCTTCTTCTAGGAGGTTTGTTTGTTTTACGTGTGCCGGTAAACAGTTGTAATTCTAATCTTGATAATATTAGTT
>JAGHAQ010000088.1 GCA_021161425.1 Candidatus Tharpella sp. | reverse complement strand
TTTCATAGCTGAGTCCTAAAAGGATGTAGAGGTCTTCATTGATAAAGCTTTGTTCGGTTTATCAATGAAGACCTCTACATCCTTTTAGGACTCAGCTATGAAAAAAGTGGACAGCCGGAAAAAGCTGTAGCCACCTATGAAAACATGATCCAGTTGCTCCAGAACTCTTTTTTTAAAACCTGGGCTGAAGAGCGCTTATTAAGTTTGCGAAACCGGGCAAAATCATAATACCTCTCGGGAAAAACCAGCTCCGCAAAGGTCTGCGGCTCGTTATATTAAGTGCAGTCACAATTTTAACACCATTTCAGGAACAGCCCTCAATAAACTCTTAAGAGTAGATATGAGGGCTTATCTGTTTTTTGTTTAATGCAGAAATTCATCGTGAAATACAAAGGTTTTTACCGAAACCGCAAGATGGGAGTGAGAAAAGCCTTTGTCATTCTCACCTATCTCATCTGCTGCTGCTTGGGCTGCAACCACACCCCACCACCCGACCAACGCCAGCTATCCGATCAATTTTACGAAAACCTGTTGATTGCATTCGAAGCCCGGAACTACAGCCTGGTAAAAAAAGGTTTACAAAAAATAAACGAGGCTGGAATCGAGGACCAACGAACACTTTACCTTGAGGGTATGGTTGCTTTAATTGAACAAAAACCGGAAAAAGCGGTTTCAGCCTTTAAAGCCGCCCTCGCCATAGACCCAGAATATGCCGAAGCCCACAACACTCTGGGTAGCGTCTTTATGCAGCAAAAACGTTTTGCGGAGGCCGAAACGGAGTTCATCGAGGCCAGCAACAACAAGCTCTACCGAACGCCGGAAAAGGCATACCACAATCTCGGAAATCTCTATCGCCTACAAGATAAAAACATGCAAGCGCTGGGCTGCTACCTCAAGGCTATAGAGATCAATTCGGACTATTTTCCGTCACACTACGAACTCAGCTCAATCTATTTCAGCTTAAACGAGTTTGAACTTGCCGCAAAAGAAGCAGAAAAAGCCCGACAAATATCCCCAGAACATCCTGGTGTCTGGTTGCAAATCGGGAAAATCGAAAAAGCATTGCAAAAAACACCCCAAGCAATAGAGGCTTTCAAGCAGGTAATCAAACTGCAGCCCAGCGGAAGTTTCACGGAACGCGCCTGCAAAGAACTGAACCTCCTTAGCGAACCCCATAAATAATTTAACCCATGTTTTGTGGCCCGAATCATTCAACCGCTTTTAAATTTTTCGACTACACTTTAAACTTTGAACTGTTTCTATAAATTTCAGGCATATATCAAACATGAATCAAGATAGCGAAAACAGCTTACGCCAACAACGCATCAACAAACTTGAGCAGCTCAAGGAGTTAGGTGTCAACCCCTTCGCCAACGATTTCACACCGTCAACCACGGCAGCTGTCATCCTTAAAGAGTACAGCGACCTAGAGGCCAAGACCCTCGAAGACAGTACCCCGCTGGTGACTATTGCCGGCCGCATAATCTCTCTACGACTCTTCGGAAAAGCCGCTTTTGCCCACCTGCAAGATCGTAGCGGTAAAGTTCAGGCCTATATCCGTAAAGACCTGATCGGCGAGGAGAATTTCAAGATTTTCAAGCTCTTTGACATCGGTGATACGATTGGTGTCAGTGGAACCGTTTTCAAGACCCGAACCGGCGAAGTCACGATTCAGGCTGCCAGTATCCAGATCCTGACCAAAGCTCTGCGCCCCCTGCCGGAGAAATGGCACGGCTTAAAAGATATCGAAACCCGCTACCGGCAACGCTATGTCGACCTGATCGTCAATCAGGAGGTTCGAGAAACCTTCATCAAAAGAACACAGATAATTGATATCATTAGAAAGTTCTTCAAGGAAAAAGATTTTCTTGAGGTTGAAACACCGATGATGCAGACCGTTGCCGGAGGTGCCACTGCCCGGCCCTTTAAGACTCACCATAATGCCTTAAACCTCGATTTAAACCTTCGCATAGCTCCTGAATTATATCTCAAAAGACTGGTGGTCGGCGGCTTTGAAAGAGTTTTCGAAATCAACCGCAATTTCCGCAATGAAGGTATCTCGATAAAACATAACCCCGAATTTACCATGATCGAGTTCTATCAGGCTTATGCTACCTACCTCGACCTGATGGGCCTGACCGAAGAACTTTTCGTCACCATCTGTCGGATTTTGAACAATAATGATACTCTCGTTTATCAGGATCAGGAGATAAACTTCACGTCGCCCTGGGATCATTTAACTGTTATTGAAGCGATTGAAAAATATGCCGGGATTGATGCCGAACGGCTCCAAAGCCGGGAGACCGTGCTGGAGATTATCGAGGAACTCGGCCTTGAAATGGCCCCTCAGGAACGGGAATGTCACGCCAAATGCCTGATGAAACTGTTTGACGAAAAAGTTGAAGAACAGCTTATCCAGCCTACTTTTATTACCGATTATCCGGTTGCTATCTCGCCTCTATCACGAAGAAATGACTCTAACCCGGAGGTAACCGACCGTTTTGAACTTTTTATCGCCGGGCGCGAGATGGCCAACGCTTTTTCCGAACTTAATGACCCCTTAGACCAAAGGGAGCGTTTTGAACAACAGCTTAAAGAGAAAGCCGCAGGCGATCAGGAAGCCCACCAGTTTGATGCCGATTACCTGCGGGCCTTGGAATACGGTCTGCCGCCAACTGCCGGCGAAGGCATCGGCATCGACAGGCTGGTGATGCTCTTTACCGATGCCGCATCGATCCGCGACGTCATCCTCTTCCCGCTCCTTAAACCGGAACAGTAGAGGCTGCCAATTTGCGGTTCGAACTTTTCATCGCTCTACGCCACCTGCTGGCGCGACGCAAACAGGTCTTTATCTCTTTGATCTCCCTGATCTCTATACTTGGTATCACCCTTGGGGTCATGGCTTTGGTCGTGGTCATTGCGGTCATGAGCGGTTTTGAAAAAGAGCTGAAAAAAAAGATTCTCGGCAATACAGCCCATATTATGGTCATGAAATATGGCGGAGCCATCAGCGGTTACGAGGAGCTGACCGATACCATCAACCAGCTTGGAGAGGTCAAAGAGGCAGCCCCCTTTATCCTTAACCAAGCGATGCTGACCCACGGCCGCCAGGTCAGCGGAGCCGGCATTCGAGGCATTGACCAAAATCACGACCCCTTGCGCAAAAAACTTGAAGGAATGCTGGTTGACGGGCGCTTTTTCTCCTCCCGAAACAAGGCCGCAAACAGCCCTCCGGAAATTATCCTGGGCAGTGAGTTGGCCAAAAACATAGGCGTCAAAACGGGCTCAAGCCTCCGTCTGATCGCCCCCAGCGGCTCGCCAACCCCCTTGGGTCTGGTGCCCAGGATGCAACGTTTTACGGTTATTGGCACCTATACTTCAGGAATGTACCAATACGACTCCGCACTGGCCTATATCACCCTGGAAGCCGCTCAAAAATTTTTCGCCCTGCCCAATCAAGTCTCAGGCATAGCTGTCGAGATCGAGAAACTCTATGAGGCCGGAGCCATAGCAGAAAAGATTCGTCAGAAATTATCCTACCCCTACTGGGCTCGGGACTGGATCAGCATGAATCGCAATCTTTTTGCTGCCCTTAAGCTTGAACGAATTACCATGTTTATCATCCTGGCGCTGATTATCATGGTTGCCGCCTTCAATATAATCTCCACCCTGATCATGGTAGTCATGGAAAAACATAAAGAGATCGCCATTCTAAAAACCATGGGACTCTCCGCCTTCCGCATAATGCGTATCTTCGTTTGGGAGGGGATGATTATCGGTTTTGCGGGAACCATTCTCGGCCTGGCCGGCGCTCTGATTCTCTGCGAGATATTAAAAAGATACGACTTCATCACCCTCCCGGGTGATGTCTACTACTTTGAAACCTCTCTACCGGTAGACCTGCAGTTTTTCCATCTGGCTGCAACTGCCACACTATCCCTGCTGCTTTGCTTTATCGCAACGCTCTACCCCTCTTTTCGCGCTTCGCGTCTGCTACCGGCCGAAGCTTTGCGCTACGAATAGGAAATCGGGATGCTCAACAACCCTCGAAAAGACAACTTAGCCACTTTCAACAACCATGGAGCCCAAAAGTGCCCGGAGACCAGACCGAAAAGTCTGCACTTACAAATCACCCTGGCCCGGACCCAGCTACGTGAAGGAAAGCTAAGTGAAGGCATTGAAACCTACTTTACGATAGCCACAGAGATGGTTTTAAAAGGCGAGCTCGGCAAGGCTGCTGCAATCTACAAACTAATTTTAAAGGACGACAGCAACAACCCTCTGGCTCTGGCGTTTTTAAGCAGCCTTTACCACCATCAGGGGCTGGAAGCGGAAGCCCGGCAGCTGCACAACCCCCCGATAAGAGAAGAAACTCGACAAGAAGAAACTTCTCCTATCGACAATATAGCACTTTCCGAAATCGGTGAACTTGAAAAGATTCTCCCCTCAAGGAAAGTTGAAAGAAACGAAGAGATCATCACGCAAAACCAGGCAAACCATAATCTCTACTTGATTGCTGAGGGTCGCTTTCAGGTTGTGCACCAGGAAACCAGTGGCCAATCCCTGGAGCTTGCAACCTTGGGCAAAGGTAACTTTTTCGGTGAGATCACCATGCTTTTGCCCAATCGCAATGCCACGGCGACCATTATCGCCTTAGCATCCGGCAAACTACTAACCATTGCCAAAGAAGAGTTCAGACATTTTCTTAAGGTCCGGCCACCTCTGCTGAAAACCCTTCTTGCAGTCGCCCATAAGCGGCTTCTTGAGTATACCTTGAGACCTCTTTTCATATCTGGAGACAACCGTGACCTCCCTTGGCTTTCCAGGATTGCCGAGGTTTTTCAGATCCGACAATTTTCGGCTCAAGAGCTTCTTCTTAAAGAGGGGGAACGGAATCAGAGCCTTTATGTCATCCTTGACGGCAATCTTCAGGTCAGCTGCCAAGGCTCTGACATAAAACATCAAATCCCAATTACCAACCTCAATGCCGGTAATTTTTTTGGTGAGTTTTCCCTCTTAACCGGTGAAGCCGCCAGCGCTACGGTCAGAGCTCTTTCGACAGGTTGGGTAGCCTGCTTAAAACGTCGGGAAGTAGATCGACTGGCAACCCACTTTCCCGAGTTCCTGCCTCGAATTCTAAATTCATTCAGAGCCCGAAAACAGAGCCTGATTAAGAAAAAAATTAACTATCTCTCAACCCAACCCCGGCAAGAACTCAGGGGAGAGAGATGATTAAGGCGGTTGCTCTGAAAAAAAGTTTTTTTCTAGACAAACGGGAGATAACCGTTTTAAAAGGGATCGACTTTACAATTGAAGCCGGAGAGCGCATCGCTATCTGCGGAGAATCAGGAGCCGGCAAAAGTACGCTTCTGCAGATCATTGGTTCACTTGATAAGCCGAGTAGTGGCAACGTCAGTTTTTCCGGGGTAGATATATTTTCCCGCTCCGAACAAGAGCTCGCAAAATGGCGCAATTTGAGCCTTGGTTTCGTCTTTCAGTTCCACCACTTGTTACCTGAATTCAGTGCCTTGGAAAACGTCATGACTCCAGCCCTAATCAATGGCAGACCAATGCCTGAGGCCAAAGAGATGGCAACCCTGCTCCTGCAAAAGGTTGGGCTTGAAGAACGCCTGCGCCATAAGCCCGGGGAGCTCTCGGGAGGTGAACAACAACGGGTCGCCCTGGCCCGCGCCTTGATCATGCGGCCCCAAGCGGTCTTGGCCGACGAACCAACCGGAAACCTGGATGCCGGAACCAGCGACGAGATTGTCAATCTTCTCCTGGAATGCAATCGGGAATTCAACACGACCCTGCTTCTGGTCACTCACAGTCAACGTCTGGCGGCCCAAATGGATCGTACTATTCTAATAGAAAACGGTCTAATTCTGGAATCATAAAATCCGTCAAAACTGAAATTTTTTTTCAATATTATACTTTTTGGAACAAACACCTTTACTTTATGAGCAAGATTAAAAACCATTTCATTATTCGACAAAACCGTTGCCGCTTTTTGCTAATGAGAGGACTTCTGTGGACTCTAATGGTTCTCACGCTCTTTTGCAGCCCGCCTCCAACAAGCGCAGCAGGTGAAGACTTTTCCGGACACCAGGTTGTCGAAATTGTAGTTCTCGGCAACCAGAAGGTAACCAAGGATACGATAACCGACAAAATGAAAACCAAAGTCGGTGGCCAGCTCTCAACAACTACTCTGGATCAGGACCTCAAGGATCTTTACAGCTTAGGCTTTTTTGACAACCTGATGATCAACCTTGCAGCGGTTGGAGATGGCGTTGAAGTAGCGGTTATTGTCGTCGAAAAACCAACCATCAATGCCATTGTCATTAAAGGCAATAAAAAGGTAAAGCGCAAGGAACTGCTCAAAGAGATCACCTTACATACTTTTAACATTCTCAATGAAGACCGCCTCAAGGAAAGTCTTGAGAAGATGAAGACCTTCTACCACGAGAAAGGCTTCTATTCGGTTCGTATTAAAACAAAAACTGCGAAAGCGGGCAAAAACCACGTCCAGATCATTTTTGTCATCGACGAAGGACCTAAATGTTACGTCAAGAAAATTCGTTTTCATGGCAACGACAACTTCCGGTCCTGGAGTTTACGGCGTAAAATCCAGACCAAAACCTACAGTTTTTTTCTCAGTTGGGCCACCGATGCCGGCATCCTCAAAAAAGACCAGCTTGAAAATGATAGCAAACTGCTCAAGTCATTCTATTTAAGTAAAGGCTACGTCCAGGCCCGGATCAGCAAGCCTAAAATCACTCTTGACGATAACCGCAAATGGATATATCTCGACTTCGATATTGAAGAGGGCGAAGTCTTTACTATGGGAAAGGTTGAAGTGGTTGATCCTGACAGTGAACCGGAGCTGACCGACAATCTGCTCAAGATTCTTAAGGGGAAAAGCGGTAAAACCTTCAGCAATCTCGACCTGCAATCTGATATTGAAACCCTTTCAACTTTTTTTGCCGACCGCGGTCACGCCTACGTTGACATAGACCCGCGCACCAGTATAGACCCTGAAAAACGTGAGATTGATGTCTCTTACTATATCACCAGAGGAACCAAATTTCTTTTCGGCCGCATCAATATCGGCGGCAACACCAAAACCCGTGATAAGGTCATCCGCCGAGAACTTCGATTTTCAGAAGGCGATCTTTTTAATGGATCGGCCCTCAAACGCAGTCGCGAGCGGATCAACAACACCCAGTTCTTTTCGGAAGCAGATATCCAGACCATCCAGAACGACGACGAAACCATTGATGTCAACGTTAAGGTCGTAGAAGGTTCAACCGGTGCCTTCAGTATCGGACTCGGCTACAGCACGGTCGACAGCATTATCGGGATTGCCAATATTTCCCAGAAAAACTGGCTTGGTAAAGGTCTCAACGTAACTTTCAACGTTGAACTTTCGGGCTATCGCCAGTTCTACAATATCGGTCTGACCGACCCCTACTTCCTCGACATGAACATGAGTTCCGGTATAAATATCTATAATGAAGAGTATGAATATGACGCCTATTATACGTCACAACAGGGAATCCGGTTTTCTATCGGCAAGCCGATCAACGAATACACCAGCTGGTCGGCTGGTTACCGCTGGGAGAAGGTCGAAATTTTCAATATAAGTTCAACCGCTTCCGACTATATTCTGGATGAAGAGGGAACCACGACCACCAGTCAGGTCTACGTCTCACTAAGCCGCGACAAACGCGATAACTACCTTTTCCCGACCCGGGGTTATAAAGTCAAAGGCACGGTGGTTTTTGCCGGTGGGCCTTTGGGTTTTGACAATGATTTCTACAAGGTCATCCTTGAAGGTCATAAATTCTATCCTTTCAAATGGAGCAGCGCCTTTCATCTCTGGGGACGTTTGAGCTATGCTGACGGTTACGGCGGTCAGGATCTCCCCCTCTATGAACGCTTCTGGGTAGGTGGTCTTAAAACCGTACGTGGATTTGAGTTTGGCGAAGCCGGACCGGAAGATGAAAACGGCGACGTCATCGGTGGCACCAAGGAATTGATCTTAAGTGCGGAATGGATCTTCCCCTTGATTAAAAACATGGGACTTAAAGGAGTCATTTTCTATGATGCCGGTAAAGCTTTTGACGACGATGAAAATTTGAGCTTTGACCTGCGTCACAGCGTCGGTTTTGGAGTTCGCTGGAAATCGCCGATGGGTCCCTTACGGATTGAGTGGGGCTTTAACCTAAGTCCGGAAGATGATGAGGAAAGCAGCGTCTGGGATTTCTCGGTCGGCACCTTCTTCTAAGAGAAGATACACGCCCGTTTGGGCGAAAGTTTTAAGATATTATCTGCAAACCAAAATTTATTACCAAGGAGTAAAAAATGAAAAAGTATTTCTTCATTGCAGCTATCGCCGCTGGCATGTTGATTCTGAGCCTTTCGTCAGTTCAGGCCGCAAATCCGGGGTTCAAGTTCGGCTACATCGACCTCCAGAAAGTCATGGCCCTTTCCAGCCAGGGGAAAGTCGCCAAAGGTAAGATGCAGGCGAAGCAGGAGGAATTACGGGCCGAATTACAGAAAAAACAGGCTGAAATCTCCGTCATGAAAGAGGAACTTGAACGCCAGGGAATGATGCTGAGCCCGGAAAAACGTAAGGAGAAAGAGAGCGAATACCAAAAGATGGTTCGCAATTTCAAACTCTTCGTTTCCGATTCAGAAAAAGATATGAAGGCACTGGAAAGCGAATTTCTCAAAAAGATGTTAAAAGAGCTCGAGGTGGTAACCACAGAGTTTGGTAAAACCGGCAAGTACCAACTCATTTTAGAGAAACGCAGCGGCATCATCTATGCCGATGAAACCCAAGATATCTCTGATAAGCTGATCAAGGCCTATAATAATTGGGTCGAAAACAACCAGAAAAAAGAGAAGAAATAGGAAACAAGATGCAGTCACCACTGATGGATATCCAGCAGATTATGCGCTTTCTACCGCATCGCTACCCATTTCTGCTGGTTGATAAAATCCTTGAACTAACCCCAGGCAGCAGTATCGTGGGATGCAAAAATGTCACCTTTAACGAGCCTTTTTTCGCTGGTCATTTTCCCTCTTTTCCGGTCATGCCGGGGGTTTTGATTATCGAAGCAATGGCCCAGACCGGCGGTATTTTCGCGATGGAGTCCTTGAATATCAAAGCGGCCGAAGATCCGGACGCCAAGATGTTTTTCATGAGCATTGACAAAGCCCGCTTTCGTAAACCAGTACAACCGGGCGACACCCTGATCATGACCATGAAACTGATCAACCAACGCCGGGATATCTGGAAATTCCATGGCCAAGCTGAAGTCGATGGAACCCTGGTCAGTGAAGCAGAGATGATGGCCAGTATAAGTGTAGGAAAGGGTTAAAAATGTCGACAATTCACCCGACAGCCATACTCTCGGATCAAACAACCTTCGCCGACGATGTCACTATCGGCCCATATGCAGTCATTGAAGGCGAAGTCCACCTGGGAGACGGAACAATTATTGATCATCATGCCACGGTCAAAGGCAAAACGGTTATCGGTTCATCCTGCCGGATCTACCCTTATGCCTTGGTCGGCACCGACCCACAAGATCTTAAGTACCAGGAAGGCATGTCTGAACTTATCATTGGCAACCATACCGTCATCAGAGAGTATGCGACCATCAGTCGCGGAACTGAACACGGCGGAGGCTCTACGCGCATCGGTTCGCATAACTTTATCATGGCCTATTCCCATATCGCCCATGACTGTCAGTTCGGTGACCATATTATTCTCTCAAACGGGGCCACCTTCGGAGGTCACAGCGAGGTTGAGGATCACGCAATAATCGGGGGCCTGAGTGCCATTCATCAATTTTGCCGGATCGGAGCCTACTCATTTATCGGCGGCGCTTCCGGCGTTTCCCAGGATATTCCACCCTATGTCCTGGCCAACGGCAACCATACCCGCCTCTACGGCCTTAACAGTGAAGGCCTAAAGAGACATAATTTCAGTAAAGAGACCATAAAAACCATCAACCAGGCCTTTCGCATTCTCTTCCGCACAACCGGGCTCTCGCTGGCTAAAGCCATTGAACGGGTTGAAAATGAGGTCGAGAATATTCCCGAGGTCGCACATATGATCAACTTTATCAAACAATCGAAACGGGGCGTATGTCGAAGAAAGTAGAAGACTTGAAGATCATCAAGGCTGGGGTCATCGGAGTCGGACATCTCGGAGCTTTCCATGCCGAAAAGTATGCCATGCTTGACAATGTCGAACTGGTTGGGGTCTACGATCTGAACCTCGACCAAGCCCGAGAAGTTGGCAATAAACTCTCAGTCCCGGCGTTCCAAGATCTTAATGAACTGCTTGATAAGTGTCAGGCGGTCTCCATCGCCGCCCCGACTTCGGCCCATTTTGAGCTGGCCCGTAAAGCCTTGCTGAAAAATATCGATGTCCTGATTGAAAAACCGATAACCACAACCGAAAAAGAAGCCCAGACTCTAATCGAACTGTCAAACGATCATAAATGTATTCTTCAAGTCGGTCTCCTGGAACGTTTTAATCCGGCTTTTACAGAAACCCGGAGCCATCTTCTTAATCCGCGTTTTATTGAAGTCCACAGGCTCTCCCCTTTCAGTTTCAGGAGTATCGATATCGATGTTATTCTCGATTTGATGATCCACGATCTTGACCTGGTTCATGAAATAATTCAGAGCCCGATAACCAGTATCGACGCCGTCGGAGTTCCGGTCATCTCCAAGCAAACAGACATTGCCAACGTACGCATCCATTTTCAAAATGGCGCGGTGGCCAATCTAACCGCCAGCCGGGTCTCCTTAAATCCAGAACGTAGAATCAGAATTTTTCAACCTAATGGCTACTTCTCTCTCGACTTCGGCAATTTTTCTACCACCATCTGCCGCCGTCAGGAAGGCAGCTATCTTGAGCCGCTTCCCAAAATCACCGCAGAAGAGCTGACCTATCCCAAAAGCGATAATCTGCGCTTGGAGATAGAAGACTTTATCGACGCCATCCGCCACCGCCGAAAACCGATCGTCAGCGGCAACGAAGGACTTCTGGCTCTATCAACCGCAATCCGCATCAAAGAAACCATTAAAGAGCAGCAACACACCTGGAA
>JAGHAQ010000047.1 GCA_021161425.1 Candidatus Tharpella sp. | reverse complement strand
TCTGTATATTAACGCTATATACATTCTATATAATATGCTATTTGGGTGTCTAATACAGCCTTGGACGATAAATGGATAAATGGGAGATCTATTTAAATCAGTTAAAGTCAATCAGCAGTGGGTAGTTTTGAACTTTACTTCGCCCACTTCGAGGAGGACAGATTTAAGATCTGTCCCCATCTTACGGAATTCTGAACTGTAGTTCGATTGTGACACATTGGTAAATATAAATCCCTTACCAACCTCAATTTTCCTGCCAAACATCAAGTTTAACATTAATCGTAATAATGCGTAACGGAGACCTACCGCTGAACATCTTAGTTTTGAGGCAAATGGAAATATTTTGATATTTGATGTGGCAATCTTAGATTGATAACGTCTGCAAGTTTCCTTGGGGATTCTATGGCATGAAAAAAGGCCGAATCTGGAGACCCTGCCCTTGATATAAGGATTAATATGGAATTGGTTAACTTTTCTTCCTGGCCCTAATGCCAATCAAACCTGCAAGTCCCAGACCCATAAGGAAAATGGTAGATGGTTCGGGGACTGGGGACAGGGGGTCAGCCCGAAATATAGCGTCACGCCCATCAGCAAGTGTGACTGCGAAAGCGATTTGACCTAGATCATTTAGCCCATCATAAAAACTTAGAATACTGAGCACAGTAGAGCCATCAAGTAGATCCCCTGTTCCTATTACTTTATCAAGGATTGGATCAGAGCCAACGAAGATTCCCTCTTCCAGCCATCCTCCTGGAACACTCACATTTGTACGGGCTTTGAAAGCTACCATTCCGCTATTGTTAATCGAGGGGTTACTGTCGATCGCATAAAATGGTCCACTGTTGTCAGCAATATATGAAATAGAACCACCGCTGCCAGTGAATACTCCGTCTATCCAAGGTGGTCCACCCTCGAGCCTAGATTTAAACGCTACGGTGCCAGAGTCGTTAACAGCGGGGCCGCCACCAAAGTTGCCGACGAACGTACTACTCGTGGACGCGATTGTTGTTATAGCTCCCCCACTACCGGTGTAGATACCTTCCCCTCCATCCTCTAGATATCCCTTAAACGACACCAATCCATTGGAATTTATAGATGGACCAGTAACTCCCCAGAATGGTCCACTAGTGTCAGCAATAGTAGTAAGCGCGCCTCCATCACCGGTGAAAATACCACTGTTTACGCCATACCCGTTGAATGCTACGACACCAGCGTCATTGATGGTAGGGTGACCCCCAAAATCACTGAAACCCATACTGGTATCAGCGATGGTACTAACTAGACCGCCACTACTTTTGAAAACACCATTGTAGTCATACTGAAAAGCAACCTCACCCGCAGAATTGATGTCAACTGTGCCCGACAAATAAGAAGAAGGAAAGTTGGATGTAATAGTGGTCAACCCCCCTCCGCTTCCAACGAATACACCGTTCTGAGCAGCAAAGGCCACCATCCCAGAATTATTAATAGATGCGGATCCTAAGAATTCGCCAACAGGTGAGCCTGTAGCACTTTTACATTCGGCGATTTTGGTAAATGTTAATGGGATCGCAAGAGCTGAAGCTTTAAGCCCTAAAGCTATTATAATCACAATAAATAACGGCAACAACTTTTTCATCATGACCTCTTATGCTTTTGGGCATTACTCAATACTTTTGCAGACAAATCTACCATTCTTTGCTGAATAGCAATTTACGATCCATCTTTACAGGTAGTTGTTATTGCATAGAATTATGATTTCATATATAAATAACAATGTAAAGTGTAAGGAAATTCGACAACAGCTGATCCGCCGGACTAATAGTATGCAGGCGATGCGATGGCAGGCCAGCTAATGAAACGAAGCCACTGGTAATCTCAACCTTGCGATAACCCACCCTCCGATATTGTTCTTGTCAGGGTTGCATTCCTCAAGGGTGAGGTGGACGGAGGGCCGGGGACGTTGTTGCTTTATTGCTTTCGCATAACCATTTAAAGCGCAGAGTATGCACTTTTTCGCCCAACAGAACCGGTTGCTCTGAACTCGCGTTTGCCTCTGGCAATCTCGACCTTCCAGCCAAAACTGTAACAAAAGATATATCGTAATAAGCCGTCCTCCCTGTATGCGTAACAAAACCTCTACCAATCCGAAGAAATACTGTCAATCTTTTTCACCACAACCCGTAATGATTTTATTATCGACACCAGCCACCCTCTTCAAGATCTTCAATCGATTAAAGATATAACTTTACCGGTGATCAACAAAGGATTACTATTGAAACATCTGCACCGTATCATAATTTTTAAGACCCATTTATTACTGCCCAACGTTATTTTTTAACTAACACTACCACATAAACCAAATATGATTGATCTACACTACGACATCAAGCTACACCAGCATATCAGTAACAATTTACAACAATTCAACCGGAATTCTCCGACTTTAACAAAGACCAAAAAGGCGGCAGTTGCAATTACGATTGTCGAAAGCAAAGGAAATCCTGATATATATGGTCTGCAACAGTCAGAACTGGGGAAAGCCGCCATCATCATTACAAAAAGAGCGACCGGCTTAAGCAAGCACGCTGGACAGTGGGCCCTGCCTGGCGGCCAGATAGATGAGGGAGAAAATCCCGAAGAGGCAGCGGTAAGGGAACTTCAAGAAGAAGTCGGTTTAACGGTTGACACCAACCAGATATTAGGGAAACTAGACGACTACAGCACCAGATCAGGATTTACAATCACACCGATTGTCATCTGGGGTGGTTCAAATGTCAACTTAACTCCCAATCAGGAAGAAGTCGCATCAATCCACCGGGTACCGATCAGAGAATTCATGCGTAAGGATGCACCCATCCTCGAAACCATCCCCGAAAGCGAAAATCCGGTTATCCTCATGCCGGTCGGTTACAGTTGGATTGCCGCTCCCACAGCTGCTATCCTCTACCAATTTCGTGAGGTAGCAATCTTAGGTCATAAACTACGGGTTGACCACTTTGAACAACCATATTTCGCTTGGAGTTAAACCAAAATAACCCCTACACTATCCCACTATAAATTATCAATAACTCATATTCGCCGGGATAACTCCCCTAACCCCACCTCTAGGATTTAGGATCTTATTCGGTGACAGCCAGATAACATCATAGGGCTGTAACTCAACCAAAAGCTTTTTCCCGGACGCCGGCCACTCCTTTTCCGCCAGAAGGTCAAACCAGTTTTTTCCCTCAATTTCGAGGTCATTAAGAGGTATCTCCATACGACAAACGCGATTGGTAACATTTGTCATAGTCAAAATATGCTGATCCTTTTCCGGAGAGCTCCTTAAAACCGTAAAAACATCCGGTGAGAGCATCAAGACCCGCTGTTCTCCTTGCGGATGAAAGGCGCGATGGCTCGTACGGGTGAGATAAAGTTTACTGGCATAATGACGCAGAAGCGAAAGTTTGGAGTTGGGGTCTTTAAAGGCAAGAGCTAAACTCGTACTGTCGATCGCCCCCCGATTAATATCTCTATTATGTTTGCTCTTTTTAACCAGTTCGTAGTCATTTGGAGTGCCGATGGTACCGTGGGCATAGATCGCCGGCACGCCTTGAAGAACCAGAGCGATGCTCCTTGACGCAACATAGCGCCTGACCTGAAGTAAAACATCTTCGTCATAGTTGTCATCATTGATGACACTCCACCAGGTTGAGTTGATTTCATAAGGTTCTTCGGTCATATCTTCGGTCATTTTGTAGGAGATAAGAGCGCCATGCGCTTTTGCCTTCTGAGTAATAAGATCGATATCTTGCTGAGCCAGAATTCCTTTAACCCCCATAAGACCGATCCCGTCATGGGTGTCCAGCATATTAAAAAAAGTTGCGCTGCCGGAAGAGAGTTTCAGATCTTTCGCCCACTGGGACAGGGCCGTGGCATCTTCTCTGTAAAAGGTATGCAACACCAGTGGCGGCAAGGCAAAGTTGTAGACCATGTGGGCCTCGTCATTGCCATTGCCGAAATATGAGATATTATCTTCGTGAGGGACATTGGTCTCGGTAATCAAGGCCACGTTTGGAGCGACGGTATCCATCACATCGCGCAAAAGCTTTACGATTTCATGGGTTTCGGGTAACTGGACACACTCGGTTCCCGGCTCTGCCCAAATGTAAGTCACAGCATCCAGACGAATGATGTCGGCTCCTTTACGCACATAAAAAAGCAATCCTCTGATTAACTCCCTGAGGGCGTAAGGATCCCTGAAATTAATGTCAACCTGGTCTGCGGAAAATGTGGTCCATACATACCTTGGACCTTCAATTGTATAAAATTTAGTCAGGATGTCGGAAGTGCGGGGCCGGAAGATCTTGCTGCGCTGATCAGGGGTCAGTTCATCAGGCGATTCATAGGAGATGAAAAAGTTTTTAAAGTGAGGATTCCCCCGCAAGAACTCCTTGAACATCCGCGATTTTGATGAACAATGGTTCAACACACCGTCAAACATAAGATCGTAATTGGCGGCCATATTAAGGATATCGACCCAGCTTCCCAGCCTCCGGTCTACGGCCTTAAAGTTAACGACGGAAAAGCCTCGATCAGAAGAGTATGGAAAGAAGGGCAGAATGTGCAGGGTATTGATAGCGCCCAAATTGTAAGTATCGACAAAATTGTGTAAGGTTGCAAGAGGTGTACTGCCTTGACCTTTGATCATGTCACCATAGGTGATTAAAACCATATCATTTTCAGTAAAGCGCTCTTTTGGCTCAAAATCTTTTTCCGCGACTTTCAAGTCCTCCGGTTTATGGGCGTGGTGAACTTTGAGAATGCGCTCTAACTCAGGCATTATCCTTTCCGCTTTCTCTTTACCGTAGAGAAATAAAAGACGCGAGAACATCCGTTCTTTTTTTTCAGGCGCAATCACCAGAATCGGCTTTGTGAAATCCGGTTCCGGATTATACCCGATTCTGGTGATTTTGATTAAATCCCTACCATCCCGCTCGCCGCCGGAAATTTTTCTACTTGATTTAATCATTACCTGTTTTCCTCATCTCAAGCCAGGTCGGGAAAAGTTGCGGCCACGGCCGGGCAGATAATTTTTCCGGCGCGCAAGTTAAGGGCTGCGGCCTGGCCCTGGTTTTCTTTGATAAAACCGTCCAGCCCCAGATTTGCAAGTTTGCGGCAATAAGGCAGGGTGGCATTGCATAACGCCTGACTGCTGGTTCGGCCGACCGCACCCGGCATATTGGCGACACAGTAGAGAACGATCTCTTCGACAACAAAAACCGGATCGCTGTGGGTGGTCGGCCGGCTCGCAACACAACAACCACCCTGATCAATTGAAACATCAACTATGACCGCCCCTTTTTTCATTTTCCGTAGAAGCGGCAGGTCGATTAAGATCGGGGCCTTGGCCCCGGGGATCAGGACTGCGCCGATGATGAGATCGGCTTTGACTGCATAATCTTCTATAGCTTTAGGGTCGCAATAAATAGTGGTTACATTGGCAGACATGATTTCATCGAGATGGCGGAGCCGATCGAGATTGATATCCATGATGATGACGTTGGCCCCGAGACCGGCCGCAACCCGGGCGGCATTGGTGCCAACGACCCCGGCTCCGAGAATCAGAACATTGGCAGGTGCAACCCCGGCCACTCCGCCAAGCAGGATACCACGGCCCATCATCGGTTTTTCCAGGCATTTGGCGCCCTCCTGAATTGACATCTTGCCGGCCACCTCACTCATCGGAGTGAGCAGGGGGAGATGGCCGTTTTTGTCGATCAAGGTTTCATAAGCAACTGCTGCAATACCTTTTTTCAGACATCCCTCGGTGAGCTCACGGGAGCCGGCAAAATGGAAATAACAGAAGACAATCTGGCCGTCTTTCAGTTCGGCGATCTCTTCGGCCTGCGGCTCTTTGACTTTTATAACCATTCCAGCCCGATTATAAATTTCGCTTGCCGTATCGACAAGCTCGGCTCCGACCCCGACATAGTCGACATCATCATAGCCGCAACCGTGCCCGGCCCCTTTCTCGATCAGGACCGTATGACCATCTTCAACCAGCAATTGCGCTCCTACCGGTAGAAGCGCTACTCGATATTCGTCCTTTTTGATCTCTCGTGGAATGCCGATAATCACGACAACCTCCAGCTTAGAATTTCAGATATGAACAAATCAGTTAGTAGTCGTTGCAGATTGACCAGTTTTCTCCCTGTATCAAGTTAACCTTTCGAGATGGAGGCGCTGACGGCTGTCAAAGAGGCGGCGGGCGCCTAAAGAGACCGCGGCAATGGTACCGAAACCGCTGCCCGAGCCGATCAGAAACATAATCATAATCTGATACTTGACCGCTTCCAGTGGCGGGCTGCCAGCCAGGATCTGTCCGGTCATCATACCCGGCAGGCTGACGATGCCGGCCGCCATCATGGCGTTAATGGTCGGCATCAGGCCGGATCTGATGCTTTCGCGGCGAATTTCGGTCAAGGCCTCAAACCAGGTCTCCCCCAACATCAAGCGGTTTTCGATAATCTGGCGCTGCTGCCAGACATTATGCAGCAATCTGTCAAAACCTAAAGAGACACCGTTCATAGTGTTGCCCAGCAGCATGCCAAGCAGGGGAATGGCATAACGCGGTTCATACCAGGGTTGGTTATTGATAACGACGGTCAGCGTAAAAATTACCATTGGGAAAGAGGTCAGAAACATCGACAGTGTACCAATACCAAAACCCCATAGACCTTTAAATTTACGCTTTTGCCGACGTGAAACCTCACACCCGGCATTAAGCAGCATGAAAATGCTTAAAACGGCGATCCAACCCGGACCAGCACTGGTAAAGAGCCATTTGAGAATAAAACCAATAAGCAACAGTTGAACAGTCGTTCTTAAAGCGGCAACCACAATCTGACTAGCCATCTCAAGGCGCAGGGGCAGAGATAAAAGAGCCAGAAAAATGACTGCTAAGGAGGTCAGGAGAAGATCGAACGCAGTCAAGGGAATAACGTTCATGGTTTATCTCCTGATGCAATCAGGTCAAGCTGACCGTTTTCAATCCGGTAGTGGCGCCCACCGAGACGACGACCCTGTTCAAAATCATGGGTAACCCAGAGAATGGCTGTACCATGCTTATGTTGGTAATTGAGAAAAAGATTCTCCACCCGTTTGCTGCTCTCCGGGTCAAGGTTGGCAGTGGGCTCATCGAGCAACAGGACTTTAGGCTTATTCTGGAGCAAACGCAAAATTGCAAGCCGTTGTTTTTCACCCGATGAGAGCCTGGTTATCGACCAACTCATAACATTGCCGTCAAAACCCATAACCTCCAGCATTTCCTGAGCCAACGATCCTTGAAAATGTTCGCCCACAGTATCATGCCACCACTGGCTTTCAGCCGGCAACAGTGCCACCCGCCGCCGCCATTCCGGAGCCGACCAGGATTGACAAGACTCTCCATTGAGCAACACCTCTCCATCATGCGGGTCAATGTCGGCCAAGGCCCGCAAAAGAAGACTTTTGCCGGCTCCAGAAGACCCCGAGAGAGAGACCGTTTCACCCTCTTCAATAATTAGATCAAAAGGGCCGAAATGATGATAAATGAGGCCCTTTACAGTCAGTTTTGGCATCTGGATCATTCCAAAGCTTGAGATTCTTTGAGAACTTTAGACTTCTCAGGCTTCAACCTGCAGTTTCGGCCGCCAGCCAGGGTTCGAGAGTGCGCAGTAGGTTGAGGGCTCGGTCTTGCCAGACAGGATAGTTGGCAGCTTTGTTCCAGGATGCGGCGGCAGCGGGAAAATCATTCTCATTCCAGGCGCAGTATCCGGCCAGGAGATGCTGATAGCCATCATCTTCTGAAATTTTTTCAAGTTTTGTAAAGATTTCATAGGCTTCACGATAGCGACCGACATGGTAGAGAATCTTACCTCGCCTGAAAGCTGTGTCGATCTCGGGATCAAGCTTTTGTAACTGTTCCAGAGCTTGCAAAGCTTTGGCCGTCTCTCCGCTCTGCCGATAAAGAGAGCTAATCGTCTCAAGCTCCTGACGAGATGGCTCGTTCTCCGCAAAAGCACTCTCCCAGGCAACCGCTGCGGCCCCCGGTAACTGTAATTGCTGGTAGATCCGGGCGATCAGTTTGCGTTCTTTGACTGTAATTCGGCCGTCAGCCTGCAAAACTTTATAAGCACTCAATGCGGTTTGATACTCTTCGGCGACAAGCGCAATTTGACCATAAAGACGCCAGTGTTTGATGGTTTCCGGATAGCTGTCGACCAGTCGAGCGGCAACTTTCAATGCCGCTTTTGTTTCCGCCAGTCGCCAATGAATCTGTATCAGGGCCTTAAGCCAGTTGGCCGGCGGGGCTGGGTGAACGGCCAGAAGTTCAAGCAAGAGCAATCGGGCTTTGCCAAAATCCTCACCATAAAGATAAGCGATGGCGGCCTGATATTTGAGTTTCTGCTGTTTTCCCGGCAACAAAACGGCCGCTTTGAGAAGTATTTCCGCTGCCGGTTTATAGTCTTCCGTCATCATCAGAGCCATCCCAAGATTTTCGTAGACGGCATTAAACTCCGGCGCCTTCGCAAGCACCCGACGATAGATTTTCACGGATTCAGAATAGTTTCCAAGCTGAAAATTGAGATTCGCCGCAATAAAACTCAAAAGTACCGGAGGCTCTTTCCTGCTGCTCGCAGCAAATTTTTTGAACCGCTGCAAACCTTTTTGATATTCCCCCCCGCGATTCAGTTCCTGTATTTCGAAAAGCACGCGAACGGCCACAGGAGAGAGCTCTTTCTGATAAAAAGAACTCTCCCGGGCCGATACAATTACAGGAATCGACAAAAGGAGAGAAAAAAACAACAGAAAAAGCGCTCTAAAAGATAGATATGGTTGGTTTTTGAACATTAGATTATATGCCTAGAAGATTGTCTGAGAATGACAACTTTTTCTAAATGACGACGAGTTGGGGAAAAAAGGGCATTCCTCAAATATCTAGCGACCGAGCTTAAAAACGATGGTAGTCTCAACTAAAGTTTTAACTTGGGTGCCATCGACCATCCCTGGTTGAAAACGCCAGCCGGAAACCGTTTCACACACCGCTTTCTCAAAGTATCCGGGAGGCTCGGCCTTTATAATTTCAACCCCTTCAACCCGCCCCTGCCGGGTAACAAAAAAACGTATTTTAACCGACCCCTCAATCCCGCGGCGCCGGGCTAGAAAGGGATAAACCGGCTCCATCCTGGTCGTACTCAACGGTTCGCGATCAACTTCACCAACTCGATAAAAATCGGGCCGTGAAAGCGTCGGGATCGGAGTCACAGGGGTTGTCGGCAACGGCTGAAGTTCGAAATCAGTTTCAATTCGCGTGTCGATCTTTACATCGGAGAGCTCAATCTCAGGATTTATTTCGGGTATCGGTAGAGGGGGCTTTAAAATTTCTGGTGGCGGCTCGGGGAGTTCAAGTTCCGGCCGAGGCTCAGGTTCACGGGTGGCCTGAGATTGCTCCTGATTGAGATCTGTTTTATCCAGAAAAATCGGATCTCTGATCAGACGCGGCAACTCCCGCGGCGCCCCGCCGCCGCGAAAGAGCCAGGGGATCAAAGCCATTATCAGCAGGTTGAGTAACAGCGCCCCGGCCAGAGCCAAGGGCACATCCCGCTTTCGATGGTGGTCACAAGACATAATATTTTACCGATTTTGAGGGGCTTCGGCAGCGACGGCGATACGCTGGGCCCCGGCCAGACGGCATTGATCGAGAACCTTTACCGTCAAACCGGTCGTCACTTTTTGATCCGCCACAATGACAATACTGCCATCCGGATTCTGGGCTAAAAAGCGCTCGGTTACAGCTCTAATGCTACGCACATCGATCTTTTGACCATCAACATAGATATGGCCTGCAGCATTAATCCCGAGACGCAGACCGCTCTGCCGGGTCTCTTCGGCGGTCAACGCCGCCGGGCGATTAACCTCAACTCCTGATTCGCGCACGAAGGTCGTCGTCACGAGAAAGAAGATCAGCAGGATAAAAACCATATCAAGCATCGGCGCCATATCGACCTGAGCCGGTTTGCGCTCACGCCGAAGGCGGGCCCGCACATTAATCATATTAAATGCTCTCGTAAAAAGTCAAAGCTCTTTCATTACCCCGGCGCGAAACTCATCCAACCTCTGAGAGATACGGAAGATGCGACGACGCAGAAAACCGGCCATAAAGAGACCGGGAATTGATACAAAAAGACCGCTCTGGGTCGTAATCAGGGCTTCAGCAATACCGTTGGCCAGGGCCCGGGGATTACCGGTACCATAAATCGAGATCGCGTCAAAAGTCGAGATCATCCCCTGCACCGTACCCAACAGCCCAAGCAGCGGTGCAATCGAGGCAAGGGCATAAATATAATTAATATGCCGCCCCAGACGCTCGGTTTCGCGAGCAATCAGAGAGTTTAAAAGAGCCAGATTTTCACGCCTGACCGAACTCATCGACTCAATGAAATGACCAACTATATGACATAGCGGAGTTCCGAAAAAATCATCGACCAAACGACGTTCCCGCACCACTTCCAGAGCCTCGGGAATCCCCATGTCACGCTGATTTACAGCCCAGACCGACTGTAGCTTAAGGAGAATCAGAACCCACATGACAAATGAGATCAGAATGATGGGCACCATCAAGGGACCACCCCGGTAAAAGTAGTCAAGAATGTCGAAGATAATCTGCATCAGTCACATACTAACTGTTTTTGTAACTCAAAATGGACAACTGCTCTATTTATAAATTCATCCTTCATTCTTCATCCTTCTGCCCCCTCCCTGTAAGGCAATACTCAAACTGACCGATTTCTCCTCCATATCACCGATTATGGCATCGACCCGACGGGCAAACCAGGTATGCAACAAGATAATCGGAATCGCTACCGTCAGCCCCAACTTGGTCGTAACCAATGCCTCGGAAATACCGCCCGACATCATCCGAGGATCACCGGCACCATAGACGGTTATTACCTGAAAAGTATTAATCATGCCGGTTACGGTTCCCAACAATCCCAGCAATGGGGCGATGGCGGCCAGAACCTGAAGGGTGGGAAGGAATTTTTCGAGACGGGGCAGCTCTTTAAGAATAGCCTCTTCAAGAACACTTTCGAGCACGTCACGGGCCATTTTACGGGCTCCCAAACCGGCAGCCAGGACACGAAAAACCGGCCCTTTTTTATTTTCCAGCAGCTCCATACAACGCTGAAAGTCACCAGCGGCCACCAATTGAATGATCGACCCCATCACCTTATCAGTATTAC
>JAGHAQ010000092.1 GCA_021161425.1 Candidatus Tharpella sp. | reverse complement strand
CGTAATACTCATTGTGTTTCTCAAGTTTGATCATCGCAGCGTACTCCTGAATGTCTTTAGTTTTTTTGTGGAACTTGCCAGCTTACGTTAAATGGGCTACCAGATTTGCGGGTGTTATCATATACTGTTCATAAAGTAAAGAGCAAGTAATAATTTTGATGGCGTCGTAAAAAGAAGTCTGGTCTACTGCGTAGTCGTGATTTTTTTACGAAGATATCAATTTTGTTGCTGTTTGTAAATTGTATACGTTAAGTGATAAAAATCTTGACAAAAATTCGATGGTCGGCTAGCAGTTATCGGCAAATATGAATTATCGCATGATTTGAATTCGGTAGTTGTCCGAGTGCCGAGGCTGTCTTGACAACTGGATGCCGGACAATTGCAGGGTGCAGGTTTGACCTTGTCGGAGGATTAATCTCTTTTTGTCGGTAAATAATGAGTGGCGTTTGGCTGCCTATAAAGAGTTGGTCGACTGCCTAAACCCTTTTTTTTCCATTTATCTGGGGGACTATTGCCGTAATTGCCGGCAGGTGATCGGACGTTTGTCGGAGGCGGCTGAAGAGTCGATCGACCTGCTTGAAGGTGTCTATCCCGGTTGCTGCCATCGAGGCGCCGGAGATATCTTTCGCCTTGAGGGGGAAAGTTCGGAACGCGCTAGCATTGCACCTGAAATTATCACCGGCTTACAGCGTGAGCGGCAACAGAAACTGCAACAATCGGGTGCAGGGGGAGGCAACTACAGCTTTCGCAGGCATCGGGACGCGGCTCTGGTCAAAGGAGCCCATTGCCTCTATTTTGCCGCTCAAGGTTGTATTCTTGGAGCTTTAAAAGGGCCTCTCTGTATTAATTTTATCTGTCCGCCGATGCGTGCCGACCTGCTTGCAGTCTGTGATGGAGATGATTGTTTAGTCGGGCCGGAGCATGATTTTTTGTTTGTTTATAGAAGTCTGGCGGTAATCAGCTACGACGGTCGAGATGAAGTTGTCCGAGAACTTTCCGACTTTCGACAAAAAGTGCAGGCGTTGGAAGAGATGTGCCGGGTTTTCCTGGCTGAACGACAGACCAAGTCACTTTATACCGTTTTTACGTGTTCACCAACCGGATGAGGAGAAAAAGATAAAATGCTGGATAAATTACTGGCCGCTCTGAATGAGACTGAGAGGGCGGCCGTCGATGAAGAGGAATATAACATATTACGGGCGATAGTTGATGAGTTGCCGGCTTTTTCACAGGAGATCTCCCAGCTCATTCCAATCTTGCAGGTGATCCAGAGAAAACATGGCTACCTGCCCCGGCTTGCTTTGAACATGGTTGCTGATCACGTTCAGACAACCATCGGGAAAGTTTACGGCGTTGCGACGTTTTATAACCAGTTTCGCTTCAATCCTCCGGGCCGTAATCCGATCAAGGTTTGTCTGGGTACGGCCTGTCATGTCAAGGGTGGCGAGATTCTTCTCGAAAACTTTGAACGGCGTTTGCAGATCAAGGAAGGGGAGACCTCTGCCGATCGCGAGTACAGTCTTGAACGAGTCGCTTGTATCGGTTGTTGTGCCCTGGCTCCGGCTGTGGTTGTCGGCGAGAAGGTCGAGGCCTATGTGACCCCGAGTAAGGTTGAGGGAATTATAACTGAGATTGAAGTTCGTAAAGAGATGGCGGAGCGGGAGCAAGTAAAAAATGAAGCAGCCAACGGGTAGTCCCAAAGAGCACCTGATGGTGTTTGCCGAACGGGCCAAAGGGCGAGTTAAAGAGTTGAAAGAGTCGTCGGTGCCAGTGATCTATGTGGGTTGCGCTACCTGTGGGATGGCGGCAGGAGCCTTGGAGACGATTGCCGGTTTCGAGGAGGCTCTTAAAGACAATGGTATTGAAGCCAAGATTGAAAAGGTTGGCTGTCTGGGGCATTGTTATGCTGAACCCCTGGTAATTATTCAAAATCCAGGTTTCCCGCCGCTTCTCTATCAGAAAATCGGGGCTGGAGAGGCCGGTATTTTAGTCCGCTCCTTTCTTAAAGATGGCAGCGATCCCTGTTATGAATATCTGATCGGGGCTCTCGAGGCCGATGAAAATTTTCCGACGCTCATGGATTATCCTCGTTATCTTTATGAGAACCGAGTGGTTATGGAGCATTGTGGCTTGATCGACCCGGAGGATATAGACCATTATCTGGCGGTAGGTGGTTACTCCTCCCTGGTTCAAGGGCTCGAAAATGGTGGGGCCTGGGTGCTCGACGAAGTCAAAGCCGCCAATCTGCGCGGACGGGGCGGGGCCGGTTTCCCGGCGGGTCGAAAATGGGAGATCGCCAGGGCGGTTGAAAAAACTTCCAAACTGGTTATCTGTAACGGTGATGAGGGTGATCCCGGCGCCTATATGGATCGGACCCTGCTCGAAAGCAACCCGCATCAAGTGTTGGAAGGTTTGGCGCTGGCGGCACTGGCGGTCGGGGCCGAACGGGCTTTACTCTATATTCGGGCCGAGTATCCGCTGGCGGTTAAAATGATGGAGAAAGCGATTGAACAGGCTCAAGAGAGAAATCTTCTCGGGGCTGCTATCCTAGGCAGCGATTTCTCGCTTGAAGTTTCTGTTTTTCAAGGTTCCGGTGCTTTTGTCTGCGGTGAAGAGACTGCTTTGATTGAATCTCTTTCCGGTAACCGAGGTATGCCACAGCCCCGGCCTCCCTATCCGGCGGTTTCCGGTCTCAATGATCTGCCGACGGTTATAAATAATGTTAAAACCCTATCCACTGTGCCGTCGATAATTCGCAATGGTCATCAGTGGTTTCGTTCCATTGGCACTAAAGAGAGTCCCGGGACCGCGATCTTTTCGGTCGTCGGCGAGGTTGAATATCCGGGGTTGGTTGAGGTCCCTATGGGGGTCACGCTTGAACATCTGGTGGTTGACGTCTGTGGCGGGATCAAGGATGGTAAAGAACTCAAAGCGGTGCAGATCGGCGGCCCATCGGGAGGTTGTTTGCCGGCCTCCCTGATGGAGACTCAGATCGATTTTGACTCTTTAAAAACGGTTGGTGCGATGATGGGCTCCGGCGGCCTGGTCGTCATGAATGAGGACACCTGCATGGTCGAGGTGGCGCGCTATTTTACCGATTTTACGCAAGGTGAATCGTGTGGTAAATGTACCTTCTGCCGGGTTGGTACCCGTCACTTGCGTGATATCCTTAAGTCGATTACGGTGGGCGAAGGATGCATGGAGGAGTTGGCCGATCTGGAGGAGATCAGCGAAGCTGTGATTAAGGGTTCGCTCTGTAGTTTGGGTAAGACCGCCCCTAATCCGGTTTTGACGACCTTGCGTTTCTTTCGTGATGAGTATGTGGCTCATATTGAAGAAAAACGCTGTCCGGCCAAAATGTGTCGT
>JAGHAQ010000027.1 GCA_021161425.1 Candidatus Tharpella sp. | reverse complement strand
TCATGGAAAGCTTGATCGACAAAAGATCAATATCAAGTTCAAATTGCTGCATCTGACCCAAGAACAAAACCTCTCCGCCGGCTCACTCGCCCAACTTGTAGAGATTTTTCAAGAATTTTCCCAAGTGAACGCCCCGCATCCGACTCCGAATGGAGATGTTGAGATCTGGGTTGAGTTGCAAGGAAGTGCGGAACTTATGGGGCCGACCCAGGAAAAAGCGTTTATCAACAAGGTCGAAAAACTAAAGAAAAAATCTTTAGAGTTGCAGAGTAAGTTAACGGTTCAAACCAACCCAGGAGACCTTACAGAGCAATACAAACCTTTTGCCGAAACCTTAACCCCGATCACTCCATGGAAGTGGAAAGATCCAAGTATCAAGCCACTCTGGGATTGGGCTCTGGAAACCATAGACTTTCTTTATGCCAACTCCTCCATCGCCCTGGCCGGAGATGATCCGGTCACCATCAGCACAGCCCTGGCCATATTGGCCCGGGTGGCAAAACAATTTTCCACATCTTTAGGCAGCATTATCCTGCCCCAGTGCGGGCCTGAGAAACTCCTTCAACTAGTAAATTCAGCCCCTGGTGCGGTGGTCGTACCAGCAATTCGAATTTCGGTGGGTTCTCATACGTATGATTTTGCAAAAGAGATCCGGGCTCTGCTGACATCACTGGCAAGCCTTAGCAAACCAGTTGTTTTCACCGGTAGCATGAAGGAGTTGCAGGAGGTATTCCACGGAGGACAAGGGGGAAGCGGTGACCCCCTACAACCTGTAGTCCGCAAGATTCCTGAGGTGCCACTCAATTGGTTGATCCGTTACGCGGTTAGAGAACAAGGAAGCAAACTTGGCGGTTTAACCAATGGCAAAGAGCAAGATATCTGTCGTAAAGTCAACCAGATCCTGGCAACTCTATCATCCGAAAACAGCCGCTCAATTCTCTCTGGTGTGACCGCTAGAAGCATCCATGAACACCTACAAAAAGGGGCCTCACGGCTCCCGCCTTTGCAAAAATTTGTCGATCGACTCCAAGGGTGCACCGAGACTTTGGTCGGCCTGCCGGTTGAGATAATTGATAAAAGATCCGCCAAGGTGGTGAACAATTTCACCAAAACATTAAGTGATCCCGGCCTGCTCGCCTTTTTTGAGGAAGAACTTATCGGACAAAAAGATGCTCTGGCTGAGTTGCATAAACGTCTATACACCGAGGCCCTTACCCGCCCGGCCCATCAACCCATCCGTTATTGCGCCCAGGGCACGCCGGGAAACGGCAAGTCGGAAAGCACCATTCTACTGGCTCAAAAACTCGGTATTCCTTACGTCAATATTGATGCCGCTTCAATGACCGATTTTCACACGGCATCAGCCCAACTTCTTGGATCATCTCGGGGATTGGTGGGATCGTATCAGGCCGGGAGATTGGAATCTATTGCTCGGGAACACCAGGGAGCAGTAGTCGAAATCAGTGATTTAGATCACGCCCTGCCCCATGTCAGAGCTCCTCTGGCCGATCTTTTTTTACAACTTTTAGAGTCGGGTGAGGCTCAAAGTGCCAGTGGAGCGCGGTTCTCCTGCGCTAATCTGATCCTGGCCTTCACGATTAACTTGCCGGATGGTAAAGATGAATCCGTTCGCCGCCGCTTTGGCTTTGGCCCGGGACTGGAAGAAGATGAAATCCGAGGGCGAATCAACAAGGAGATCAAAACACTTTTTTCCAGTGCTTTTCTCAGCCGTATAGGCGAACCCATCCTTTTTCGTGAACTCGACAAATCCGCTTTGGCAGAGATCACGAAGAAAGCTGCCATCAAGGCTATTGATACAGCCTTGGAACGGTTAGGTCTGACAGCAACACCGCAAGTTATTATTGACGATGAAGTAATCGAAAACTTGCTCCGAAAACACCATTTAAGTGGACTCCCCAATAATGCCAGGACTCATATGGAATTGGGCCGAAACAGTGTCTTGGCTCCTTTACTGGAGCTGGTTCAAAGTGGAGTTGATTTATCCGGGAAAAAAGTGATGGTCGGTTATGACAAGCAAGAAGTAACTATTCAGGTACCCACTATAAAGTCACAATAAATGGCGCCGAACTTTGCTTCGCCCTCTCCGAAGGGGTCAATCCTTGACGTTGGCTGAGGCTCGGTTAAGCCGAAGAAATTTCTTCATCAGGACATTCACTTCAGAAATAACCTGTGGAACAATTAACGCCAACGCCAAAGAATGACCCCAATCGAGAAAAAGACCGTAAGCCGAATTTTTACGATATCGTTGTAAAAAAACTTGAAGGAGGCAATATCATGGCAAATCAGATTTATAAAGTAAACGATACACATCGATTAAAACTGGCCGGGCCGGAAGACATGGTCGAACTTATGCCGGCACCGGGCGCAAACCCTCTTTTTTTAAGCAAAAATTTCCTTGATGTCCTGACTTACGGAATTGCTCATAATGAATTTATCCACATAAGCGGCCCCACCGGCAGCGCCAAGAGTTCAGTGCTGGAAGCTTTTTCAGTGTCGAAAAACTACTGTTCACTATGCGAGACCAATGATCTGACCCATGATCGTCCAATTCGTATCTACCCGATAGAGATGGCAACTTTTGAGTCTCCGGCTGAACTCTTTCAACGCCGTTCGCTTAAAAACGGCTCAACCTACGATGAGCCCTCGACTCTCGTTATGGCTTTACAACATGCAAGCCGAAATAAAGACAAACAGCAGCCGCTTATCTGGCTCAGGGAGATGGGGCGGGTACATTCCGCCTCGGTTCAAGGCGGGCTGCTGAATTTAATGAGCAAAACCGATATTCTTTTGCCGGATGGCAGCCATATCGATGGAACCGGCATCGCCTGGGTTGCTGACAGTAACTATCAGGCCGACAGCGACGCCACCCATACTC
>JAGHAQ010000049.1 GCA_021161425.1 Candidatus Tharpella sp. | reverse complement strand
GATACATTTACATAAAAGGTTGGTTGATTATGAATAAACTGTCACTGCTTCTCGCGATAGGGGATTTCTTTTTAGTGATATTGGCCTATTTTTCCGGGATCATACTACGTCTTGGAGGCATGCCATCGGTATGGCCCGGTGAATTTGTAATTGCTGCACAAATTGCGACTCTGGGTGGCACTCTAGTGCTTACTTCCAGCATTTTTGAGCTTTACAGTCGTCATCGCAGTTTGAGCCGGACCAAAATCATTACCCGGGTAGTTATTTCTCTTGGTGTAGCTTTTGTTCTTTTGAGTTCAATTTTCTACGTGGTGCCGGAAGTTGTTATCGGCCGCGGTGTATTGCTCGTTGCTCTGGGCATGTTTGGTTTCTGCCAATATCTCTGGCACAGTTACTCTTCTTTCATTTTTCGCCTTCCCGGACTTAACATGAGATGTCTTGTGATTGGCGTCGGTGAATTGGCCCGTGATATTGGTGTGGCCATTGAAAATGGAGCCAGCAGTTATACCCTGGTCGGCTATATCCAACCTGAGGGAGTTGAGGTTGAAGTTGATGCCGACAAAATCATCGGTATGGTCGACAGTCTGCCCGAATCGGCGGTTCGGGAACGGGTCGGTAAAATCATTGTTGCCCTTACCGAGCGGCGTGGGGTGCTGCCCTTTAAAGAGCTGCTAAGCTGTCGTTTTGCCGGTATCGAAGTTGTTGAAGCGGTCACTTTCTACGAAGAGGCGACCGGCCAACTAAAAGTCAATGATATCAATCCCGACTGGTTTATCTATTCCGACGGTTTTGGTTTTGGTAACATTATTCGTTTCTGCAAAAGATCTCTCGATATCTTTTTTTCACTGATCGGGATTATCCTGACTCTGCCGATTCTGCCCCTGATCGCATTGGCCATCAAACTGGAATCGTCCGGCAATGTTATTTTCAGTCAGGCGCGAGTCGGAGAAAACGGCCGCGATTTCAATATTTACAAGTTCCGTAGCATGAGCCATGATGCTGAGGCCGATAGCGGCGCCGTTTGGGCTCAGGAAGAAGACCCCCGTATTACCCGGGTCGGCAATTTCCTGCGCAAATCCCGGCTTGACGAAATTCCTCAGCTTTTTAATGTCTTTATCGGCGATATGGCCTTTGTCGGCCCGCGCCCCGAGCGTCCCGAGTTTGTCGTCGGTCTGGAAGAGGAAATTCCCTACTACAGTAAACGTCATTCCCTTAAACCCGGGGTCACCGGCTGGGCTCAAGTCCGGTATCCCTACGGTGCCTCAGTTGAAGATTCCCTGAATAAACTGAAATACGATCTCTACTACGTAAAAAACTTTTCCATATTTCTTGACTTGAAAATTATCTTGGAAACAGTTAAGGTAGTTCTCTTCGGAAAAGGCAGATAAAAAACTTTAAACTGAGTTGCCAATGAAAAAGTTTATTTCAATATTAGCTTCAGTCATAATTCTATCACTTGCTTCCAGCTCCTTAGTTCTTGCCGATGATTATATTATCAGCGCTGGAGATGCCTTGGTGGTTTCGGTCTGGGGTTCTCCTGAATTCAGTATGCAGACCCTGGTTCGACCGGACGGCAAAATAACTCTGCCGGCGGTAGGCGATGTCGAGGCTTCTGACCTGACATCGGAACAGCTGAAAGAAAGACTTACAGAGGCTATCGGGAAATTTGTCAAAAAACCGATTGTCACCGTTATCATCACCACAATGACCAACAATAAAGTTTTTATTTCCGGTGGTGGTGTCGGTACCGGTGTTGTCAACTTGTCCGGTAACATGACCTTGTTCCGTCTCCTTTGTCAAGTGGGCTCCTTGAGCGAAACTGATCTTGTCAGCTCCTATCTCTCTCGGGATGGTGAGAAACTGGTAGAGAACTTCTACCCTCTTTTCATGCAGGGCGATTTAAGTCAGGATACTGAACTGAAAGCCAACGATATCATTCATATTCCTTCTAACAAACTCAATAAGATCTACGTCGTTGGGGCAGTTGGGGCGCCCCAGATTATTATTTGGCGATATGATTTGAGAGTGCTGGATGTCATCTTAGGCGCCGGCGGTTTTAATGAATATGCCAAGAAAAGCAACATTGTGATTGTTCGCAAAGACGGCACAAAACACACCGTAGATATGAAAAAACTCCTGAGCGGCAAAGATATAAAACAAAATATCCCCGTAGCGCCGGGAGACTACGTAATTGTCAAAGAAAGCATTTTTTAATAACCAGTTCAACGTTCAACGTACAGAGTTAAGGGCAAAGTCAAAAGTTGGTTAAATAATTCAGTTCAGGGTTTTGAACTTTGAACTGTTGTTAACAAGGTGAATTAATGAGTCGCATCGAACAAGCTTTGGAAAAAGCCGCCTTATCCAGAAAAACTCAGCTACCTCCGGCTGCTCCGGTGATAGATAAAACACCACTCGTCAACTCTTCGGTAGACAAGTTTCCCGAGACCCCGCCACTCAAAGTTAATAATCCGATGCTGGCCGCCATGCGGGGGACTTTTGATGGCGCTTCCGAGGAGTACAACAAACTCCGTTCCCTGGTCGTTGAACTCAGTCAGGGAGAAAAATTCAATAACACGCTTATGGTTTCCAGCACCATCAGTGAAGAGGGGAAATCACTGACGGCCCTCAACCTGGCTATCGCCATTGCCAAAAGCTACGACCATACTGTTTTACTGGTGGATACCGATTTTCGCCGACCATCTCTGCACAAGTTTCTGGGCATTGAACCGGAAGTCGGCCTGATTCAATGCCTTAATGATGATGTCCCTATTAGTCAGGCTCTTATTAAAACGGGAATCGGCAAACTGGTTCTCCTCCCGTCCGGCGGAACCGTTAGCGAACCGGTTGAAATGCTCTCTTCAAAGCGCATGAAAGAGGTCGTCCTTGAGTTGAAAAACCGTTATCCGGAAAGATTTGTCATCTTTGACACCCCGCCAGTCCTGCCTTTCGCCGATGCCCAGGTTCTGGCCCCGGTTGTCGATGGCGTCATCTTCGTCGTTCGTGAAGGTAAAGCTAAAACCCGCGACATCAAAAAAGCCATCCAGACCCTGCACAGCACCAACCTCCTGGGAATAGTCTACAACGATGTTCACCGAGTCATGAAAAAGAAAGATCACTACTACTATTACTAATTTTTCAGCTTACTCCCTCCCCCCATAATAAACCGTTTAGTTAAACCTTAACCAGGTTCCTTAAACCTGCTTTTGCCCCGCTCTTGACCCAGAACATTGAACAGTGCTAAACAGTTTCCAACCCGTTTTTGACCTTGACCTTGACCTTGACCTTGACATTGAACCTTGAACCCTGAACTTTGAACTGAATAAATGTATACATCCTTCTTCAATTTAACTGAAAAACCCTTTGAACTTCTCCCCAATCCGAAGTTTCTTTTCTTGGGCAGAGGGCACAAAAAAGCTCTCAGTTATCTTGAGTACGGTATCCAGGAACGGGCCGGATTTACTCTCCTTACCGGTGAAGTAGGATCGGGTAAAACCACACTTTTACGTAACATTATCAAAAATCTGGGCTCAAAAACCACACTCTCAATGGTATTCAATACCCAGGTTGAATCGGAACAGCTTCTGGCCCTGATAAATGAGGATTTCGGTCTTGATGTAGACGGTAAAAATAAGGTCGCCTTGCTTAGGGATCTCAACGATTTTCTGGTTGAAGAAAACAGCAATGGCCGTCGGCCCATAGTAATTATCGACGAAGCTCAGAATTTGTCCCCTGAATCACTTGAAGAGATTCGACTCCTTTCCAACCTTGAATTTGACAGTTTTAAGCTTCTGCAGATTATCCTGGTCGGACAGCCCGAACTTAAAGAAGTTCTCTCTCAACCCAACCTGCGCCAGTTACGCCAGAGGATCAGTATCAGCAGCCATCTCGGGCCTTTGAGCCGGGAAGAGACTGAAGCCTATATCTATCACCGCCTTGAGATCGCCGGTAACCGAGAAGCTGTGACCTTCAATGCAGAAGTTATCGACCTGATTTACGAATTCAGCTCAGGCGGCCCTCGTCTCATCAATGTTATCTGCGACTTCCTCCTCCTTTCGGCTTTTGTTGAAGAAAAATGCGAAATCAACGAAGCCCTGGTTTACGAAGCTCTCGAAGAGTTGTCAATCGTAACGCCGCAAACCACAGAAGCGGTGACCAGTGCTGACCTTCCTCCGGAAAGTGACAAAATAGAATCAATTGAAAAAAGACTGTCGGCGATAGAAGATCACGTCTCATCACTTATAGACCGAGACGCTGCCTTGGAGAGACTATCAAACCAGGACAATATCCTTGAATACCTGATAGTCCAGCACCAGAAACAATACAACCTCTTCGAAGATAACCTGAAGAAGATGAACTTCCTAATCAATAAATTAAAACAAATGCTCCCCACCTCCGATCTCTAAACCGTCACTGAATTGTAGTTAACCCTATTTTTGACCTCGACCTTGACTTTAACTTTGAACTCTGAACTCTGAATCCTGAACTCTGAACTCTGAACCCTGAACTTTGAACTGTTACCATTTGACTATTCACAGAAATGTATGTATTTAACGCAGTCACAAAACATAATATTACAAGTTCCCCATTAACTGTTGATTATAAAAAGGGTCATTCCGCTATGAACTCTAAAAAGTCATATTTCATTCAGCCTGTAGCTTTAAACCTGAACCAAGTGAAACAGCTCTTCATCTCCAAAATCGCTTTAGTTCTCATAATTCTGACTCTTTCACTGACCCTCATCTCCTGTGATCGCAAAAGTAAGGAAGAACTTCTTAACGAAGGGATGAAATACAGCCAGCAGGGTAACTATCGTGGCGCTGTGGTTCTCTTTAAAAATGCTCTTGAAAAAGAGCCCAACTATTTTGAAGCCCGGTTTCAGCTTGCCGATGCCTACCTGATGATCGGCAAATATGAGCGCGCTGAAAAAGAGTTTCTCAAGGTTCAGCGCCAGGTGCCGAATAATCCTGAACTGCCCCTCAAGTTGGCAGAGATCTATCTGTATACCGCGAGAAACGAGCAAGTTATTACGGAAATGGAAAAATACTTGCTTGCATATCCTGAGAGCAGCGCAGCTCATGATATCCTGGGTCGTGCTTATGCCGTAAACAAAGATTTCAGCAAAGCCAAACAGGCTTTTCGCACAGCTATCCGGTTTGATGCAAAAAATCCTCTGCCCAAACTTCACCTTGCGCAAATTTTGATTCTTGTCAATGAGAGTAAGCTCGCCCGGCAGCTTCTCGAAGATTTACTGGCCGGTGAGAAAAAGAATAAGGCGGCTTATTATCTGTTGGCCGATATGGAAAAATCCCTTGGCGATCGCGATCGGGCCCTGATTCTCTATCAAGAGCTGGTGCAGCACTATCCTGACGCCTTCAGGGCCAGTTATCTGGCCGGCATCTTACAGCTTGATAAGGGCGACTTTAAGGTGGTTGCAGATATTGCCGCCGGTCTTATCCGCCGTTTTCCAAAGCGTCCCGAAGGGCCGCGCCTCAAGGGGATGGTACTCTATTTTCAGAAAAACTTCGCTGAAGCCGAAGTCGAACTCTTGCAGTCGATGAAATTGGGGACTGACTTGAGTGCTCTCTATTTTCTCGGCCTCAGCTACTATCAACAAAATAAATTAGAAACCGCTCTTAACCAGTTTCAGAAAGCTCTTGATGTAAAGGAAACTTTTACTCAGGCTCGGGTCATGGTGGCCATGACGCTACTTAAGCAGAAACGCTTGGATGATGCCATTAACGAGGCTCAAAAGGCCTTAAAGGTGCAGGATGATAACGCCCTTGCCCACAATATTTTAGGCAGTGCCTACCTGGCTAAAGGGCTCTATGATGAAGCCATGGCCGAGTTTGACCGGGCCATTGAGATCAATCCCGCTTTGGTCGATGCGCATCTAAAAAAAGGTCTCTTCAGTATGGCCAAAGGCGATTCCGCCAAGGCCGAAGTCGAACTGGAAACCGCCTTAAGCGTGGCCCCGGAGATCCTCAACACCAGGATTCTGCTCTGTTCTTTCTACATGCGTCAGCAGAACTATGACGCGGCCGTCAAGACCATGCAGGAAGGCTTGACCGAAAAACCCACAGATGCCCTGCTCTATAACTATATGGCAGCGGCCTTTTTTGCCCAGAAAAAAGCTGATGAAGCAATTGCGGCCCTGGAAAAGGCCAAACAAGTTAAACCTGACTACTTTACCCCCTATTTTAATATCGCCGCCTACTATTCATCCAAAGCCGATTACGATAAAGCGATTGAAGAGTACCAGGCCATCCTGGCGCTCGACCAGAATAATCTTAAAGCCCTGTTGACGGCCGCTGCCCTTTCTGAGCTCAAAGGCGATGAAACTACAGCGCTGCAGTTTTTTACCAGAGCCGGCCAGACTCAGGATCCTCGTGGATGCCTGGCTCTGGCTCAATACTATCTACGTGCCAAGCAATATGAAGAGGTTCATAAAACCCTGGATGAAGGGCTCAAAACCCATCCTGATCAGCCCGCCATTCTGGAGATCAAGGGCCGGCTTTTAGCTGAGCAAGGCCGAACCGCCGATGCCGCTCCGTTTTTGCAAGCTCTCGAAAAAGTCAAACCGGGTCGCGGCAATCCCTTGCTGATTGTGGCTTTTCTAAAAAACGATGAGGTCGAAAATGCGGTCGCCGTAGCCAAAAAAGTTATCGCCGAAAAGCCTCAATCAGCCTACGGCTATGTCTTGCTTTCATCGATCTACGAACAGCAGAAAAATTACGAAGAGGCCGAAAAGGTTATTCTTGAGGGCTCTGCAAATACCGGCGACAAAAAACCGGGTCTGAAAATGCGTCTCGGCATGCTTTATGAGAAAACCAACAAAACCGAGCTTGCCATGCAAACTTATCAGGATCTGGCCAAACAATATCCCAAATTCCATAATGCCACCTTTGCCATGGGTGCTCTTAACGATCGCATCGGCAACAAGCGTGAAGCTTTAAAACTTTATGAAGAGATCCTGGCCAAAGACGAGAAGCACCTGCCCAGTCTCAATAATGCCGCGTATCTATACGCAGAAAATTACAGCAATAAAGAGAAAGCCCTGGAACTGGCCATGAAAGCCT
>JAGHAQ010000094.1 GCA_021161425.1 Candidatus Tharpella sp. | reverse complement strand
TTCGATGATTGTATATATTATATCAGGTTGCTATGGTGAGTTTTTTAGCGTATAGGGGATCTTCTTGCTTTAATGCTTATATTTTTCTACCGATTTTTTGCAGCTGTCAGGCCTGTAGCTTTGGTTGGGATATTTTTCTAACATAGTGCTGATTGGGGAGATTTTTAATATGGCTTTGAAACGAAGAGATGTTGATTTTAAACGGGATTTTGAGTTCACGTTTAATGGCGTCCGCCTCTTTGATAAAAAAAGTTATGTGCAGGATATTAAAGAGGGGGCGGCTTCCCAGGGCGGGCGCTATGCAGATAATACCTCATCTCAGGGTTTGACCTACAAGTATAAGAATATGTATTCTGTGGCCGGAAAAAGATTGCCGGTCGTTATGACTATGCAGACCCGAGAACTCAATAAAGGGGGGTTGAGCATCCATAATGGCCATGCCGACCTCTACGCTGCTCGCGGCGCCGGGTGGTTGCAGTTTATGAGTGCCGATAACCAGGAGTTGCACTATCTGCTTCCGTTGGCTTTCAAGGCGATCGAACAGCGTCAGGTGATGTTGCCGGCAATTGTTACCGGAGAAGGTTTTCAGAAGAGTCACAGTATCGAAAATATTAAGATTGTTTCAGATAAATTTCTTAAATATTTTCTCGGTGAACCCAACCGTCTCTTTCAGCCCGATTTTGATAATCCGGTTCTTACGGGAACCTTTACTGATATCGGGACCACGATGCCGACCCAGATGAAACAGGATCTGGCCCTTCTTAACGCCAAGAAATATGTTAAAGCGGCGATGGGGGTCATGAATGAGATTTTGGGCACCTCACTTGATGTGGTTGAGGACTACTATGCGGCCGAGTCGGAATATGTGGTGGTCTGTCTCGGGGCTCGAGTCTCTCTTTTTAATGCCTTTCGCAACCTCTATCTCGATAAATTGACCAAGGTTCTGGTTTTTGGCGGCGATGGTTCTTTTTACGATATCGGGAATCAGGGGCTTAACTTTGCCCTGGGCGAAAATCAGGATGTAACCTGGATTATCTATAATAACGAAGCCTACATGAATACCGGTTTTCAGAAATCCGGGGCCAGTCGTTTCGGCTCGAACCGGACAACCTCTCCCTACGGTATGGAGTTACAGGGCAAGGATGATTTCCATCGCGAGATTGTTGGCCAGGCGATGGTTATTCCCGGGGTCTACGTTGCTCGTCTCTCATTGTCAAACCCGATGCATGCGATGCGCATTCTGACTGAGGCGGTTGCTTACAAAGGGCCGTCCTTGATTGAATTCTTCTCGCCCTGTCCGACGGGGCAGGGGATGGCGACCGATGATTTGCCGATTGCGCTTTCCAAAATGATGGTTGATTCCCGTGCTTGGACGGTTTTTACCCGTAAGCCGTATGCCCGAATTGATTTGGCCGGTAATCCTGATCCTGAAGAGATTTATCCCAAGCCTCGTAAAGTCAAAGGTAAAGAGGTGAATCCTACGACCTTTCGTGATATTGTTGCTCTTTTAGGTCAGTTTACCGGTGATGAGAAAACCATTGACGAAATTGTTAAAGTCAATGAACGGCAAAATCTCTACCTCTGGTGTCTCAACCAATATCGAGCCGGTATTCGTCAAGACATGCCCGATGCCGATGAGATTGAACGTCTGATCAGCCAACGCTGATTCTCTTAATTGAGCCCCTTGCTTTGTGAGGGGCTCTTTTTTTTGGCCGCCATCAATTTTTGGGGGTGGACTTTTTTAAGGTCGCATACTATATTCGACTTTAATGGTTTGGTTTATTGAGATTAGACCTTGAAAGCTGTAACAGCAAAATTGTGACTTTTGTCACCTTGGATTTAACTCAAGTTAAGGAGAAATAGATGAAACGATTGATAGCAGGTTTAGGAGTGGTGGTAGTTATTGCGGTAGTCGCTGTATTGCTTGTGATGCAGAATCACAAGACCGCCTATTCGGCGAAAATGGAAGCTCCGGCTGAGACTGTAGAAAAGGCCCGGCCGTCGGCTGGCAGCCTTTCCGGCAAAGTGCTGGAAACTATGGACAGCGGCGGCTACACCTATGTTTTGCTGGCTACCGAAAACGGCGATAAATGGGTGGCAGCTCCCAAAACCGTGGTGACTGTAGGTCAGACAGTTGCTTTTGCAGCAGGCATGGTGATGCGTAATTTTAAGAGCGATACCCTTGATCGGACTTTTGATGAGCTGGTCTTTTCATCCGGTATAGCTGGGGCTGAAAGTGGTAACGCGATGGCCGCTGCAGCCGGTTCATGTCCTAGCGGTAAGGGTACGAGCGCTGAGAGTGGCTCTGCTCCTCATGGTGGTGGTGCCGCTGTTATGGGCATGGGTGCTATGGGTGGCGGTATGGGAGCTATGAAATCATCCGGTCGTGTAACTGTACCTCCGGTTGATTTGGAGATCGAAAAAGCCATCGGAGAAAATGCTTTCACGGTTGCCGAAATATATGAGCAGGGGAAGGCTCTGAACCAGAAAAAAATTGCCGTGCGCGGCAAAGTGGTTAAGGTTTCCAAGAATATTATGGGTAAAAACTGGATTCATTTACAGGATGGCAGTGGAAAACCCGAAGCCGGTACCCATGATCTGGTACTTACTTCACCGCAAACCCCGACTGTTGGCGAGATTCTTGTTGGTGAAGGGATTCTGGCCTTCGATAAAGATTTTGGGTCTGGCTATCGCTATGAAGTAATCATCGAAGAAACCGAATTCAAATAGCCGTAAAGATTATTCTATACACATCTCTTTAAGCCGCCGGCAGATGTACAGTTAAAACTGCATCTGCCGGCGGTAATTTTTCAAGAAACCCATAAGTTGTGAAAATGAAAAATAAAAACATCTCCAAACCATCTCTTGCTCTTAACAATATCCAAAACAAAGAGTTGAAAATAGCTGTTATCGGCCTCGGCTATGTCGGCCTGCCCTTAGCCGTGGAATTCGGCAAACATTTCCCAACCCTGGGTTTCGACATAAACCAGGCCCGCTTACAACAACTCCAATCAGGTCACGACAGCACCCTGGAGGTGACCGATGCAGAACTTGCCGGTGCTTCACAGCTTAAATACACTACCGACATCCAGGCGCTGAGCGCTGTCCAAATCTATATTGTCACAGTCCCGACCCCAATCAATGAGCACAATCAGCCGGATCTGACACCGTTGTTCAAAGCCAGCGAAACCATCGGTAAAACTCTTAAACAGGGTGATATTGTTATCTATGAATCCACCGTCTACCCTGGTGCCACTGAGGAAGATTGCGTCCCGGTTCTCGAACGCACCTCCGGTTTACGTTATAACCTCGATTTTTTCTGCGGCTACAGTCCCGAGCGCATCAATCCCGGCGATAAACAGCACCGTGTCACCACCATCAAAAAAGTGACTGCTGGTTCCACCCCTGAGGTTGCTGATCTTGTCGATGCCCTCTATAAAACGATTATCACCGCCGGCACCCACAAGGCCTCCAGTATCAAGGTTGCCGAAGCTGCCAAAGTAATCGAGAACACCCAGCGTGATGTTAATATAGCCCTCATTAACGAACTTGCTCTGATCTTCAATAAAATGGGGATCGACACCGAAGCCGTTTTAGAAGCCGCCGGTACCAAATGGAATTTCCTGCCCTTTCGCCCCGGCCTGGTTGGTGGCCACTGCATCGGCGTTGATCCCTACTACCTGACCCATAAGGCCCAGGCTATCGGTTACCACCCCGAGATCATCCTCGCCGGACGCCGCCTTAACGATGGCATGGGCGCTTATGTCGTTTCCCAACTTCTGAAAACCATGATGAAGCGGGGCATTCATATCAAGGGGGCAAAAGTATTGGTTATGGGGCTGACTTTTAAAGAAAACTGCCCCGATCTGCGCAATACCAGGGTTGTCGATATTGTCAGCGAACTCAAAGAATACAGTGTCACCGTTGACGTCTATGACCCCTGGGTTGATAGTGAAGAGGCCCAACGTGAATACGGAATTACACCGGTCGATGCCCCAAAACAAAACGCCTACGACGGTATTATTATCGCCGTTGCCCATCAGCACTTTGCTGAAATGGACGTCCAGAACCTCCGTGCTTTAGGTAAACCCGAGCATGTTCTGTACGATTTGAAATATATACTGACACCCGAAGAGGCAGATTTGCGACTGTGATAAACGAAACCCTCAGCTAAAACTTCACCTTGCCGATGAAGTGCGTTTCGAAAAAGCCTTGTCCAGCATAGGCCCCCGTCTTTTTTTATGCTGCTGTCTACAAGTATGTTCCTTTGCTTACCTGCCCATCTAATTTTTCAAGACACCCTTCATTCTTTAAACCAATTTCATACAGAATGATCAGGGCCGGGTGAGCTTGAATTTTTCCAGTTGTCGGATATAATGATCCAAATTGTCGGTGGTTTCCGGGTCTTTTAAAAGCTCTTCTGCCAAGGCTATGGCCGCAGCGGCGTCACCCCGGCGCCAGTGGGCTTCAGCCAGGGTGTCAAGGATATGGGGTGATCGATTTAGGGTTGCGGCTTTGTAAGCCAGTTGGAAAGCCAGTGCGTAGTCGCGTAGGGTTTTATCCTTTATGGTCAGGAGCAGCCAGGCTAAGTTATTGAGGGTTTCCGGATCTTCCGGGTTGAGATCGCGGGCTTGGTGAAGGGCGTTAAGGGCCTTTTTTTCTTTACCGTTTTCGATGTAGAGAGAACTTAAGGCAAACCAGATGCTTGCTTCCTGTGGTTTTTCCTTGAGCAGGTGTTCGAGACGTTGGCACAAGTAACGGTAGTTGAGCTGGCGGACCGTTCCGGTCTGTTGCCAGTAGGTGCCGGGTATAAGAAGCAGTAGAAAGACCAGGAGATAGATCAGTAGACTCTTTCTCAATCGTTGATGGTGTTTTTTGGCAATTTGGGGATTGGCCAAGGCGGCTTTAAGGAAGGCGATTCGTTGGGGGATGTTGAAATGGTGCCAGTTGGGTTTTTCGCCGGCTTGACCGAGGAGAAACCCCAGCTTTTCAAAGGCGGAAACCAGATAGGGGCCGAGACCGGGCAGATCAAGGCTGGCAAGGTCGGCCTGGCGTTCAAAATTGCGCAGGAAAAAACCAAAGATGTAACGAAAGAAAAGTAGGTAGAGGAGCAGTAGAGGGAGTATCTCCAGCAAAGAGAGAAAGATCTTCTGATCGCCTATTCCACTATTAAGCAGGGTGCTAACCGGAGTGGTGGTTAAAAGCCAGGCAATTCCCAGGTCGAAGTAGAGAAAATTAAAGAGGAAGAAAGTCAGAAAAAAGAGGATGAAAAAGAGCAGGTGGCGATAGCGAACATGGCCCAGTTCATGGCTCATGACCGCAATTACCTCTTCACCGTTGAGCAAGCGTAGCAGATCCGGCGTGATCAGAAGATAGCGGCTGAAGGGGAAGGCACCAACGACGGCGGCGGTTGCCATGCGACCCTCAAAAGGCGGCCAGAGCATGATCTCCCGGTAGTTGACTTGTTGCTGCCGGCAGAGGTTGATTATGGCCTGGCGAAGAGGTGAGTCAGGTAGCTTTTTACATTGCCAGAGATGGACCAAGAGTGGTGGGGCAGCGACCGTCAGGATAAAAAGAAACAGGATAAAAAGTGCCATTTCACCAAGTGGGTGCAGGAGGGCCTGCTGCATGGTTTGAGGCATCCAGAGGCTGAAAAGGTCGATGATAAAGAGGATGCTAAGCCATGGAACCACCAGCCCTGAGGCAAACCGCAGGCGGGCTTTAATATAGGCCGGGCGTGGTCTGATCAAAAGGATACGTTCGGCGAAATAGTTGTGACTCTCCCGCCAGATGAAAATCTGGAGCAGGAAAAAGACACTCAAGCCCAAGAGGTTGTTGAATCCTTCACTCTTGCTGACCAGAGGCAGAAGTTCGATCAGTGGCCCCAGATCAGCCCCGTAAACCATCCCGGCAAAAATTATTATGGCCCCGATCTGAAGCTGCATTTGCAGGCGGTCGTAGAGTGCGGGTAATTGTGCATCACTCAGCTGATGGGCATTCTGGCTTAAATGTCGACAACGTTTGCGGACCAGCCAGAAGAAGAACCCTCCCAAGGCTAAAATCAGCGCCAGGCTGTGGCCTGGTTGCAAGAGCTCCGGCGGCTGTTCGGGTCGGGCCGTGTAGATGAGAATGACGATAATGTAGAAGATAAGTGTTTGATACATAAGGTTTGCAGCTCAAAGTTCTGAGTTGGGGTCTGTTTGGTTTTCTTGCGTCATTTCAGGGGTTACAGGAAAACTTCGGGAACAATGCTCCATAAAGCTTTTTTGCCGGGTTCCAGGGTGCCAAAATCGGTATCTATGGAAAGCGCTTGGGCTGGGTTTAGAGTTAACATCTTAAGGCCAGTTTCAAGATCCATGATGGAGTTTTTTTCAGCCAGAAGAAACTCAAGTTCATGCCACAGATTGAGGTTGTGGTTTGAAGTCAAACTGTCGGTTCCAAGGCAGAGATTGACGCCGTTTTTATGCAGTTTTTCCCAGGGAGCCCGACCGACACCGATGAAGGCGTTACTGCGGGGGCAGAGGCAGACATTGACCCGGCGGCGGGCCAGAATATCGATGTTGCTTTGGTCGAGTTCGATGCAATGAATCGCCAGTGTCATCTCGTCAAGCAGCTGCAGTTTGTCGGCATAAGCGACCGGGGAAGAGCCCGGGGGCCGGAAATCGGGTGGCAGAATATCGGCGGCTCGGAAAAAGTCGGCCAGTTCGCCCCGGCCATTGATCAGCAGTTCGCTTTCACCGCTTGATTCGGCCAGATGCAGGGCGAAAGGGCGTTGCTGTTGCCGGTTCCAGCTTTTTGCCGCTTGCAGGGTAGCGGCGTTGGTCGAGTAGAAGGCGTGCCCGGCGCGGCAGAAGTTTTCTGAATTTGCAAGCTTAGAGTTCAGGCTTTCAGCCATTGTTGGTGGTAGTGTGGTGCCGATGTCCGGGGTAGCGAAACCGAAATGTTGAACCATCAACCAGTGGCCAAAGTTATTTTTTCTGAGAAAGATAGCTAGTTGGTCAGCGTGACGGCCGGCCATGTCGGCTGCGAAAACGGTTCCACAGGATTGCATCTCTTTAAGTGCGTTGTTTAAGGCTTCGTCATCGGGGGGCTGGTTGAGATGAGGAACCAGGCTTTTAAGCCAAGGCACAAAACCTTGACCACCGACAGTCAAACCGGCCAGGTGTGAGATCTCCAAGTGGGTATGCGCGTTAATCAGTCCGGGGGCGATCGTCACCGCACCCAGGTCGACAACTTTATGATAGCTCTCTTTTTGTAGGGAATGATAGCTGCCAACGGCCTTGATCCGGTCACCGTTACTGGTTGCCTGAATGAGCAGGGCTCCGTTGTCGATAGGTCTTTGTCCCGGAACCATGGTTGAAATGGCGGCGGCTCTAACCAGGTAATCGGCGGAAAAGTTTTCTGATTGATTAAAATTTTGCATTCGTTGCTTGATTAAGTTTTACTTAGCCATCAAGTTTATTTGTGGGCAGCTCTTGAGCAGCAGACCCGCGCAGGCATAGATTTGGTTCCGGCTTCGCCGGATTATGATTTTAAATTACAGTAAATAGTAGCACAAATCAGTAGACAAGGGAAACGGCGATTTCAAAAAATGATTGTTATTAGTTGGTGCTCTGAAGTTGACAAAACAACATTACAAGTATAATAAAGGCAGACATGATTGCGTGAAGATAAGAACAAACGTCTTTAGGTGGGTTAATTGAAGGTGTCTATTATACTATGTCACCGAAATTGAAAACAGCTTCTGTGCTAATTATTGACGATGAACAATCCATTCGTCGTGGCACCAGCCAGATTTTGAGTGAAATCGGCTATCTTGTTGAAAGTTGCGCGTCCGGACTGGATGGTCTGAATGAGGCCTTAAGTGGAAATTATGATTTAATTCTTCTCGATATCAAATTGCCGGATATCGACGGCATGGAGATCCTCAAAACCATTTGTCAGAAACAACCCGATACATTTGTAATCATGATGACCGGGTTTGCTACGGTCGAAAACGCGGTTAAAGCCTTAAAGATCGGAGCCTACGACTACCTCTCCAAACCTTTTAGCAGCGACGAACTGATAATTGCCGTTAATAAGGCAATCGAATACAAAACCCTTAAAGCCGACAATCTAACCTTACGTCAGCAACTTTACCAGCAATACGATTTCAAAAAAATAGTCGGAGAACATCCTCGGCTGAAAGAAACCTTTGCCGCCATCAGCAAGGTTGCTCCGACCGACACCACAGTTCTCTTAGACGGCGAAAGCGGAACCGGCAAAGAACTTTTCGCCGGCTATATTCATACTTTGAGTCGCCGAGCCTCACATCAGTTTATCGTTGCCGATTGCAACACTTTTTCCGGTAGTCTTTTAGAAAGTGAACTGTTCGGTCATGTCAAAGGGGCATTTACAGGAGCCATCCAGAATAAAGCCGGTATCTTTGAGACCGCTAATGGTGGGACCCTTTTTCTCGATGAGGTTGCCAATCTGAGTCTCGAAATTCAAGGTAAATTGCTGCGCGTCATGGAATCCCATGAATATAAACCGGTTGGTGCCAGCCGGGTCAAAAAAACTGATGTCCGCATCATTTCCGCTACCAACCGGGATTTGAAAAAGATGGCTGAAGCTGGGGAGTTCAGGTCGGATCTTTATTACCGTCTGAATGTTTTTCCCATTTATCTGCCGCCACTGCGTGAGAGGAAAAGTGATATTCCTAAACTGGCTTACCACTTTTTGCGCTTAGTTTGCAAAAATACCGGAAAAAAAGTGGATGGGTTTTCTGATGATGCTATGGAGATGATGGTCAACCATAACTGGCCCGGCAACATACGTCAGCTTAAAAACGTGGTCGAACGACTCGTGATCATGTCGGACCAAGATGTAGTCAACTACAATTGCATGCAAAGCAACTTTGAAATAGATCGGCGTTCGGGAAAGGATTCCGTCCCCAACAACTTGGCAGGACTAAAGTCTTTTAAACGCGAGCTTTTGACAAGAGAGTATGACAAGGTTGAAAAGGCCTTTCTGCAAAAAGCGCTGGCCGCCGAAAACGGCAATATATCCCGAGCCTCCCGCAGGGTCGGCATGCAGCGACCCAATTTTTCCACCCTCCTAAAAAAATATCACCTTTCTCCTGCTGCCGACAAGAACACAACTTCGCCCACCAATTAATATATATATCTTCGCCGCTCCAAATTCCTGGTATGTCGGAGATACACCCATCTTCTTTCGTATATTTTATTATACGTTCATTGTGTCAAGCAGGTAACAGCGAGATATATTATTTTAAAATTGTGTATATATAATTTTTTATACTATTTAGCATGGATAAATAATCTATATGCTCTCTGGCATGTGAAGATAAAGGCTTGTTATTGTTGTTGAATTCAAAAAAAAGTATGCATATATTGTATTTGGCACAACCATTGCAATATCTAAAATATAGAAAAAATAACTGTTAAACACTTCAAATGAAGGAGGATATATCATGGCACAGGCACAATTAAATCAAAACATCCCGAATGAAGTTCATCCGCATATTCTGGTAATGGAAGATGATCTTAATGTCGCCAAAGGACTTGCGATGACGTTAACCGAAGAAGGATACGGTGTTCATGTCGCCGCTACCGGACAGTTGGCAATGAAAGCTTTTAAAGAGGAACATTTCGATCTTCTGATTGCTGATCTGCGCTTACCTGATGTCAATGGCATGGAGATTATTCGCCAGGTAAAAGAACTTGATTCTAAAACCGGGGTTATTGCCATCACCGGTTATCCGACTACGGCCATCGCCGTCGAAGCGATGAAACTCAAGGTTAATGATTTTCTCCCAAAACCATTTAATGCAGATGAAATCAAGGTTGCGGTCAGCAAAGCCCTGCATGTTCGTGAAGTGATACCAACCGTAGAAGCGGCCAAAACCGATGAGGAAAAACTGACCCAGAAGAGAGAGGTAGTCGAGGTGTTAAACCGGACTGCCGATGATAGCAAGTTTTGCCTGAGCCTGATGGAAAACGGTTCCCAAGCACTTAATACCTACACCCTTTCCAGCGAAGCTAAGGCCGCAATCCTGTCGGGAGACCTAGGATGGATTAACCGGAATGTTGGTGAACTGACTCAGAAACAGTTGATGTTTATTTACAAACGGCTTGAAAGTGAAGCCTGGTAGGCTTATGTTGAGTGTATGCCATTTATGGCGGCTTCGTAAAAGAGTCGGAAATAGATGGCATACACCAATAATATTCGAAACCGGGGCATTGGGGGGGATATCATGGCACAGGCACAATTAAATCAAGAAAGCTCGTATGGAGTTCATCCGCATATTCTCGTAATGGAAGATGATCGTGATGTTGCTAAAGGGCTTGAGATGACGCTAACCGAAGAGGGATACGACGTTCATGTCGCCGGAACCGGACAGTTGGCGATGAGAGCTCTTAAAGAGGAACATTTCGATCTTCTGATTGCTGATCTGCGCTTACCTGATGTCAATGGCATGGAGGTTATTCGCCAGGCAAAAGAACTTGAGCCGAAAACCGAAGTTATCGCCATCACCGGCTATCCGACCACGGCCATCGCCGTCGAAGCGATGAAACTCAAGGTTAATGATTTTCTACCCAAACCATTTGATGAAGATGAAATCAAGTCTGCGGTCAGCAAAGCCCTGCACGTTCGCCAAGAAAGAGCAACCGTTGAAGCGGCAAAAACCGATGAGGAAAAACTGATCCAGAAGAGAGAGGTTGCAGAGGTTTTAAACCGGACTGCGGATGATAGCAAATTCTGGTTAAGCTTGATGGAGAATGGTTCTCAAGTGCTTAAAACCTACACCCTCTCAAGCGAAGCTAAAGCCGCAATACTGTCTGGAGACCTGGGATGGATTAACCGGAATATCGGTGAACTGACTCAGAAGCAGTTAATGTTTATTTACAAACGACTTGAAAGCGAAGTCTGGTAGGTTTATGTTGAGTGCATGCCATTTACAAACGATCTCAAAAGGTCGAAGAAGAGATGGCATGTGCCAACAAGAACACAACTCCGGTTGCCAGTTAAATAAATCCTCGCCGTTCAATTTTACCGGTTTGCCGTATATCCGATTATCCCCCCGTCCTATTTTTGTATATTTTTTTATACAGCCGTCGCGTGCAGTAAATAACTGCAAAATATCTAAGTTAAAAATTTATGCATATAATTTTTTATACGATTTTGTGGAATTGACAAGTATATTCGATATTCGATAATCATATGTAAAC
>JAGHAQ010000110.1 GCA_021161425.1 Candidatus Tharpella sp. | reverse complement strand
CATAAATTTTCTCCAGCAAAAGATTATGTTGTTCGAGCAAAACTTCGAGCCGCCCACGCAACACCTCTTCCGGAGCCAGAAGGTCACCAAGCCTTAAGCCCCAGCGTGCCATCTTGCTTTCATAAGCCGGCCCAATACCGCGCCCGGTAGTGCCGATTTTACCTTCTCCCCGCTGACGTTCCCGAGCCTGATCAAGGCGACGATGGCTTTCGAGAATAAGATGGGCTTCATCACTCAAAACCAGCTGAGAGAGAATATCCCGACCACATTGGGAATTCAACATCCCGATCTCTTTAAGCAGGATTTTCAGATCGACAACCACTCCACTACCAATCACACAGGTCTTACCGGGCCGCATGATGCCGGAGGGAATCAGATGTAAAGCGTAACGCTGTCCTTCAATAACCAAGGTATGCCCTGCATTATTACCACCTTGGAAACGAACCACAACCTCAGCCCACTCAGTCAGAAGATCGACAATTTTACCTTTGCCCTCATCCCCCCACTGGGTTCCGATGAGCACTACATTTGCCATAACTTAAATCCTTAAATTTAGAGATATATTTCTTTGACGGAGACAATATTCGGCAAGGTTATCAGACCGTTGACCACTTCAGCTTCGATAGAACCGTCAATCTGCACTAAAGAGAGAGACATCCCACCAACCCCTTCACGACCAAACTGCATGCGCCCAATATTGATTTCATTTTCTCCCAGATATGAACCAATCGATCCAATCACGCCAGGTTTATCATGAGCATAGATGACCAGCAGATGGCCATCGGGAATCGCTTCAAGCTCAAACTGGTTGATTTTGACAATCCGAGGCTCAGTTTTGCCGAAGAGAGCTCCAGAGATCGAATATTGATCGCTACCGTTTTTACCAACCAGTGAAATCATACTGGAAAAGTTGCCGGCCTCATCAGATTTGGCTTGAACCAGAGAAATCCCGCGTTCCTTTGCTATTGAAGGAGCATTAACAAAATTAACCAGATCTCCGACCATCGGCGTCAACAATCCCTTAAGAAGAGAGGTCGTAATTGGCTCCGTATCATGCTCAGTCACCTTGCCTTTGTACTCAATACGAACCTCGCTTAAACCGCAGTTGTTACCGCTGCAGAGTTGGGTGTAAAAACGCCCCATCTTCTCCGCCAAAGTGAGGTAAGGACCAGTCACTTTTAACACTTCAGCACTGACACCGGGGACGTTAAGAGCATTGACAATAGTACCGTCACTAAGATAGTCGGCAATCTGTTCAGCGATGGCCACGGCGACATTGACCTGGGCCTCATCGGTCGATGCCCCTAAATGGGGCGTACAGATAAAATTATCGAGAGTGAACAGAGGATGGTCGACAGCCGGAGGCTCCTCCTCAAAAACATCAAAAGCGGCCCCGCTTACCAGGCCGTCGCGTAAAGCTTCATAGAGATCGTCCTCTTTAATAATGCCGCCCCGGGCACAGTTAATGATACGAACGCTAGCCTTCATCAAAGCAAAGCTCTCCCGGTTAATCATATGGCGGGTATCTTTGGTCATCGGCGTATGGACCGAGATATAATCGGCCCGACGAAAAAGGTCTTCTAAGGAAACGAGCTCGATATCCATATTGGCGGCTCGCTCTTCAGAGATGAAGGGATCAAAAGCGATAACCTTCATCTTTAACCCTTGAGCCCGATCCGCGACAATGGCTCCGATGTTGCCAAGTCCGACGACGCCCAAAATTTTATTAAAGAGCTCTTTTCCCATAAAACGACTCTTTTCCCACTTGCCGCTTTTCATCGAAGAGGTCGCCTGTGGGATATTACGGCTTAACGCCAGCATCATCGATACGGTATGTTCGGCCGTGGTTATGGTATTACCTTTCGGCGTATTCATAACCACGATACCACGTGCCGTCGCCGCCGGGATATCAACATTATAAACCCCGATTCCGGCCCGGCCGACAACCTTAAGGAGATCAGCTGCAGCAACCACCTCAGCCGTCACCTTGGTCGCACTGCGGATTGCCAGACCATCATAATCACCAATTACGGCAATCAGTTCCTCGGGCGACATACCGACCTTGACATCAACTTCAACATCGTCATAACCGGCAAATACTTCGATCCCCTTCGGGGACATTTTATCACTAATTAAAACTTTAAATTTACTCAATTTTAAACCTCTGAACCAATAAATAATTCAATAGTTAAGTTACAGCAACTTACAAAAGAGCAAAAGTAAGCGCTAAAAGGAACAAGGAAAGCCACTCCCTATAATTAAAGTAGTGGACAGCTGTCAAGCCTAAACTGAAAACTACAATGATTTTATATGCATTTTTCATCATTTTCTGATATAGAGCCCGACCAGTCAAAATCAATCATGATGCACTCGCACCCCAAGGGCATTTCCTTCGGGGCATAATAAGTCACGGGATGGCTAAGTAAAAATTTCGATATCCTGCACATTTTTCACAACTTAGAGAAAGGAAACCGTTATGCAACCAGAAAAAAAACCTCTGCGTCCCCATTTTTCTTCCGGTCCATGCGCGAAACGTCCCGGTTATGATGTCAGCAAACTACAGATAGAGACTCTCGGCCGCTCCCACCGTAGCGCTCTGGGCAAAAAAGCCTTGCGTGACGCCATCGAGCAAACCAAAGCTATCCTTAAGATTCCCGCCGATTATAGAGTGGGTATCGTGCCGGCTTCCGATACCGGAGCCATGGAGATGGCGATGTGGTCCATGCTGGGTGAGCGTGCCGTTGATGTTTTCGCTTGGGAATCATTCGGTAGCGGCTGGCTGTCCGATATAAAAAATCAGCTGAAACTTGACGTCACCGCCCATACTGCGGATTATGGCCAGCTGCCGGATTTGAGCCAAGCCGATCAAAAAAAGGATATCGTCTTTACCTGGAATGGCACCACCTCCGGCGTCAAGGTTCCCGATGGTGACTGGATCAGTGACAGTCGTGAAGGTCTGACTTTATGCGATGCAACCTCAGCGGTTTTCGCCATGCCGATGGCCTGGGAAAAACTGGACGTGACCACATTCAGCTGGCAGAAAGTCCTTGGCGGTGAAGGCGGCCATGGGGTGCTTATCTTAAGCCCGCGTGCGGTCGCCCGCCTTGAATCCTATACCCCAAGCTGGCCGATGCCCAAAATTTTCCGTATGACCAAAAACGGCAAGCTGATAGACGGCATTTTTACCGGTGCAACCATTAACACCCCCTCCATGCTTGCCGTGGCCGACTATCTTGATGCCCTGAACTGGATCAAGGAGATCGGCGGATTGGAAGCTTCCATCAAAAAAAGTGAAGGTAACCTGGCTGTAGTCAGTAATTTCGTTGCCACCAACGAATGGGTCAACTTCCTGGCCGAAAAAGAAAAGGAACGTTCAAATACCAGTGTCTGCCTGATTCTTGATCTGGATGCCGACAAGGTAAAAGCGCTGATCAAACTACTTGCCGATGAGAATGTAGCTCTGGATATCGGCGCTTACCGCGATGCGCCTTCAGGTCTGCGTATCTGGTGTGGCGCAACCGTAGAAAAGAGCGATCTTGAAGCATTGATGCCCTGGCTTGAGTGGGCCTACAATCAGGTTAAATAAAAACGTGCTAATAAGAAAAACCGAAGAAATCATGGGCCAGGGCCGCCGGTGACCGGCTGCCGTCGGCCAGGTACGGCGGCGACAGGGCAAACTTATTAAAATCAGCGACATTAGCGGGTATCACAGAATGTAAAGAAAATTGAGAAAAACCATGCACTCCAACAATGATATAATTGTTAAAAACCGGGAACCCTTGTTCCCGGAAACCACTCAAAGAGACCTGATCTCCATTTTCACTTTTAAGAACAACCAACACCTTAACCACCCCGGAACCAACTCTACTCCCAGACCATAATTGAGGATTTTTTTCCATCTCCGCGATCAATAAATCATGCCCCTCAAGCATAACCCTAAGATAATCCTGGTAGGGCAGAAGATCAATGGTTCCAACCTCAAGGTCTTCTCCTTTCTCCTGCTCATAGAGAGTCCGACTAAAAGGAACTTGCAAAACCAGCAACCATGAAACAGCCGCTTTGCCAGCCCCGAAGCTGGGTTCGGGAGCAATATCGGAATCGAGCCGGGAAACGACAAAACCAAAATGTCGAACTTCAACGGTCGCAAGTTGCTTACGCAAACGACTGATGAACAAGGTAAAGAATTTCTCCTGTTCCGGGCCCAGATTGCTACTGAAAAACTCTATTTCCGGTTCGACCTTTGGCGGTTTGACAATTCGGGCCAATGATTTGAAGAGCCAACCACGACGACCCTTATCGGTAGCGATATAAAGCCATTGATCACGCTCTTTAATCACTTTAACCTTGCTGTTTCGCCCCAGGGAAAAGAGGCGCCGGCTGTGCTTGTCGGGAGCTTTACGAACATTCGCCTTATAAACCCGAACCACGGCCTGCAGATTCTCGGTTGGCACAGCCCAGCTAAAATCGGCCATAGCCACAACCAGCCCCAACCCGGCAAAGAGCAGTAACCCTACCTTGAAAAATTTTTTAGCCAAAGGAAATTAAACCTCTATAACCTACCCCTGATAAACTCAACTTTCTGAGTTGTGTTTTTGCTTAAAAATAAACTTCTAACATCTAATTGCTTAGGATAAGGAAAGCAGTTCCTGGCAAGCCCGAGCTATCTCCGGAAATTCATCAACAAAAATGGTGCGCGGGTCAAAAACCAGCCAGTCATCGACAATCCGAACCACGACCGGGAGAGATCGGCTCCTCAAATATTTTTCTAGTAAGACCGAACTTATGCCCTCAATCCGCAAAAAAAGACAATAGGTTGGCAGATCAACCATGGGCATAGCTCCGCCTCCAGCCCGGGAGCTACTCGACTCAACTTTAAGCTTTAACCTTTCATCTGCCCGACAGTGGCGAACGATACTTCGACGCAAACTCTGGGCCTTTTTTTTCAACTCGGCTTCGGTCAGGGTCAACATCTTCAAGGTCGGGATCTTCTCAACCACAGTCAGCGGATCAAGATAACATTTAAGCACCGCCTCTAAACCTGCCAGAGTCATCTTGTCGATCCGTAAAGCCCGATTAAGGGGATGCTTCTTTAATTTCTCGATCAGATCCTTGCGGCCAACCACGATCCCGGCCTGGGGTCCGCCCAACAATTTATCGCCGCTAAAGGTGGCCAGATCAATCCCGCTGGCCATAACCTCTCGCACCGTCGGTTCGCCAGCCAGACCATAAGCGCTAAGATCGAGCAGATTACCACTGCCTAGATCTTCAACTACAGGAACGCCATGTTTTTGTCCCAAAGCAACCAGTTCCCGGGCCTCCGGCTGCCCGGTAAACCCCAGCAAGCGATAATTACTGGTATGAACCTTAAGCAGGATTGCGGTCTCTTCATTGATCGCCGCTTCATAATCTTTAAGATGAGTCCAGTTGGTTGCCCCGACTTCACGTAAAAGCGCCCCACCCTGGACGACAATCTCCGGAATCCGGAAAGCCCCGCCGATCTCCACCAACTCACCCCGTGAGACCACCACCTCACGACCGGCGGCCAGAGCCGAGAGTGCCAGCAATACGGCTCCGGCATTATTATTGACGACCATAGCCGCTTCAGCACCACTCAAACGGCATAGCAGACCTTCAACATTTACATAACGAAT
>JAGHAQ010000074.1 GCA_021161425.1 Candidatus Tharpella sp. | reverse complement strand
TCTATCGATAAACCCGAAGTTGTTAAATATATTCTCGAGAGCCTGAGCGCTTTTACCGGTCTCGGTTATAATGAAAACACCTTTGCCGCCTTGGGTATTCGGGTTTTGCGGATGGAGCGTGATTTTAACCAGCGGGCTGGATTTACCAAAGAGGATGATCGCCTGCCGGAATGGATGACCAAAGAAGCTTTGCCCCCGCACAATTCGGTCTTCGATGTGCCGGAATCAACCCTTGATGAGGTTCACAACCACATTGCTGTAGTCCTTAAAATCTTGGGTAATACAAAAATGGCTTTTGCTCCACCGATCGCCTTGATGGGGGAGGGCTGCCATATATTGGTACCCGATAACCTTGCGGCGATGGGCTTAAAAAAGGCTTTGATTGTGACTGATAAAGGGGTCGTCGATGTTGGCATCCTCAAGATCTTAACAGATGCCATGGATGCTAAATTTTTCGATTACGTTATTTATGATGGAACCCAGCCCAACCCCACGGTTACCAATGTTGAAGAAGGCGTCAATGTTTTTCGTAAGGAAAAGTGTGATTGTCTGGTCTCGCTTGGCGGCGGCAGTCCGCATGATTGTGCCAAAGCTATCGGGGTTATGGTCAACAACCCGGGAAGTATTCTCGATTACATGGGCCTCTTTGCCGTCTGGCGGCCAATTCCGGTCCTCGTAGCGGTTAATACGACCTCGGGTACCGGGGCTGAAGCCACTTTCGCAGCGGTTATCTCAGATCCTGTGCGCCATATCAAAGCTCCGATTGCCGATCCGAAACTTTTACCTATTGTCGCCGTCAATGATCCTTTGTTGACCCGTTCCATGCCACCCCATATCACTGCCGGTACGGGTATGGATGCCTTGACTCATGCGATTGAGGCCTATACTTCCAACCTTACCACCCCCTACGCCCAAGGTTTGGCTTTAAGTGCCATAAAAAATATTGCCAAATATCTGCCTCGGGCGGTGAGAAATGGTGATGATATGGAGGCGAGGGACAATATGTGTCAGGCCCAGTATTGCGCCGGTCTTGCCTTTAACAGTGCCCAGTTGGGCAATACCCACTCTTTAGCCCATGCCCTTGGGGCGATTTACAGTTTACCCCATGGTAATGCCAACGCAATCATGTTGCCTTATGTGATGGAGAAAAATAAACCTGCCGTAGCTGAGCTGCTTGCGGAGATCGCTCAGGTCATGGGGATTGATACTGTCGGTTTAGGCGTCGATATGGCAGCCGACAAGGCTATCGAAGCGGTCAACGCCTTGATGGATCGAATCGGTGTGCCTAAGAGCGTCAAAGTTCTGGCTGAGCGCTGCCGGGTTCAAATTGATCCCGCTGATATCCCGGAACTGGTTGCCCATGCTGCCACCGACATGTGCTGCAGTGTCAATCCGGTGCCTTATAGTCTGGATGACTTTACGGAAATATACAAAAAGGCCTGGTAATGGTCAGGATTGTTTTTTTTTAAAAAATATTAAGTCAACTTAACAGGAGTGTCAGATGCTTAACCTCGCCTCATTGTTGGATTACAGTGCTAGTGAATATCCGGAAAAAGCAGCAGTTATTTTCAATGAACAGACGATAACTTTTTCCCAACTCAATACCTATTGTTGCAAAATTGCCAATGGTCTGGTTGCAGCCGGAGTCGGTAAGGGTGACAAAGTGGTTTTGAGTTGTCTTAATCTGCCCTATTTCCCGATGGTCTACTACGCTATTTTGAAAACCGGGGCGACAGTGGTGCCGATCAGTGTTCTGTCGAAGAGCCGCGAGATTGCTTATTATCTGAAAGATTGCGACGCCAAAGCCTTCTTCTGTTTTCAGGGTACGCCGGAGTTGCCGATGAGTGAGTTTGGTTTCGAGGCTTTTAAAGAGGTCGATAGCTGTGAACATTTCTGGCTCATAACCGCCGACCCGGCCGCACCTTCACCGATTGTGGGAGCGCAAACCATGGGGATGATGATGGCCCCGCAGGCGGGCGAATTTGACTCGGTGGCGACGAGTCCTGACGATACCTCGGTTATTCTCTATACCTCCGGGACCACAGGTTTCCCCAAGGGGGCCGAGTTGTCTCACTCCAATATGGTTATGAATGCAATGGTCAGTCGTGATCTTTGTGATCTCAGGCATGATGATGTTCAGGTCATAAGCCTGCCGCTTTTTCACTCCTTTGGTCAAACTGTGCAGATGAATGCCGGCTTTGCTAAAGGTTGTACGATAATGCCGATTGCCAAGTTTACGGCGGAAGCGGTTTTTGATGCGATTCAGAATCACGGTGCTTCGGTTTTTGCCGGGGTTCCAACGATGTATTGGGCGATGCTCAATTTTGAGGATAAAGAGGGCCGGTTTGATTTCGATGTGATCCAGAAAACCCTTCGTGTCGGGGCTTCCGGTGGTGCCGCTTTGCCGGTTGAGATCCTCAAGAATTTCAAGGAGAAGTACGGTATTCAAATTATGGAAGGCTACGGTCTTTCAGAGACCTGTCCAGTTGCAACCTTTAACCAAGCCTCAAAACCCTGTAAGCCGGGCTCCATCGGTTTTCCAATTTGGGGGATCGAAGTCAAGATCTTCAATGAAGAGGATCAGGAGGTCCCGGTTGGGGATGTCGGCGAAGTTGTGATCAGCGGCCATAATGTCATGAAGGGTTACTACAATAAGCCTGAAGAGACTGCCGCCGCCTTTAAGGGGAGCAAATGGTTCCACACCGGCGATCTGGGAACTATGGATGAGGATGGCTTCTTTTATATCGTTGATCGGGTCAAGGATATGGTCATCAGAGGCGGCTATAATGTCTATCCCCGGGAGCTTGAAGAAGTCTTGCTGACGCATTCGGCGATCTCCCTGGTTGCGGTCATTGGTGTGCCTCATGAACAGCACGGCGAAGAGGTCAAGGCGGTGGTTGTTCTCAAAGATGGGGCCCAAGCCACATCTGGCGAAATTATTGCTTGGTCAAAAGATCAGATGGCGGCCTATAAGTATCCTCGTATAGTTGATATCCGGGATGCCTTGCCGATGAGTGCCACCGGGAAGATTTTAAAAAAGGATCTTAAAGCTGAAACAGCTTAAGTTCAGATTATTGCATAGGTGAGCAGGAGCAATCAAGGTTGAAGGCAATGCCAAAAGCTTAAGCGTTATTCTGGCTAACCTGGAAAATTATGATCCGTACTTTAATATCGTCAGCCCATGATTTGACTGAGCTTGAAATGGAGAAATGAAAATGATTTTAAACCCGAAAAAAGAGAAATATGAACACCTTGATCAAAAATCTCAGGAGATAATGCTAAAAACCATAGAGTTCTTTGAAAATAAGGGCTTTGAAAAGGTAAAAAAAGATCTTCATGAACGGGTCTGGTACTCGGATTTCCTTGATTTTGTTAAAGAGAACAGAATATTTGCCACCCTGCTGACGCCATCTCAATACAGCAGTGATCCCGATACCCGTTGGGATACGGCGAGAATCTGTGACTTTAATGAGATTTTGGGATTTTATGGGATCGAATACTGGTACACATGGCAGGTGACAATTTTGGGCTTGGGGCCGATCTGGATGGGCAATAATGAAGAGGTTAAGAAAAAGACCGCCGCTTTGTTGGAAGAGGGTGGCATCTTTGCCTTCGGGCTTTCAGAAAAAGATCATGGAGCGGATCTCTACTCCTCGGAGATGAAGCTTACACCTCTTGCCGAAGGTGGATATGTGGCGGATGGGAGCAAATACTATATTGGTAACGCCAATGAGGCGGCTCTGGTCTCGACCTTTGCCAAAAATTCTGAGACTGATGAGTATGTATTTTTTGTCGCGGATCCCAAACATGAAAACTATGACCTTGTCCAAAATGTTGTCAATTGGCAGAGCTATGTTGCGGAGTATGCACTTAACAACTATCCGATAAGTGATGCCGATATTCTTTCCACCGGTTCTGAGGCCTGGGACTCTTCATTGAATACCATCAATGTCGGTAAATTCAACCTGGGTTGGGGCTCTATCGGCATTTGCGCCCACTCTTTTTATGAGGCTATAACTCATGCCTCGAACCGTAATCTTTACGGTAAATTTGTTACTGATTTTCCCTATATTCAGCAATTTTTTACAGATGCCTATTGTCGTCTGGCGGCCATGAAACTCTTTGCCTCAAGGGCGGTTGACTACATGAGATCAGCCTCTCCTGAGGATCGGCGCTATCTGCTCTTTAATCCTATGGTCAAGATGAAAGTGACTACCCAGGGTGAAGAGGTTATGAACCTTCTCTGGGACGTTATCGCCGCTAAAGGATTTGAAAAGGATGTCTATTTTGAAAATGCGACCTACGATATCCGGGCTCTGCCCAAGCTTGAGGGGACTGTTCATGTAAATATGGCGCTTATTATTAAATTTATGGCCAACTATTTTTTCAACCCCGACAAATTTCCGGAAATCTCCAAGCGTGATGAGCCGGCCAATGATGACTTTCTCTTTGCACAAGGCCCGACCAAGGGGCTCGGCAAGATTCGTTTCCATGATTTCAATATCGCTTACAACAGCGTCAATCTGCCCAATATCGATATTTTCAAAGAGCAGATTGAAGTGCTGAAAGAATTTCTTATGACCGCCAGACCGAGTAAAGAGCAGTCTTTAGATCTTGATTTTCTTTTAAGTCTGGGTGAGCTCTTTACTCTGGTGGTTTATGGTCAGCTGATAATTGAAAAAGCCAAGATTGAAAATCTCGAAGACGACCTTCTCGATCAGATTTTCGATTTTATGATCAGAGATTTCTCCAAATATGCGCTGCAGATCTACTCTAAAACCGGGAGTACCGAAAAGCAGATGGAGTTGTGTCTGAAAATGATTAAAAAACCTGTGGCAGATATGAGGTGTTTTCAGAATGTCTGGCAAAAGTACGCGAAAGTATTAAACAACACTTATGAGATGAACCCGTAAGCTTAATTTCATTACGAACGCGGACTAAAGTTCGCAAGTAAGTCACTAAACATTTAAAGGAGATTAGGATGGATTATAACTTATCTGATGAGATGAAACTCTTACAGGATATGACCTATAAATTTGCCAAAGCTGAAATTGCACCTTTCTCGAGTGAGTGTGATAAGGAGGAGAAATATACGCCGGAGATCAATAAAAAAGCCGCTGAACTTGGCTTGGTCGGGTCCTGGATACCGGAAGAGTATGGCGGTGCCGGTTTCGGGGTTTTTGGAAATACTATTGTTACCGAGCAGCTCTCCCGGGTTGATATGGGGATCGGTTTGAATATTGTCGTGGCCCCGTTCGGTTGTGAAGCCATCCTGCACTTCGGCACTGAAGAGCAGAAACAGAAATACCTGCCCCCGATCTGTCGTGGAGATGTGGTAGGGGCCGGGGCCTTTACCGAGCCCAATGCCGGGACCGATGTTTCAGGCGTTGCCACCCGGGCCGTCAAAGATGGCAGTGATTATATTATCAACGGTAATAAAATGTTTATCACCAACGGCACTGTCTGTGGTTTTATGGTGGCTTTGGTGATCACCAACCCAGAAGCCAAGCGCCGCCATGATCGTTTCAGTATGGTTATCATTCCGGCCGATCTGCCCGGTATTACCCGTACCAAAATTAAAGGCAAAATGGGGATTCGAGCCAGCGATACGGCAGAGCTGGCTTTTGAGGATGTCAGAGTGCCCCAGGAAAACCTGGTTGGCGAAGAGGGGCGAGGATTTCACCAGGTGATGCACTTTTTTGATATGACCAGGATTATGGTTGCGGCCCAAGGGGTTGGTTTATCTCAGGGTTGTCTTGATGAAGCCATTCGCTATGCCAAAGAGCGCTCGGCTTTTGGCTCACCGCTAGGCAATTTTCAATTGACGCAGGCAAAATTGACCGAAATGGCGATCCGCACCGAAGCCGCTCGTAACTTGGTTTACAAAGCCGCCTGGTTGTACGATAACGGCACGCCTGATTTTACGTTGGCGGCAATGGCTAAATATTTTTGCGGTCAGACGGCCGTTTATTGTGCCAATGCAGCATTGGAAATTCATGGTGGCTATGGCTATATCGATGAATATAAAGTGCAAAAATTCTACCGCGATGCCAAGATCCTTGAGCTTTACGAGGGCACCAAGGAAGCTGAGATCATGACCATCGGCAAAACCCTGATGTCGTCGTAAAAATTCCGATCTCCTGCGCACCCCATGGGCACTTTCTGCGGGGCGTTGTCGTGGTTTTTCAGGCACTTAATATACTATTTGTATGGGTCTCGCGTCTGGAAAGCCACGACTCCTTGCCTTGTTCTGAGGCTATCATGTTTTGATGTTTCCATAATAAAATTCGAACTTTAGCGTCCGGGTGTTCAGGTGGTTTTTCTCCACTTCTTACGCTCAATTTCTGTTTTTCCAGCGCTCATTTCGCCCAAATTGCTGATCTCGCGCTAATCCATGTTTAACAAGATTTCAGCTAATTTGCCTGTTTTCGGCATTTTTAGACTGAAAACACTAATGATTTCAACGAAAAATCTGGCATTTTCATATGTAGTGCCATGTTTTTAATAAAGTGCTTGATCGAACTTGAAAATCATGCTATACGGCTTGACATGTTTATTCGGCGAACCAAAATAAGCTCATCTTCATCCGGCGAGGCTCACTACACGTTCCGTCTGGTTGCTTCCAAAAGAATTGGCCGCAAAGTTCAGCAAAAAACATTA
>JAGHAQ010000104.1 GCA_021161425.1 Candidatus Tharpella sp. | reverse complement strand
GCTGGTTTTCTGCTTTCAAAGAGCAATTTTCTCATCTTTGGCCGAATTTAGAAAATATATGCCGTTGCTGAGAAAAAAATCGTCGGGTGCCGCAAGCGGCACGAAAACTTTTTACGAGTCCATCAAATATTTACGGGCAGGCTTTTTTTATGCTGACAATTTAATTTACTAAACAGTACACGATTACACGGTAAAAATTGGCTCACACCCTATTAACCAGGAGAAAGAGATTGTCTTTTATTGATAGATTCTTCCAGATCAGCGCCCACCAGAGTACAATCGGCCGAGAGGTGATCGCTGGCCTTACCACTTTTGTCACCATGGCTTATATTGTCATTGTTAATCCTGCGATCTTAAGTGCCGCCGGGATTCCCAAAGGACCTTCAACCACGGCAACAATCTTAAGTGCGGTTTTCGGCACCCTGGTTATGGGGCTTTACGCTCGACGCCCTTTTGCCGTTGCCCCTTACATGGGTGAGAATGCTTTCATCGCGTTTACAGTTGTCAAAATCATGGGACATACCTGGCAAACGGCCTTAGGAGCTGTTTTTATCGGCGGCATTCTCTTTGTTATTCTGACCCTCTCCGGTACCCGAGGTTGGCTGGCCAGAGCCATCCCCGGTTCTTTAAAATATGCCTTCGGTGCCGGTATCGGCCTCTTTCTGACCCTGATCGGACTGGTTGATACCGGCATTGTCACACTCGGCATTCCCGGCGCCCCGCTAAAAGTTGGACTCCTCAACCAACCCTCCGTCGGCTTGGCGATCGCCGGGTTTCTGGCGATCGCCCTAATGATCAACAAAAAAGTGCCTGGCGCTATGTTGCTCGGCATTCTTGGCACTGCAATTGCGGGATGGTTTTTAGGGATCTCACCCACCCCTAAAGGGATCTTCAGCACTCCGGCACCACTGACCGAAATCTGGTTTAAGATCGATCTCAATGGAGCCCTGACCTGGGGATTTTTCTCGGTCATCCTGACCGTCTTTATTATGGATTTCGTCGACACCATGGCCGCCCTGATCGGTCTCGGGGCTCGTGCCAATCTCCTCGATGAAAATGGCAACCTGCCGGACATTGATAAACCTTTGCTGGCCGACGCCCTGGCCACCGTCGTGGGAGCTCTTTTCGGAACCACAACAACCGGCACCTTTATCGAATCCGCCGCCGGCATTGAAGCCGGCGGCCGCACCGGTTTAACCGCCGTAGTCACAGCTGCGGCCCTTCTCCTATGCCTCTTTTTCGCTCCCGTCCTGACTGCGGTTCCAGCCTATGCCTACGGTCCCGCCCTGATTATCGTCGGCGGCATGATGCTGAGTTTAATCGCCAAAATTGATTTTGGTGATTACAGCGAGTGGATTCCGGCTTTTATCACAATCTCTTTAATGTCGTTTACCTACAATCTCGGCATCGGCATCACGGCCGGTTTTATCGTCTATCCAATCATGAAAATCGGCTCCGGTCACACCCGTCAAATAGACCCCGGCATGTGGCTGCTGGCCGGGGCATCCTTGCTATTCTACATTTTTTACCCTTATCATTGATTCTTGAGGAGTTAAGTCGCAGTGGATAGCGGCGAACCTTGCTTCGCTCACTTCGAGGGGGACACGGCTCAGCCCGTCTGTGGGCTAGCGCCCACGACTGGAGGCATGTCCCCATATCGTGAATCACTCTGCCTGGAGTTCAATGGTTACGCTAAGGCCTGAGGGTTCAAGGTTGTGAGCCCAGACTCTGCCCTGGCAGGCTTCGATACAGGTTTTGACAATAGCCAAACCGAGACCACTACCACCGGATCTGCGATTGCGGTCGGGCTCTAAGCGATAGAAGGGCTCAAAGATACGTTCGAGTTCTTCCTCCGGCACGCCGGGGCCGTAATCCCTAACCTCAAGGACAGCTACGGGCCCTTGCCGGACGGCACTGATCTCGATCACAGTATCGGAGTCACCATGGCGTAACGCATTGCGAAGCAGGTTGACCAGAGCCCTAAGCAGCAATTCGGCATTGGCTTTAACCATCAGATCCGTTTCAATACACAGTTTAAAACGGTTTCCGACCCACTTTTCACGAACCAAAGCTCGGTTAACAATCTCTGCCACCTGAACCTCGGCAACGCTCACCGCCTCAGGCCTCAGCTCGGCCCTGGAAAAGGCCAGTATCTCGTCAACCAGCTCAGCAATCTCTTCAGCCTCCTCTTCGACATCGGCAAAACCCTCCTGCTGTCCGCTTTCGATTCTCTTTTCCAGAACCGCAAGTCCCATCCGCAGACGAGCCAAAGGTGAACAGAGTTCATGCGCGACATCGCTTAAAAAGCGTTTCTGGCCTGTAATAAAACCGTCAAGACGCTGCGCCATACGGTTGATCGAACGCCCTAAACAACCGATCTCATCGATTCGTTTTTCATCGAGCTGAACTTTAAGACAACCCTGGGCAATCTTTTCAGTCGCCCGGTTCATCTCCTGCAATGGCCGGGTAATATGGCGCACCATAGGCCACCACCAAAGCAGGGAGAAAAGCACAATCACAAAAGCTGCAATGATCCACGGAAGGGGATTCGGATAGAGGGCCGAAGCAAAGAGAGAATCAGTCGTGGCCAGAAGAATTGCTATCACGAAACCACTGCCTTCGGGGTTGATAATCGGCACCGGTACACCCAGCCAGTACCGGGTTGGATTCAGACTGCGCACCCGAAAAATCCGCCGTCTGGGAAGCCGGGGCTGCCCCTCCGAAGTGAGCTTAGACGGAATTGGTGCCCCACCTTGATACCCTTCGCGCCAACGGCGCTCAGAGCGCGGCCGCCAACCTTTGCGCATCCTGACTTCCATCTCTTTCAACACTTCCGGCGGCAGCATCTCAATGGTGCCCGCAAGTTTGTGGCCAGCCGGGGTAAATAGTGAAAGCTCCACGGCAAAAGCCTGACCATAACGGAAAAGCAACTCACTCCACTGTGAGCGGGGCAGCCGATTCAGCTCATGCCGGATAAGGTGACGCAATGAAGCCGTCTCCTTATCCGCATGTAAACGCAAAAACGAATCCGGCGACACATAAAACTGAATCTGGAAAAAGAGGGTCAGAATCAGACCCAAAAAAATGAGGTTGAGAAAAAACCAGCTCAAGAGCTTGACAAAAATTGATCGTCTAAAAAACAAAACTGACCCCTTATCCTTGACCCATTCAGACTGAAAAGCAAACTATTTTATAAACATATAACCGGCACTCCTCACAGTTTTGATATAGTGAGGTTCTTTGGGATTATCGTTAAGTTTTCGACGCAAAGATGAGATATGAACATCGATGGAGCGGTCAAAAACCGTATAATCACGCCCGGAAACCAGGTCAAGCAAGCGGTCACGGGAGAGAATACGGCCACAATTTTCAACCATCGCCAACAGCAGATCAAACTCAATAGCCGTCAAAACTATAGCTTCACCCCCCTGATTCACACTGCGAGCAGCACTATCAATGAGCAAGTCCCGAATTAAAAGCTTCCCATCTGAATCATCAGCTTCCACCATTGCCTCGACAGTCTCATTATCAGACATTTTACTGCGCCTGATAACGGCCCGCAACCGAGCCAACAACTCCCGCGAGGAGAAAGTTTTCGGCAGATAGTCATCAGCTCCCATCTCCAGCCCGACAATGCGGTCGGTCTCATCGCCCCGAGCCGTAAACATCAGGACCGGAACCTTTGAATGCTGCCGCAATTGACGTAACACCTCAAAACCGTCGATCTCTGGCAACATGACATCAAGCAGGATGGCATCGAACAAGCCTTGCAAAGCAAGCTCGAGACCGACTTGTCCAGAATGAGCAACCTCAACCGCAAACCCCATCGGCTCAAGATAACCCCGAATCAGACGGCACAGCTTTTCATCATCATCGATCAGAAGAATTTTCATAAAAACAGATCCCTATTTGCCAACTCATCAATTGGTTGTCGACAACAGGGGGACAACCCCCTTCTTGCAAACATATTGAACCTTTTGCTTGCCTGACAACATGCCGAGTATAGCCGATTTACTAACAAAAAGAATAACTTTTACAAAAACTTTACAAAAAAAATTCAAACGAACATAAATATTTTACATTAGCGGACTATCTTCCAAAACATAAAGTTTGGATTAAAAAGTTTTTCAATTTTAACCCTTAAAAAGGAGAATGACAATGGATATCACCAAGAACTCAACCACCAGAAAGTCCCTCACTCTGGCCACTACTTTAATGATTGCTTTACTTCTGGCTTTGCCTGCCACCGGATTCAGTTGGAGCCTGGGGAAGGGCCAGTGTTTTTCTGACCGCTTCGAACAGCGGGCGGAAGAGGTTAAAGAAAATCTTAATCTCGATGAAACCCAGACAAAACTCTGGAATGATATGAAAGCTAAGATGATTGAGTTGCGAGAACTCAGCCTGAAACAAGGCGACAACCTGGACAGCGACACCCGACGGCGCACTATGGCCCGCAACCACCTGCTCATGCGCGCTGAACTGGCCGCTGAAGCCCCTGACTTCAAAGATGTTGGAGATAAACTGAAAGCTGAATATAAAGGTAATTTAGCGGAAAAGTTCAATAAAGTAACCGACGCCCGGGTCGCCTTTTTCAGTAGCCTGAGTCAAGAACAGCGAGATACCATGTTAAAAAAGAGCCCTCGAGGAGCTCGCCACAAAGGTAAGGGTAGCAGAGCTAAAAAAGGCGTGATGAGATAAAGAAAAAGGCCACGAAAACGGTTTCATAACCTGATTTCGTGGCCTTTTTGTCACCAGACGCACCTGGTGGTCTGTTTCTATAAAATCAGGCTGTCAAGACGGCCTTGGAAGATATCTTTGTCGGATTGTTTAATGATCTCGGCAATCCCTTTTTCAGCCAGATCAAGCATAAGTGACATCTCCCGGCGGCTGAAAGGATGCTCTTCCGCCGTCCCCTGAATCTCGACAAGCTCATCTTTATCGGTCATTATAACATTCATATCGACATCGGCCGTAGAATCTTCCGGGTAGTTTAAATCCAATAGCACCTCACCCTTAACGATCCCAACACTAACCGCCGCCAAGCGGCTACGCAGTGGTTTCCAATCATCTCCGATCTCCGGTCTAAGCTTCAACAAAGCCAATCCCAGAGCGACAAAGGCACCATTAACTGAAGCGGTCCGGGTCCCACCATCAGCCTGAATGACATCACAATCGAGGATAATTGTGCGCTCACCTAAAGCGTCAAGATTGGTAACCGCCCTTAAGCTGCGTCCAATTAAACGCTGAATTTCAAGGGTTCGTCCACCCTGACGCCCGCGATTGACCTCACGCCCGGAACGTTCGTGAGTACTGGCCGGCAACATCGCATATTCGGCGGTCAACCAGCCGCCACCCGAATCACGACGAAATTTAGGCACCCCAGCCTCTACACTGGCCGTACATAACACCTTTGTCTGCCCGCAGGAGATCAGAACCGAACCGGCCGGATGATCGAGAAAATCGGGAATCATCTCTATTTTGCGTAACTGATCAGAATTGCGTCCATCATCTCTCATAATTTTGCCCTTCTCCTACAAATGATACATTCGTAAAAAGTCTCGGGATGGCTAAGTAAAAATTTCGATATACAAGGAGTAGTGGTTTTTCAGGCGCGAGACCATACATGTAGTATGTCGAATGTCTGAAAAACCGATACGACGCAGAAGATCGGACTTTTTACGACGCCATCACAAATAACGATAGTCGGCATAACCGACATCATGTTTTTTACAATAGGCAACACCCTGATCCAAGGCTGCCAGCATGCGCTCTTTATCTTCAGGTAATTTCCCATCCAGGGGAACAATATTTGAAGCATGATCATTTAAGAAACGGGAAGTCACTTCCAGCCCGGCAACGATATCACGCTCCTCTTCAATACTGACCAGAGGAGAAACTTGAGTAAAGCTGCCCTCAGAAATCCACTTTGCGATATCCGATTTTGGGATCGGAGTCAAAGTTCTTACCCTGATAAAATGAGGGTCGATCGCATTAAGCACGCGAATCGTTCCCTGACGATGATCCATCGTATGCTCCATCCCACCAATCCCGAGCAGAACATAAATAGAACAATCGAAACCCGCCTCTTTGGATTTGAGACCGCCGACAATTATTTCATCAGCCGTAGCCCCTTTGCGAATCATTTTCAAAACCTCGTCGGAACCGCTTTCAAGACCAATATGAAGCCTGGTTAAACCGGCCTCCCGTATAGCCTTAAGATCATCCAGTGATTTTTTCATCACGGTTTTGCCCCGAGCATAGGAGGTCACTCGTTTAAGACCGGGAAAAACGCGATAAAGATGTTTGAGGATCTCAACCAGGTCAGCCGCTGACAAAAGCAGACTATTTGAATCACCAAGAAAAACATGGTTCGCGTGGGTTCCGTAGACCTCAGGCATAAGATCGATATCAGCCTTGATCTCAGCCATCGATTTACGAGCAAATGGATATTTTCGATACATCGAACAGAAAGCACACTTATTCCATGGACAACCATGCGTTACCCTGAGCAACATACTCTGCGCCTCAGAGGGCGGGCGATATGGAGGAAAATCAAAAGAATGGGGGGAAGAAACCATAAATATTCTCCTACTCCGGCTCAACCGAAGACAAAATTATTAGCTGCACATACAAAAATAGCTATAACTGACTAACTACTACATTACAAAGAGAGAGCTGAATATCACAATTTCAACTTCACGTCACCTTTTCTATTAATCGAGATTCAATTCTAACCACTGTAGATAACTTTACAATTGCAAATAGAGCTCTAGAAAAGTTGACATTTATACCTATTGCCGTTATGAATTATGCAAAAAGATTTTCACATAATCTATCATAACCATGGGATCATTAATAATGTTAGAACCGGGACAACTATTCTACCTAATGGGAGCTTCGGGGGCGGGTAAAGACAGCCTGATTCGATATGCCCGCAAACACCTAGGCAAGCAAGAGTCTATTATGTTTGCAAAACGTTACATTACCCGCTGTGCAGATATAGAGGGAGATGGAAATCATATTCCTATCTTACCAGGGGATTTTGAGCTTCTATTGAGAAATGATCATTTCGCCATGCACTGGATGCGTCATGGCTTCCGATACGGCATCAGCAAAGAGATTGACAGGTGGATAGAAAAGGGGAAAAGCGTGATCATCAATGGATCACGCCAATATTTTTCTCAAGCGCTAAAAGTTTATCCCGGCATGCATGCAATATTAGTTAAAGCCGATCGGGATCTCTTATTCCAGCGCCTGCAAGCGCGGCAGAGGGAATCTCCCGCCAAAATCAAAGAAAGAATGGAGCAAACCAATGATGTTATCCGGCCTGAAAACCAAGATAAAAGATTTACCATTATTAAAAATAACGACTCTTTAGAAATCGCCGGAGAAAAGTTTTTGAAAATTTTACGAACTCAACATCAGGACTCTTTCAGGTTTAAATAAAGTGATAGAGCAACTTAAAAAAGAGTTTCCCAGCTGAAAACGCCTGTCGAAGAAAATGAAAAAAGAGCTCGCCGGCAAAGTTTTGAAAGAAATTGTTGGCGAATACGATTTCAAGCAAGTCATAACGGCCCCGGCTGAAGAGCTACTTGGCATAGAGAATCAAATTCCTGGCGACGGCATTATCAAACTCGATGAAAT
>JAGHAQ010000020.1 GCA_021161425.1 Candidatus Tharpella sp. | reverse complement strand
GCTGGTTTTCTGCTTTCAAAGAGCAATTTTCTCATCTTTGTCCAAATTTAGAAAATATATGCCGTTGCTGAGAAAAAAATCGTCGGGTGCCGCAAGCGGCACGAAAACTTTTTACGAGTCCATCAATAATTGTTCTATGCAAACCTGTTTTGACAACAATCATTTCTATCTCTTTGATAAACTTCTCTCACTTACAGTATCAAAACAACGGCTATGCAGATGTTTACTTTGACGTTTCAATGGGTTATAGATAAACTCCAAAACCCGGCCGAATTGTGTGTGTTGGCTATTGTTGTCCAGTCTCCCAGCTTTGTTTTAGGGTTCACTCAAAAATGAATTCGCAGGAGTCAAACTATGGAAAATTATTCTGCAAATGAGACATTGAAGACAATCTGTCGGCGTCGGAGCATACGCCAATTTCAGGATATGCCGGTTAACGACTCATTGATACAGGCAGTTCTTGATGCTGCCAACCAGGCACCATCCGCTCATAATCAGCAATCATGGAAGTTCGTCATTATCCGAGATCAGAAGAAACAGCAGCTAGCTCGTCTGGTTTCGCAAAAGGCTTCCGATTTTCCCAAACCATCTGCGTCAATTTTGAGAATGGCCGGCCGAAGTATCGGCAGTGCTCCGGTCGTCATAGCCGCCATGAATACCGGAACCCTTATTAACCATGGCACCGAACTGTTCAAAATTGATCAGGATATCTCCGAAGATTTTTTTCGGACGATGGAAATTCAAAGCTCTGCTGCCGCTGTTGAGAATCTTCTGCTCGCGGCAACCGCGCTTGGTCTTGGGAGTGTGTGGCTTGGTGTCCTGTTTTTAATCAAAGCTGACATCTTATCGTTTCTGGGGGAAGCCCAAGGAGAGTTTATGGCTGTAATTCCTCTTGGTTATCCACGAAAAGAGCATGATGGTCCCAAGAAACAGGCTCTGGAATATGTTGTAAAATATTTATAGCGATCCGTCATCAGGAGTTTTAATTAATGGATAAAGTCGCAGTTATTGGTGGTAGCGGGGTTTTAGAGATAGAACTTTTCGCCGGGCTTGAAAAGCGTGAAATCGAGACTGCTTACGGTCGGGTGCTGGTTGAAGAGGGGGACGGTCTCTCTTTTTTACAGCGTCACGGGACGCCGCCGGTGCCGCCTCATAAACTTAATCATCATGCCAACCTTGCTGCGCTCAAGGAGTGTGGGGTCAGGTATATTATCGCCGTCAATTCGACTGGCAGTTTGCAGAGTGAACTTTCTCCTGGTTCTCTATTGGTGCCCGATGATTACTTCAATCCTTGGGCGGTCAAGACTTTTTTTGATGATCGTCTGGAATTTGTGACGCCGGGGATTTCTGAAATAGTGCGCCGTGCTATTGTTGAGGCGGCCACAGCACTCTCGGTAGAGTTGGTTGATGGTGGAACCTATATCCAGACCACCGGCCCCCGTTTTGAAACCCGAGCCGAAGTCCGGGTGCTTGCCGGTTGGGGCAGCGTTGTCGGTATGACGATGGCTAATGAAGCTACCTTGGCCCGGGAGTTGGGACTTGAATATGCCTCCCTCTGTCTGGTCGACAATTATGCCAACGGGGTTTGTGATCAGGTGGTAGATTTTTGGGAGATTGAAAAGGCGCAGCAGAAAAATAGCCGGATTCTGGCCCGTTTGCTACCGGCTGTGGTCAGGAGCTTGCGATAATATTTACAGAGCTTTTTATGAACAGAAAAGGTGATTTTTGATGAGTTTATTGCTGCGGCAGGTGGTTTTGGATGGAGAAAAGGTTGATATCCTGGTTGAAAATGGTCTGATCAGTCGGATTGCTCCGTCGTTGAAAGATGTGGTTGCCGATCAGGTGATTGAGGGTGGCGGTAAAGCCGTGGTGCCGGGCCTCTACAATGGTCATACGCATGCCGCCATGACCCTTTTTCGAGGTTATGCCGACGATATGGAGCTTCAGAGCTGGTTGACAACCAAGATTTGGCCGCTTGAGGAGAAATTGACCGAAGAGCTGGTCTATCACGGAGCTCGGCTCGCCTGTCTTGAGATGATCAAGAGCGGCACCGTATTTTTCAATGATATGTATTGGCATTTTCACGGCACCGCTAAAGCTGTGGAGGAAATGGGGCTTAGGGCCGCTTTGAGCGCGGTAATTATCGATCTCGACGATCCTCAGCGTCTCAAGGAACAGATTGCCGCCAACCGGGAACTTTTTCAGGCGAGCCGGGATTATTCCGAACGTCTGCAGTTTGTTCTCGGACCTCATTCCATCTATACGGTGTCGCGGGCCGGTTTAGAATGGGTTCGTGACTTTGCCGCAGAACACGATCTTTTAATCCATCTCCATCTTTCGGAAACCGAACAGGAGGTGCGTGATTCTCTCAAAAAAAATGGTCTGCGACCGGTCGAATATCTTGCCGATATCGGCCTGCTCAGCAAGAAACTGGTGGCCACCCATGCCGTCTGGCTCGATGCTGGTGAGATCGCTGCATTGGGAAAAAACCATGTCAAGGTTATCAATAACCCGATTTCGAATATGAAACTGGCGGTTGGTAAGAGTTTTGCCTATCGCCATTTCGTTGATCATGGGGTGCTGGTAGGTTTGGGGACCGATGGTTGTGCCAGTAATAATAATCTTGATATGTTTGAAACTATGAAATTTTCCGCTCTGCTACAGAAATTTGCGATAAATGATCCGACGGTTCAGCCAGCGGCTGAGGCTTGGCGTATGGCGACAGCTAATGGCGCTAAAATATTTGGCCTTGAGGGTGGGGTCGTCGCCGAAGGGCGGCCCGCCGATCTTCTTTTGATCGATACCGACCGTCCGGAGATGGTTCCCGGTCATAATCTGGTCTCCGATCTGGTCTATTCGGCCTCCGGCGCCGTCGTCGATACGACGATTGTTGCCGGCAATGTGCTTATGCATAAGCGCCAGGTGGATGGTGAGGAGGAGATTATTGCCGCCGCCAAGGATGCGGCCCGCCGCCTACTGAAATAGGATTGAAAATCATGCCGATTGAGATCGAACGAAAATTTTTGTTGCTCGACGATAGCTGGTGTTACAAGGCTGATGCCGGAATCATTATGCACCAGGGTTATTTGAGCAATAATTCGAAGAGTTCCATTCGGGTGCGCATCAGCGGTGAACAGGCTAACCTCAATATCAAAAGCAGTACACCGGGCACGGTGCGAAGTGAATATGAATATCCGGTCCCGGTAACCGAAGCCGAAGAGCTGCTGGCCGATCTCTGCCATGAGTCGATTATCGAGAAGATCCGTTATCATGTCGAGTTCTCGGGATTTACTTGGGAGATTGATGTTTTTTCCGGCGCTAATTCAGGTTTGGTCGTGGCTGAAATCGAGCTGAGTGAGATTGATCAGGATTTCCCCCGGCCGGCCTGGCTGGGGCGTGAGGTTTCCGATAAGATCCGCTATTATAATTCCCACCTGGCCGGCTATCCTTATTCCCAATGGTCTAAAGAAGAGAAAGAGTGTTCATGAATGAGTTGAACATGGGAACTCTTGAACATTGTATCGACCTGGCCCGAGGTCGTGGGGAGGCCGATCTCCTGCTTAGGAATGTACGTTTGGTCAATGTTCTTTCTGGCGAGATCCATTCGGCTGATGTCGCGATCGCTGACGGTCTTTTTCTCGGGTTCGGTGATTATGCAGCCAAAGAGGTTGTTGAATGTGAAGGGCGCTATCTGGTTCCCGGCCTGATTGAAGGGCATATCCATATTGAGTCGAGCCAAATTTTGCCGTCTGAATTCGCCCGTCTAGTGGCCGCCCGCGGTACGGCCACAGTGGTTGCCGACCCCCATGAAATTGCTAATGTAATGGGGGTTGAAGGGGTCGAGTTTATGCTTGCTGCAAGTAGTGGGCTGCCGGTTTCCTTCTTTTTTATGATCCCTTCCTGTGTTCCGGCGACAACTATGGAGACCGCCGGGGCGGTTATCGATGCAGTTGCGGTCGCGGCTTTGTTGAAAAAACATCCCGACCGTCTTTTAGGGTTGGCTGAGGTCATGAATTTCCCCGGTGTTATTAATCGGGATCCGGAAACCATGGCCAAAATTGCTGCCGCCGAGGGAAAAAATATCGACGGTCACGCCCCTCAGCTCTCAGGATTAGATCTCAACAGCTATATCATGGCCGGACCGGCCAGTGACCATGAAGCGACAACTCTGGATGAAGCGCGGGAAAAACTGCGTCTGGGGATGCATCTAATGTTGCGTGAAGGTTCACGTGAGCACAATCTTGATGACCTTTTGCCGGTCATTAATTGTTACAATAGTGCCAATTGTTCATTGGTTTCCGATGACCGTCATGTCATTGATCTGCTGCACAAAGGGCATCTCGACTATTCGATCCGCAAGGCGATCGCCGGCGGCATTTCACCGCTTAATGCGATTCAAATGGCAACCATCAATCCGGCTCGCTATTTCGGTCTCAAACGGCGTGGTGCCGTGGCGCCTGGTTTTAGGGCCGACTGTCTTCTGCTTGATGATCTTGAATCTTTCGCGATTAATCAGGTTTTTCTGGGCGGTCACCCCTTTAACGAGGAGAATTTTATCGTTCCGTCAACGCCTTTGCCGGGCAACACAGTCTCAGTTGCCAAATTGTCTGAAGAGAGTTTTGCCATTCCTGTTGCCGGAGAAAAGATAAAAGTTATTGGTATAGTTCCGGGTCAGCTGGTAACCGGAGAGATTGTGGTTACGCCGAAGACCAGTAAAGGTCTGGCTGTGGCTGATCCTGATCGGGACTTGGCCAAACTGGCGGTTATCGAACGTCATCATGGCAGCGGTCGTATTGGTTTAGGCTTTGTTCAAGGGTTGGGGCTTGAGCGTGGTGCTCTCGCCGGAACCGTAGCCCATGATTCACATAATCTGATTGTTGTCGGTATAACTGATGCGGACATGTTGCTCGCGGCCCGTGTTGTCAAAGAGATGGGCGGCGGTCTGGCGGTTGTCGCAGACGGTCGCATTCTGGGCCGGTTGCCCTTGCCGGTAGCCGGTTTGATGAGCGTGGAAAAAGCTGAAACTACGGCGCTGGCTCTTGAAATATTGCAGGATCAGGCGGCCTTGCTGGGTGCTGCTAAGGATCCCTTCATGACCCTCTCCTTTTTGGCCTTGCCCGTCATTCCATCCCTGAAACTGAGCGATCGGGGGCTGGTTGATGTCGATAAATTTTCTCTGACCGATCTCTGGTTAGATTGAATCCAGATGATTGCAGATTGATTATGAAAATATTTTAACTGTTATTGGTTGGACGTGAGTGATAAAAGACCAACAAAATAATTGCCGGAAATAGTCGAAACCAGTGTGTCGGGCCTTCCCCGGTTAGAGATATTCAGATTGTTGATTTTAATTTATAATGGAGATTTTTTTGCGAATGTTGAAAATGAAGCAGGTGTTACTGATTGGGTTGTTGATATTTTTTGTGACGGGTTCAGCTTGTGCAGCATCAGATAATCTCTGGCAGACCGATTTTGCTGTTGCCAAAGCCCGGGCGCTCAAGGAGAAAAAATTGCTGCTCCTTGACTTTACCGGCTCCGATTGGTGTAGCTGGTGTACAAAACTCAAAAAAGAGGTATTCAGTCAGGAGCTTTTTCAAAAAGAGGCACCTAAAGATTTTATTCTGGTAGAACTCGATTTTCCTCAAAAAAGTCAGCTCGAGGAGAAACTTACCAAACAGAATCAGGCCCTCTCAAAAATGTACAAAATTAGTGGCTTTCCTTCAATTCTCTTAACCGATGCTGCGGGCGTTGAATTTGCTCGTACCGGATATCAAGAGGGTGGCCCGCAGATCTATCTCGATCATCTTCAGGGTTTTGTCAAAAATTTTCAGCAGTTTCAGGCTTTAGAGGAAGAGGCGTCAAAGCTTGATGGGGTTGCGAAAGCCAAAAAACTTGACCAGGCGATCGCTCTGTTGGTGCAAAATGGCACTCAGCGCGACTATAGCAAACTCGCCGATGAGATCATTGCCCTTGATAAGGATGGTAAGGCCGGTTTGCGGGCCAAATATGAATTGCCGCGAAAACTGAATGCCATTGAGGTTCAGCTTAACCAGGACAAGGATTTTGACAAGGCCGTGGCTGAACTCGACAAATTGGTTCCGATGGCTGTGTCGGTACCCTTCCTTCAGCAGCGGGTTTACCTTTTTCAGGCCGGTATTCTGATTAAGGGTAAGGGAGATAAGGAGAGCGGTTTTGAGAAGTTGGAACTGGCTCAGAAAGCTGCGCCCGACACCAAAACCGGTCAGCAGTTGGTTAAGTTTATTGCCCGCATGCAACAGGAAAATGAAAGTGTCGCAAAAGTGATGCCTGCAGTTGGGGAGAGTGATAAGTAATGACTCAGTCAACTTTTGTTCTGCGTGACGAACACTTGATAGAGGCTTTGAACCTCAAGGTGCAATCCTTTGTCCATCGGGAGACCGGGGCTGAACACTACCATCTGGCCGCCGATAACCCGGAGAACGTTTTTATGGTCGGGTTTCGGACGGCGCCGTCCGATTCTACCGGGGTTGCCCATATCCTTGAGCATACCGTCTTGTGTGGAAGCCAACGTTTCCCGGTGCGAGATCCCTTTTTCATGATGCTCAGGCGTTCACTGAATACCTTTATGAACGCCTTTACCAGCAGCGACTGGACCGCCTACCCGTTCGCCAGCTAGAACCGCAAGGACTATTTTAATCTTCTTGATGTCTATCTCGATGCGGTCTTTTTTCCCCGTCTCGATGAACTCGATTTTGCCCAGGAGGGGCACCGTCTCGAATTTGCTGACCCGGCCGACAGCTCATCGCCATTGACCTTGAAGGGGGTTGTTTATAACGAGATGCAAGGGGCGATGACGACCCCGGTCAGTTTTCTTTGGCAGGGGCTTTCGAGTCACCTCTTTCCGGGTTCTACCTATCGTTTTAACAGCGGCGGTGATCCCGAAATCATTCCCTCGTTAACACACGCTCAACTCAAAGAGTTTCATCGTCGTAATTATCATCCGAGCAATGCTTTCTTTCTTACCTATGGAAATTTGCCGGCGGCCAAGTTGCAGGAGGTCTTTGAAGAGCGGGCCTTGAAAGATTTTAGCAAAGAAGTCGGCGCGCCATTTCTGGTGGCTGCCGAGAAACGTCTGAAAGCACCGATTGTCGTGCGCGAGAGTTTTCCGGCAGAGTCCCCGGATACAGCCGAGAATGATGATCGCAGTCATGTCCTGATGGGTTGGCTGTTGGAGTCTGATAGCAGCCTTGAAAATCTTATTGAGGCCCATCTGCTGGCGGCGGTCCTCCTCGACAACAGCTCGTCGCCGTTGCTCGATGCCCTTGAAACGACGACTTTAGGGCGCGCTCCCTCGCCGCTTTGTGGACTAGATGATGATCATAAGGAGATGATTTTCTGTTGTGGTCTCGAAGGTTGCGCCAAAGCTTCCGGGTCTGAGGTCGAAGAGTTGATTCTTGCGATTCTTCAGAAAGTTGCAGTAGAAGGCGTACCCCTTGAGCAGATTGAGGCGGTCTTGCATCAGCTTGAACTGCAACGTCGCGAGATCGGCGGGGACGGTTATCCTTATGGTCTGCAACTTTTGCTGGCAGCTTTCCCGGCCGTGGTCCATAAAGGTTCAGTGGTTGAGAGACTCGATATCGATCCGGTACTCGGCAAATTGCGGCAAAAGATTAAGAAACCCGGCTATATTGCTGAGTTGTTGCAGCGTCTGTTGCTTGATAACCCGCATCGCGTGAGGCTCAGCATGGTCCCTGACAGTGATCTTGCGCCCCAGCGGGAGAAAGCTTTGCAGGCTCGGTTGGCGGCCCGTCTCAGGGCTCTTGACAGTCAACAAAAGCAGGATTTGATCAAGCGGTCCGCGGCCCTGACGGCCCGTCAGCAGGAACAGGATGATCCCGAAATTCTGCCGCGGGTCGGCCTTGACGATGTTCCTGATGAACTGCCGATTCCACTTGGTAAAGAGGGGGCTGTACCATTGCCGCTTACCTGCTATACTGCCGGAACTAATGGCCTCGTCTATCAGCAGGTAATTTTTGATCTGCCGGATTTAGACAGAGATATGGTCGATATCCTACCTGATTATTCCTCTTGTTTGACCGAACTCGGTTGCAATGGCCTTGATTATCGCCAGACCCAGGCTTGGCAGGCTCAGGTTAGCGGTGGTATCGGGGCTTATTACAAGGTGCGTGGGGCGATCGATGACAATGCCCGGGTTAAGGGGCTTTTTGTCCTTTCCGGAAAAGCCTTGCAGCGCAATCACGGGGTTTTGACTGAGCTTATGCGCAAAACCCTGGAGAGTGTTCGTTTTGATGAGGTCGACCATATTCGGGAAATCATGGCCCAGAGTCTGGCCCATCAGGAACAGCAGGTAACCGCCTCCGGTCATCTGCTGGCGATGCGGGCGGCCTCGGCCGGTTGCGGCCCGGTGGCGGCTTTAGGTCATCAGGTAAATGGTTTGGAGGGGCTTAAAAAACTTAAAAAACTCTACCTTGAGTTGGCCCAAAAGGGTGATGCTCTTACTGCTTTCAGTCGCCAATTTGAAGTTTTGCATGAGCGCATAATGTCGGCTCCACGCCAATTTCTGCTGGTTGCAGAAGCGGAGAGCGAGGCTGGCTTGACGGCAGAGCTGCAATCGGGCTGGCAGGAGAGTACGCAAGCTTTGGAGATAGGGTTCAAAGATTTTACTCTGCCGGTTGAAAAAAGTTTGGTACGCCAGGCCTGGATCACCGATACCAATGTAAATTTCTGCGCCAAAGCCTATTCGACGGTAGCCATTGCCCATGCCGACGCGGCACCTTTGGCCGTGCTTGGTGGTTTTCTGCGTAATGGTTATCTCCATCGCGTTATTCGTGAAGAGGGTGGTGCTTATGGCGGCGGGGCCGGACATGACCCCGGCAGTGCAGCTTTCCGTTTCTACTC
>JAGHAQ010000117.1 GCA_021161425.1 Candidatus Tharpella sp. | reverse complement strand
TCGGCTTAGGAGTAGATTCAAGGGCCTCTATAAGCATCAAAGCATCACGTTGAGAGAGTTTGAGAGAGCGTTCACGCTCTATAATTTCTTTAGCTTTTTCTATCGCGGCACTTAGCACGAAAGAGTTTATGCTAGATATGCCGGCAAGAGCGGCAGCTTGAGTGAGTAAGCTTTGGGTGTCTGTATCAACTCTAGCAGTGATACGGGGGCGGATTGCATTCATAAGAACCTCCATTAAAGTGTCATTTTGGCACGCTGGTAAAATATGTCATAATTTTCGCCAAAAGTCAAGTTGCGTCATTTTGGCACATAAAAGGGGCTAACTAAAACATGCACTTGACCGGGAACTGCCACCTGTAGTTTCTTTGAGACGTGAAAAACACTGATTTCTGAATTTTGAAATTTATCCAACTTAAAGGTCACTCATCCCAGAGTGGCCTTTTTCATTTCCACTCTATAAAAATGGGTATTGACAGAATCCATCCTCTCCGGTATCTCTTCTGATAGTCTTTTCCACTTCGCCCACCCAAGCATCTTGAATCATTGATATTCTCAGAACCGTTAAAGTAAATTTCAAAAAATAAAAAATATTAAAATCAGCAAACTCACGCGTTCGTCCCTTGCTCTATGGTGGTGTCAAATAGAAGGTTGGATACTTCAACTGACATCAACTTTAAACTACTCATCTGGCTGGACGCAAAGATAGTCCAGCGTTTGCCTTTGGGAGCTGTGGTTGAAACAGACCATTAATTCCGGCAGGCCCATACCGTAAGTGACTCTCTGATAGTAGCCCTAAGTCTTTCGTAAGGTATGAGACCCATAGTTGCCTTTTAGATTAATGCCCAGGCTGGTGCACCAATGATTGACATCCAAACAATCTTACGTCACGGGAACTTACGAACTACAGAGATTTACATTAGAAGGTTGGCTCCAATGAGATCATCATTGAGTCTTCTACCGCAAAAGCAAAAAAAACCACTTAAATAGCCCACAACGAGCCCACAAGAACTCAGCAGATTACTTAAGTGGTTGAATTTATTGGCGTCCCCAAGGGGATTTGAACCCCTGTCGCCGCCGTGAAAGGGCGGTGTCCTGGGCCAGGCTAGACGATGGGGACGCATATTGCGAAGCGAGCTAAAAGATTAACTCTAGCTCGAAACGGAGGCGTCTTTTAACTTAATTTTACAACCTTGTCAACCGCAAAAATCACTAAAAGTAAAAAACTACAATTCTATCTTTTCACAGACGAAAGCCGCCCACTCACCCATGGTTTTTGTTGGCTGGATATGAAAACCGAGATCAACATAGGTTTTTCTCAGCTCGAGGACTTGCTCAACCAGAATCCCGGAAAGAATCAAACGACCACCGGGTTTCATAAGACGAGAGAATTCAGGTGCCAGTTGCAAAAGAACGGGAGCAATAATATTAGCAACAACCAGAGTAAACTGCTCCTCTATTTGCACTAGCGGACTATTATCTAAGGAGACCTGGTCGCAAACCTGGTTATGAGCACAGTTTTCCCGAGCATTGGTCAGAGCTTCATCATCAATATCAAGGGCCAGGACTCGTTTTGCCCCTCTTCTGGCTGCCAGGATGGCAAGAATGCCGCTCCCGGTACCGACATCGAGCACGCTGGCAAGTCCCGACTCGCTCTCTAACTCCTCCTCAAGAACGAAGGCCGCCAGACGGGTGGTTTCATGGGTTCCGGTACCAAAACCCTGTCCGGGATAGATTCTGATTCCGAGACGAGTCTCCGACACCGGCAACTCCTGCCAGGACGGCACGACCAAAGTTTGTTCGGTCAGTTCGGTAAGGGTAAAATTTTTTCGCCAGCCGTCAAGCCAATCCTCATTTTCAACAGCTTGGAACTGGGGTCGGTCTGAAACCAGCTTCTGGGTCTCAAGTTGCCGGGCCAGTTGCGACAAAAGTGGCTGCATTTCGCCGGGGAAGTAGGCCGTCAAAAACGAAGCTCCTGGACTCTCCGGCCAAGCCCCTTCTTGACCATTATCCAGAGCTTGGTCCCAGATACCGCCGCAGCCGGCAGAGTAGAGAATCTTCTCCAGCCGCAACCTCACTTCCGAACCCGGCACCGGAGTGCAAGTCAAAGACCACCAGGTAACATCTGTCGCCACCATTATTCACCCAACTTTACGACAATAAAGAGACGGCTTTGATGACGCTGCACCAAGAAACGGAGATAGGACTGGGTTTTCCCCTCTTGCAGAGCTTTTTTGAAGTCTTTGACAGTTTCAATGGTTGCATTATTAACCATCAATACGACATCTCCGGCCTGCAGCCCGGCATCGGCAGCCCGGCCACCAGGATGAAGCCGGCTGATAATCACTCCCCGGTCAAGGGATAAGCGCTGGCGAGCGGCCAGTTCAGGCGTCAACTGACGTACGGTCAGGCCCAGATCATCAAGACGATCATCGGCAGATTGTGAATACTCCTCACCATTTTCTCCTTCAAGGTCATCAAGCACGACGTCAATTTTTAGAACTTTACCCATGCGCAAAACTTTAAGTTTAACTTTGGTACCCGGTTTTTTGGCCGCAACCATTCGCGGTAGACGCCGCATCTCTTCTACCTTCCGGCCATCAACCGCCAAAATAATGTCACCGACCTGCAAACCGGCACGAGCCGCCGGACTGTCATCGATGACTTCGGAGATCACCGCTCCATGTTTTTCGTCAAGCCCGAATGAGGCAGCCAGTTCCGATGTCACTTCCTGAATATGAACCCCGAGACGACCACGTGAGACTTTACCGGTTTTGAGTTGCGGCAGAAGGTCTTTGGCCATATTAACCGGAATCGCAAAACCGATACCCTGTCCGCTGGCAACGATTGCCGTGTTGATACCAACCACTTCACCCTTGACATTAAAAAGCGGACCACCGCTGTTACCGGGATTGATTGAAGCATCAGTCTGGATAAAATCATCATAAGGTCCGGAACCGATAACCCGGCCCCGGGCACTGACGATACCGGCAGTGACGGTACGAGCCAGGCCGAAAGGATTACCGATAGCAATCAACCAGTCGCCAACCTCAAGTTTGCTCGAATCACCCAGCTTTACGGCCGGCAGGTCGTGATCGGCATCAATTTTAAGAACCGCCAGATCCGTCTTTTCATCCCGGCCAATCAAACGTGCATCATAAACTTTTTTGTCCGAAAGGGTTACCTTAATCGCATCGGCATCTGCGACGACATGATTATTGGTCAGAATATAACCATCCGCACTGATGATAAAACCGGAACCGAGACTTTTCACAGCCCGCGGCCTGGAACGCCGAGGCTGTCGATCAAACTGATCAAAAAAACGACCAAAGAAGTCCTCAAAAGACTCCTGCGAACCATGTCCGGGAAAATCAAAACCGCGACCTCCGCGAGAGGCGACCCGTTTTTCAGTATTTATATTGACAACCGCCGGGGTCAGTTCGGCAACCAGAGGGGCAAAGGTCGGCGGCATTGGCGCTGCAGTTACCGGATCAACCGCAAGCAGCATCAAAACACTGATCATCAAGAATACAAATGAACTAGCCAGACATCCAAAACGTGGCAAAGAGATCTGTCGCAGAGACATCATAAAAAAACCTCCATCGTAATCGTTAAAAGTTTAAACTGATGGCGTCGTCTAACCCTCACACATAGTACAAAAAAACACCCCTTGACCAACCTAAATGGTCAAGGGGTGGTTGGCTGATCCCAAAATTTACTTAAAAAGCAAATTTAACAAGGAGGAGGAGGGGCCAGCCGCCGAACAAGGAAGAAAAGGAGCTTCTTTAAAACCAAGATAACAGGTAAAGATTATATGAGCATTAGAGAGAAATTATTTTTTCCTTAATTTCTCTCTTCTCATTTTTTTCTCGGTCGGAAGCATAACCCTGAAGACACTGCCCTCACCAACCACACTGTCCACCCTAATCGTACCATGGTGGGCATTGACAATCCATTTAACAATACTCAACCCCAAACCACTACCGCCATATTGACGGCTTCGGGCCTTATCGGTGCGATAAAAGCGGTCGAAGATACGCGGGATATCTTCAACCGGGATACCGATTCCGGTATCGGCAACGGCAATTTCGACCCCAGACTCAACCCCTCTCAAAGTCAGGTTGATCTTACCTCCGACCGAGGTGTAGCGAATCGCGTTAGTCAGAAGATTGACCATCAACTGCCGCAACCGGAGATGATCACCGAAAACCGTTTCGACCTCCTCCAGGGCGCTACTGAGTTGAATCTGGTGTTTATCTGCAAGGATCTTAAAATGAGAGAGTATATTAGTTAACAGAATACGCAAATCAACCGGATCATGTTGCAGTATCTCATGCCCCATATCACTCTTTGAAAGAAGCAGAAGATCATTAACGATCTTTGACATCCGCTCGACCTCTTCGAGACTGCTGCCCAAGGTCTCAAGATAATCTTCTGAGGAACGCTCACCCCGCAGAGCAATTTCAAGTTCGCCCCGCATTATCGTCAACGGGGTTCTGAGCTCATGGGAAGCATCAGCGGTAAATTGAGTGATTTTCTGAAAAGAGAGCGAGAGCCGATCCAGCATACCGTTAATCGTAGCCGCCAATTGGCCGACATCATCCCGGGCCACCGGCACGGTAATCCGCTCTTCAAGATTGTTGACGGTAATATGGCGGGTGGTACGGGCTATATCACGAATCGGTTTTAAAGCCTTACCGGCCAAAAAGAAACCAACAACAGCCGCAACAAAGAGAAGACTGGGCACCAGAACAAAAAAAATGACCACTAAATTACGCATCGATTCACGGACAAATTCGAGAGAGGTGCCAACCTGAACAACCCCGCGAACCTTATTGCTTTTAAAACTTTTTACCGGAAAATTAATAAAGCGGATCGGCATATCGGGACCTAGAGGATACTGGGTCTCGAAAACAATTTCGCCTTTGGCAACCACCTCCCGGATAAGATCCTTGTTGACCGGAATTTTATTTTCCTCAAGATTGTCGGTACGTGAACCAATTTCGCCGGAAAGATCAAGCACCCGGACAAATTTCCCTACCGGCCGGGTACCAAAAATCCGGTTTAAACGACGTTCAAAATCGGGCGGCAGGAAATGAGGAACGGCGCAGAGCTCGGTTTTGGAGATCAGCTCAGCCATGGTCTGCAAACGCCGGTCAACAGAGTGCGAGAGTTTGCGCTCCATCATCACATAGATACTTATGCAGAAGCAGGCCAAAACCGCACCAAAAACAAATACATACCAAGCCGTCAATTTAGCCCGGATACTGACCGGCCTCACTTCTTGTCGCCCTCTTTAAGGATATAACCAACCCCACGGACGGTATGAATCAACTTCTGCGGAAAATCGCGATCAACCTTGTTGCGCAAATAGTTGACGTAAACATCGATAACATTGGTAAAACTATCAAAATTGTAGTCCCATACCTGCTGGGTAATCATAGTACGAGTCAAAACCCGATTCGGATTACGCATTAAATACTCCATCAAGGCATACTCTTTGACAGTAAGCTCAATCTCTTTGCCGCCGCGAATCACCTTATGCGAAATTAGATCCAGGGTCAGGTCGGCGAAATTGAGCACATTACTGCTGGCCCCACTGCGACGACGCAAAACCGCGCGAACCCGAGCCAGCAACTCTTCAAAAGAGAAGGGCTTGGGAATATAATCATCACAACCAGCCTCAAAACCTTTGAGCTTATCGACAACCATATCCTTGGCTGTCAGCATTATGACCGGAGTCTCTATCTTGCGAGCCCGCAAGGCCTCTAAAACCATGACCCCATCTTTTCCCGGCAACATCACATCAAGAAGAATCAGATCATACTCATTACTTAACGCCAGGCTCTCACCTTCAAGACCGTCGTAGGCAACATCGACTACAAACTGCTCCTCTTTCAAACCTTTTTGTAAAAAATTGGCGACTTTCTGTTCATCTTCAACTACCAGTACCTTCATGCTCAACAACCTCCAAAGTCCTTATCCGGCCTTCGTTTGTCAAATATTTCTCACTAACCTAAAAGCATAATCTAATCAAAACCCTAAAAAAAGTAAAGGGGGTAGACCTTAAATCCACCCCCCTTTAGAAAATTATAATCTGAGGACAAAGTAAAACGTCCATCTACTTCGTTCCACGAAGCCTTCGTCACTGCGGCGTACTTGGTGTACGCCTCGTTCCTCAAGCTTCGCGCGCCTCGCATCTGGACATTTTACTTTGCCCTCAGTATTACAGTTACTTTACCGTTTCAGGTTAACTACTTCATTGAGCAACTCATCACTGGTGGTAATCATCTTGGCATTGGCTTGAAAGGCGCGCTGAGCGGCGATCATTTTGACAAATTCGGTAGCAATATCAACATTAGACTGTTCCAGTGAGTTGGAAGCGATGGTTCCGCGCCCGGCGGTGCCCGGCAAACCAACACTGACATTCCCGGACTTGATCGTTTCCGCCCAGACATTATCGCCCTTCTTCTCTAACCCCCAGGGGCTGTTAAACATGGCCAGAGCGAGACGGGCTAAGGCCTTGATCTCACCGTTGGAAAAGATTCCCGAGATCAGCCCGTCATTCCCAATATTTACCCCCGAGAGAGAACCCGCTGGAAAACCATCCTGGGTTTGGGAGAAGGTGGCGGAAGAGTCGGCATACTGGGTCGTACCATCCAAACCACTACCACCTTCAGTAGTGCTATCGCCAAAGTTAACATCAATCTCCTGCATCAGGGTCGCCCCACCGGCAAAATTAAAATAGACATCATTGTGGCCGGATTCATTCTTCAAAGATCCATTCGGATTAAACTGTAAAATCCCGCCGGAACCAACTTCCATCAAGCGGTCGCTGCCATCGTCATTGGGAATCCCATTATCGAGACTGGAACTGTTCATCACAGCATGCCACTCCCACTGGTTACTACCCTGCTTCTTGAAATAAACGGTAACCGTATGGGGTGATCCCAACGTGTCATAAACATTCATGGCGGTAGAATAAGTTGCAGCAGTGGGATCAAAAACCGTATTCGGCGCAAACACACTTTCGACACTTCCAGCACTACCCGTAATCGAAAAACTGGTTACCGTCTTCGTATTATTAGGATCATATTCACTAGAAAAACCCAAAAGCTGTTCAGCCGAGGTTCGCTCATCTTCCCATTTAAAACGAATATCATCAGTAACCGTTGCAGAATCAGCAATTATCGTAAATGTCCCGAGTTCATCGTCATAATCAACTGAAAACATCGCAGGATCCACAAGTAATGTTGTTCCGTCACTGGTTTCCGTTGCCCCGTTCAGAGCCGCCACCAATGATGCAGCCATTGAATCGGCCGCCGGTACCCTGGTTGCGGGGGTACCACCATCACTGGCAAAAAGACTCGTATAAGGATCAGCCTGGACCGCAATATTGGCTTGGTACTCAGTTCCACCAACATTAAATATGATCGTATTGTTATTGGTGTTGACATAAAAAAGTTTATCACTAAGTCGGGGAAGCACATCGGAAATAAAATTAGTTCCATCGATTATAGAGATATTATCAACTGTTCCATCAACAGGGTCAGTCCGATCCTTAATCTGCAGACCCAACAGTTCTCTCATCGACATATCACTATCTGAACCTGCATCGGCACTAACATTGAGCGTTATATCGGTACCACTACTATTAGTGAAGGTAAATTTACCGGTAACCTTACTATAAGTTACTATAAAATCTGTAGGAATCGAAACATCCGCCAGGAAAACAGCATCCTCCTGTATCTTTGCCTGAAGCTCGTTGGCCAGAGTTTCACCGGTGTAGGTACCATTAATCAAAGTAACAACAATATCTGTAGTGCCGGCATTAAGAACAAAACGATTATTATAGTCATTAAGAACCAATTTGGTTTCAGCGGAAGAGTCAAGGTTTGCCCCTAAACTTATTTCATTCGTCGCTTTACTCGATGACGAGACATCGGAGACATTGATATCACCGATATCGCCGGAGGTCTGACCATCTTCGTCAACTTTCCAACCCTGGACTGCGAGATTACTACTATTGACCAGCAAACCATCTTTATCAAAAATAAAATCTCCCGCTCTCGTATAGAAGTTGCTGCCACCATCAGCAACGATGAAGAATCCATCTCCATCAATCGCTAGATCAGTCCCGCGGGTCGTCGTCTCAAATGAGCTCTGGGTGAACAAGGTGCTGATGCCGCCGGTCGTCACCCCGCGCCCGATCTGACCGGCAGTTCCGCCCCCCAGACTACTGCTGACAATATCTTTAAACTGAATACGTCCCGATTTGAATCCGATCGTGTTACTGTTGGCAATATTATTACCAATCAGAGAAATTGCATCACTATTGACATTCAAGCCACTAATTCCAGCGTAAAGAGATGTAAGAGCCATAACCGCCTCCTTCTTTTTTTATTAAATTAATTTAAAGATTATAATATTTTTTCAACTAACAATATCTGATTTCAGATAGCTGCTTTTACACCCAAAACCTGATCAATACCAACCCGAGTACCATCAACCAGCACAAGCACGGTATTGCCATTTCGGGGGTCGGTTTCAATACCCTGCACCTCTCCACTACCATTGACCGTTGAAGTCACAAGCTGACCCAGTTCGTCCCGGGCATTCACTTCAAAGGAATACCTGCCTTCCGAAAAAACATTGCCATCGGCATCCTTGCCATTCCAATTGAAACTTTGCGGGCCCAGATCATAGTAACCAGCCTCCAACGTCGCTACCCGGCCGCCCGCATCATTATAGATATCAACCACCACTTCTTGCGCATTATCAGCCAATTCAAAATTCAACGGTATGGGCTGCCCATCGCCGTTTATCGTCACCGAACCGGATCCAACACCATCAAACTCAACCTCTTTACCAATCATATCAAGCGCGCTCAAACGATTCAATGTAGCCGAGTAGTCCTGCAAAAGTGTAAGATTGTCATTCATCGCAGTCTGCTGCTCCAGAGAACTGAATTGTGCGAGCTGCGCCGTAAAATCGGTTCCATCCATTGGCTCTAGAGGATTCTGATTTTTAAGCTGCTCGACTAACAGCAGTAAAAAATCTTCCTTGTTAACATCCTCATTTTTATCAACCGTGGGAACTGCAAAAGGATCACTGTAACTGGCGCCTTCCACGATGCCAACAGTGGGATTGAACATTGTCATAACGATTACCTCAATATAAAAATTACTCAGAAATTCCTAGGCCGTAATATGCAAAGAACCTGAAATCACCCCTCTATCGATTGTCGAAGTGGTATCTGTAAAAAGATTGTCAGATAATAAAATAGAGTCTTCATTTCCATTTCCACCACCGCCTGACCTCATCGAACCGGAATCCGGCCGCGAGAAACCATCCCGGTGGTATTGCCGCCAGGCATCAGCGCTATCCTGATGCTGATCGCCAACCGTAACCGAAGGTCCATCCCCTGATTTTGGTGGAGTCACCTTAATATCAATCTCTTTGACATCGATGCCTCGCATGTTTAAACCATCACGCAAGCTATCAATTTTACGCAACATCGCATCTTTTACGTCGGATTGTTCGACCATAAAAGTGGCAGACAATTGCTGTTCCCGCAACACCAGCCTGACATCCACTTTACCCATACTTTCAGGCCAGAGCCTGATAGTGACCGTCTGTCGACCTTTAGCCTGACGCGCCAATCCAGATTGTATCTGCTCCATGAGATTCTCATCACTGACTGGCAACGGCTTTGCAGAAATAATATCCGAACTACTTTTCATTAAGCTCTCTTTACCGGCTTCGAGATTGACGGCAGCCATCTCGTTAGAACCTGATGCAGTATTCTCGAGAATCTGTTTCTCTTTCACCCCAACTTGAACCGATGTCGAGAAGGTAACTTGCTCCTCAGAAATCTCTTTGCTTATTCCTGAAAAAGAGAACTTTTCATCATCGCCTAGATTGGGCTCGGAATCAGAATAATTTATCAGCTTCTGTTCACCCTGGACAAATGTTGATTGACTCTCTCGGGCTCGCCCCTGAAGATGAACTGTTCCCGTCTCACCACCAGATAGTGATGAATTGCGAAGGGTTCGACCGGGACGAACAACACTGTTTTCCGACTTCGCTCTGGCCGCAGTAACTTCATTGTTAATATGGATTTGGACATCTTCAGGGATCTCGGCAGCAACGCTGCCATTTTGAGAGATATTCCCTTTAGGAGATGAAGTATCAAACAGAGATTCAAGACCATTTTTTATTTGTCGGTTACTCTCACCTTCTACTTTTAGATCGACAAAATCTGCCGCTACAATAACAGGCTCTTGATTATCTTTACTCGATATTTGCTCGTTCTCCACATCAATAAAATTTTCAGCAGATTCATTTGCTTCCGCCGATTTAATGCCATCCACCAATTTCAACCCTGGATCCACATCCTTTGCCAAGGACATAGAGCCCGGCTCATCATTTAAAACAGATGAAGCTCCACTCTCTTTAGTCAATTCAGCTTCTTTGCCAGCACTACTACCAGATTCGGTTTTATCGGCAACAAGATTGATCGATGTAAGGATTTCATTATCCTTACTGAACTCACCATCTTTCAGGATGAAATTATCAGTTACAGTTACACCTTCCGCCTCGAAATTCTCCCCGGCAACCAAATCTGCCATAAACGAAACCTGAACCTCATCATCACCACCCTGAATCCCCGCCAATAAATCATTTTGCTGAGGCAGATTACCACTTTTTCCCAACAACTCGGAAAACCCAGGCTGACGGTCTTGGAAAAGTTCTTCACTAAGAGATTTTTCTTCACTAAGAGATTTTTTTTCAGATGATGCTTCCTGAAAAGGCACTTCCTGAAAGAGGTTCTCTCCTTCTATTTCGACATCGTCATCTTCGGAATCATCAGTGGCTATCCGATCTCTCTCCACAGATTCGACTTTATCCGTTTGTTTCTCTTTTTGTTTAGCGGATGTAATTTTGTTGTTTTCCGAATCAACTTCAACTCTCTCCTCATGTCCTGCCAAAACCTCGGCAAATCCACCTTCGGCTTTTGCATCAGAAGCAGACAGTTCCCCGTGACGACGTGTCTCCTCTGAGGTCACTACAGTCAACAATGCTAGATCAATATTTTCCACAATCACACCCTAATGTTGCAAAAAAACTGGCGTAAAATTGCCACAATACGATTATTTAAGCGGCCGTATTTTATTCTACAGGTTTAATTTCCGTTATCGCCCGCGAAATTGCAATAGCCCGCTCCACCTCAACAGCACTCAACAATTTTGCTGATTTTTTAGCCGGCATCCGCAATATCACCTCAACTGCGTACTTTAATTTCAATTCACTTAACAGAGGAGCGGCAGCAGCCGGTTTCATGGCGGTATAAACTTCAACCAAACGACTGAGATCCTCTTCCTTTAAAACCTTGAACTCCGCCAGAATCTTTTCCGCTGAAACCCGAACCTTCTGCATCTCGCGTTCCTGGCTCTGGAGCTCTTTTTGCAACATAACAATGCGCTTCTCTTTTTCATCCAAAGCAGCCTCGTGACTCTTAAGAGTGGCTTCCTTCTCTTTCAAGAGTGCCGCCATATCGAGCAGGCTTTCATGCCGACCGGTCTCCTCTGCCGAAAGAGGCAACGATATCGCCATCGACACAGTTATAATGGAGATCAGCAAAAAAAAATTTGTGTGCTTTATGAAATGGAGAATCTGCCCTGTAGACAACAATATTTCTTTTTTCATCACAAGTTGACCATTTTTAAAATTTGCGGGACCAGAAAAAACAACCTGAAAAGGACCGGACATAATGCTAAACAGCAACTATAATACCAAGCACTGAAAATAATTTCGGCAACTACTTGAAAAATTTCATAAAAAAATGTAACTACTTAAGATAACAGGATATTATTTAAAAAGGAGATAAACAATGACTTTTGCAAAAGTCTCTGTCCATAATTTAAACGGGGCAAAATAAGGCGATCATTAAGGATACTATGGGAAAAACAAGGAAAAGATTGCCGATCTCTAAAAAAGGAGGGTAACTATTTTTTCAGGCGGGCTGCACGTATTACTGCAATTTCATCAAGATTGCGAAGTTCGAGTTTCTCATTTTCCTGTTTATAGGCCAGAAAATGATGTTCCCGAACCCGCTCCAGCAGGCGACGATCTTTGACACAGGAAAGCAGTTCCTCTTCCTTAATCAATCTCTCCTTCGCGGTATCTTCCGCGAGACGCCCGGCCGCATCAACCTCATGCATCAATTTAATCTCACAAAAACGAGAAAGTTCCATTTCAGCAACCGGCACTCCCTTCTCAAGGGCCGCCTGACTGACAAGCAACTCCCCTTCCCGTAAAGTCTGTAAACGGTTAAAATTATCGCGCACCCGCTGCAAGCGCTCGGTAACTTCGGTAAGTGCCCGAGAGGCATTTTCTTCGCGAATCTGCCGATGCTTCAGAACCGCTTCCAGAGAAAATTTAAACATCACTCACCGACCAGGAGGCTACCCGAGAATAGCCTTCCAGCAAAAAAGATTGACAAAGAATAAACGATCACGTAAACCAGCCCCGACTTTTACGGCCCGTATGGGCATTTTCATAATTTAACATTTCTGCCAACCCCCTGACTAAGTTGCAATAAGTCAGAATTGGAATGGCAAAGTAAAATGTCCATATGGAGAATTACAGATGGATTTTTTTTACGAAGCCATCCTAACAAAAAACCGAGAGGAAGTATAGCATGAGTGAAAAAACTTTATCCATCATCAAACCTGACGCCGTAGCAAAAGGGGTAATTGGTCAGATTATTGACTGTTTTGCCAGCAATAATCTTAAAATTGCCGCCCTGAAGATGATTCACATGAGCAAACGTGAAGCTCAAGGCTTCTATGCCGTCCACAGTGAGCGTCCATTTTTTGACAGCTTGACCGATTTCATGTCTTCGGGTCCGGCCGTCGTCATGGTCTTGAGCGGCGAAAATGCAATCAGCAAAAACCGTGAGCTGATGGGCGCCACCAACCCGGCCGAGGCGGCTGAAGGCACTCTACGTAAACGTTTCGCCACCGATATCGAAAAAAATGCCGTTCATGGCTCCGATGCCCCGGAGACCGCCCGCGAAGAGATTGTATATTTCTTTCCTGAACTTGAGATTGTTAATTTTTGAAAATTCAGGTGCACTCATAACTTTGGCCGGTCTGGGATCCTTTTTTCCACTTTCTGGTCTCCGGCCTGATCATTTCAACCCTTAACACCCAGGCGGCGTAGCGGAGGGAATTACGTTTGAATAACGGCCTTTTTATTACCGGCACGGACACCGGGGTTGGCAAAACCGTGGTCGCTGCAACTCTGGCTTATGCCCTGCATCAACGCCATATCAGTTTCAGCTATATTAAACCGGTGGAGAGTGGCATAATCAACCATGAGTATCTTGAAGAAGACTCCGATGCCGCCTTGGTAAAAAGAGCCGGCTTTCTGCCCGAACCCCTGGATGAGATAGTGCCTTTTACTTTCCGTGAACCGTTGGCCCCGCTCTTGGCGGCCCGCCGGGAAGGGGTTGAACTTTCGGGAAAAGCGCTAAGAGAATGTGTCAGGACTCGCATAAAACCTTCCGGATTAACCCTGGTGGAAGGAGCCGGCGGACTTCTGGCCCCGATTTGCCCCAACTATTTGATTCTTGACCTGATCAAAGACTTGCAACTCCCGGTTCTGGTTGTCTGTCGCACCTCATTGGGAGCCATCAACCACACCCTCCTCACCCTGGATCGGCTCCGCCGTG
>JAGHAQ010000112.1 GCA_021161425.1 Candidatus Tharpella sp. | reverse complement strand
GGCTTGGAACTTTAGCTGAATTGCCGGTTGCAGATGTTGATATGGTAACCGTAGTTCTAATTGGTAACTCCCGCAGTGTCATTATAAATAATCGTATGGTCACTCGGCGTGGCTATCGGGTGGATGAAACCTGATCACCGGTTGGTGAAAATATAAAAAACGGCGATTTTTCAAGAAATTTCTTGAAAAATCGCCGTTTTTTTTAGTGGATCATACAATTAGCTGTTTAGTTATTCACCTTTCATCATCGCTGCAATATCATTCTCGACGTTGTCGATCGCTTTGATGTTGAAGTTTTCGACCAGTACGTTGAGGACTGTCGGAGAGACGAACGCCGGCAGGGTTGGTCCTAAGCGGATGCCTTTAACACCGAGGAAAAGAAGTGCCAGAAGGACGGCAACCGCTTTCTGCTCATACCAGGCGATATCGTAAGAGATCGGCAGATCGTTAATATCGTCAAGGCCGAAAACCTCTTTCAATTTCAGGGCGATAACTACCAGTGAGTAGGAATCATTACACTGTCCAGCATCAAGAACACGGGGGATTCCGCCGATATCGCCGAGATCAAGTTTATTGTAGCGATATTTGGCGCAACCGGCAGTCAAGATAACTGCATCTTTGGGCAGATTTTCGGCTACCTCGGTGTAGTAACTTCTTGATTTCTGGCGTCCGTCGCAACCGGCCATAACGACAAAGCGTTTTATGGCTCCCGATTTCACTGCGTCAACAACCTTGTCGGCCAGGGCCAGAACCTGGTTGTGAGCCAGGCCGCCGATAATCTTGCCGGTTTCGATCTCGGTCGGAGCAGCGCATTTTTTGGCCCGCTCAATGATCGCTGAAAAATCTTTGCTGCCGCCTTTTTCTCTTTCCGGAATATGGGTTGCGCCGACATAGCCGACGACGCCGGTGGTAAAGAGACGATCAAGGTAGGTGTTAGTCTTCTTTAAAGGAACCAGACAGTTGGTAGTCAACAGGATGGGGCCGTTAAAAGATTCAAATTCCGGATTCTGCTGGTACCAGGCACCGCCATAGTTGCCGACTAAATGGTCATATTTTTTAAAGGCCGGGTAGCTGTTACAGGGCAGCATTTCGCCGTGGGTGTAGACATCAACGCCGGTGCCCTCGGTCTGTTTAAGCAACTCTTCCATATCTTTTAAATCATGGCCACTGATGAGGATGCCGGGATTATTGCGGACGCCGAGATTAACTTCGGTGATTTCCGGGTTACCGTAGGTTGAGGTGTTGGCTTTATCAAGCAGGGCCATGGTTGTGACTGATACTTCACCGGCTTTCATAACCAAGCCGACCATCTCATCAACCGAAAGATCTTTGGTCGTCGAATCGAGCGCTTCCATGATGAAGGCATAGATCGCATCATCCTCAAAACCTAAGACAGCGGCGTGGTCTGCGTAAGCGGCAACCCCTTTAAGGCCGATAATCAAGAGCTCACGTAAAGAGCGGACATCTTCATTCTCAGTAGCCAGGACGCCGACGCTTTTAGCTTTCTCGGCAAATTCGGCCGCATCATCGGAAAACCAGGTCGCCGCATCGGGCAGAGCCCCGGCAAAATCTTGACCGTTTTTCGCTTTGTAAGTTGAGAGAAATTTCTCACGCAACTGGTTGCGGCGCTGCAAAGCTTCCTTGATAAAGTCACTTAAACTGTCATTGTCCCAATTGGCATTGGTGATCGTGGTAAAAAGGGCTTTCGCCGTAAAGAGGGCGGTCTCATTATCTTTAATCTCGAACTCTTTGAGTTTCTCACCGTAAACGGCAATTCCTTTGAGAACATGAATCAAAAGATCTTGAAGATTGGCGGTATCTTCCGGTTTGCCGCAGACACCCTTGATGGTACAGCCTTGATTCTTTGCGGTTTCTTGACATTGAAAACAGAACATAATGATCTCCTTTTTTAAGGTTAAGTTTTAAAGTTGAGATGTTAAAGTTCGTTAAACTTGATTATTTTAATCTTTATTTATCGGAAGTTTGGCTCTTTTTCATTGACCTAAGTCAAGAGGAACAATTTTTTTAGAAGATTTTTAATTGCTGGAGAAAATGATAGGCGACGATGCCGACAGTTGTCGAGAGATTGAGACTGCGAACCTTACCCCACATCGGCACCGTGCAGGCGGGGTAGAGTTCAAGTATTGACTGCGGCAAACCTCGGGTTTCAGGTCCGAAGATAAGGCCGAAACCAGGCTCGATCTTGGTTACCTTATTATAGTTTTTTTCTGCTCTGGCACTTAGGGCGATGAGTGGTGCCGGGGAGGGGGTGAAATTTTGCCAGAAGTTAAGGAACGTATCAAAATTTTCATGTTCCCTGACATCAACCTCAGACCAGTAGTCAAGCCCGGCTCTTTTCAAGTTACGGTCATCGGTTTTAAAGCCCAAAGGATGAATCAGGTGCAGAGGCAGCTCAGCGGCCGCGCAGAGCCTCGCTATATTACCGGTATTGGCCGGAATCTCGGGCTCAAAAAGGATGATATGCAGAGCTGGGTTGCTTACTCTTTTTGCAGACCTGCTGATTGATTCACTCATAAGTCAGTTGCCAGAGATTAGTAGTCAGTCGTCAGTAAAAAACAACCTGTTATTCATAATTCTAATTAGATTAAATAAGCTCTTTTTGCAGGACTTCAATCTCCTGGTTGAGTTTCTCCCATTTGCGGTAGGCCCAGGCCAGTTTCTCTTCGCACTCTTTTTTCTGGGCCGCCTGTTTTTTGATCATTTCGGGAGAAGTTTTTGAGTAGTAATCGGGCTGTAAAAAGAGTTGGTTGAAGTTTCCATTATCCTTTTCGAGCTCCTCACAGAGCATTTCGGCAGCAGCACTCTCCTTCTTTAAAGGTCGGAGCTGGTTGTTGAGTTTCTTGCGCTGAGCTTTATCCTTAACCTGACGATTGTTGCCTTGTCGCTTTTTGTCCGCCTTTTTTGGGGTCTCCTGGCTCAATCTATCCTCTTTTTTCTTCTCCTTCTCTTTCTCCCCTTCGGTTTTTCGCATTCGAGTTGGTTTTGCCTGCTGATTTACCGAGACAGCGCCACTTAGATGGTCATGGCCAAGATGTTCAAGGTATTCTTCATAGGTGCCGGGATAGAGATCGAAACCATCGGGTTTTAACTCCAACACGCGGGTGGCGAGTCGGTTGACAAGGTAGCGGTTATGGCTGACAAAGATGATTGTGCCTTCAAATTTGGCCAAAGCATCAATAAAAGTTTCGATCGATTCCAGGTCAAGATGGTTAGTCGGTTCATCGAGTACCAGGACATTGCCTTTTTTG
>JAGHAQ010000034.1 GCA_021161425.1 Candidatus Tharpella sp. | reverse complement strand
CCCGAAGGTTTTCCGGCCGGCAGTGATGTTGCCAACCTTTCGGTTTTTGGTTACAGCCCTAAAGAGTATTACACTGGCCGGGCCCCATTGGAAGCTGCCAGTATGGGGCTTGAGCTGGGCCCCGATGATGTCGTATTTCGCTGTAATCTGGTCAATATTCTGCATCATCAGGCGCGTGGTTTTATGCACGATTTCAGTGCCGGGCACATCACGACTGCGGAAGCTCATGAAATTATCGAGGCTTTGAATCGGGAGTTGCAGACGGATGAACTCCAGTTCTTTCCCGGCATCAGCTACCGTCACTTGATGGTCATTAGAAATTGCCCTAAAGAGCTTGGGACGGTGCAACTGATGCCGCCGCACGATATTATCGGCCAGGAGATCGTTGATCATTTGCCGAGTGACTATGGTTCGCCGCTTCTGCAATTGATTACTTCCTCCCAGATGATTATTCACCAGATGCCCAAATTCCGCGAAAGACTCGATCGGGGCGAGGTGACCGCCAATTCGATTTGGCTCTGGGGCCAGGGTAAACGCCCCCGGCTTGATCCTTTTTCTGAACTCTACGGAACCTCGGGAGCGGTGATCTCGGCGGTTGACCTGATCAAGGGGATCGGTGTCTTGGCCGGTATGAAAGTTGTCGAGGTGCCGGGTGCCACCGGTTATCTTGATACCAGTTACGAGAACAAGGCGGCCTATGCGGTTAACGCCTTAAAAGAGAGCGATTTTGTCTATCTTCATGTTGAGGCCCCCGATGAGGCTTCACATGAGGGTAGCCTTGAGAAGAAAATCCAGGCGATTGGTGATCTCGACAGCCGTCTTTTAGGCCCTCTTTTGCAGGGGCTCAAGGAGAATTTTTCCGCTTATCGGATTCTCGTGATGCCCGATCATCCGACCCCGATTCGTCTGAAAACCCATACCGCTGAGCCGGTGCCTTTTATGATTTATGACAGCCTTAAAGCCGTCGCCGGTAGTCCAGACGGTTATAACGAAGAGACTGCTACTGCCGCCGGGAATCATTTTGCTGAAGGCTGGAGTTTACAGAAACACTTTATAAATTCATCGGATTAATTGATTTTTTACAGAGGATAGAACACTTGAAACCAAAGTATATTTTTGTTACCGGCGGGGTTATCTCCTCGCTCGGTAAAGGCTTGGCCGCCGCTTCTTTAGGGGCTTTGCTTGAGGCCCGCAACCTGACCGTCGGCATGCAGAAGCTTGACCCCTATCTTAATGTTGATCCTGGAACCATGAGTCCTTTTCAGCATGGCGAGGTTTTTGTTACCGATGATGGTGCCGAAACCGATCTGGATCTCGGTCATTATGAGCGTTTTACTCATACAAAACTGACCCGTATCAGCAACTATACCTCGGGCAAGATCTACGATCAGGTCATCTCGAAAGAGCGCCGAGGTGATTATCTGGGCGGGACGGTCCAGGTGATTCCCCATATTACCAATGAAATCAAGAGCTGTATTCGTCAGTGGCCCGACAATATCGATGTCGCTATTGTCGAGATCGGCGGTACCGTCGGTGATATTGAGAGCCAGCCCTTTCTTGAGGCGATTCGCCAGTTTCGTAACGATGTCGGGTCCAAGAACGTTCTCTATATCCACCTGACTTTGGTGCCCTATATCAAGACCGCCGGGGAGCTTAAAAGCAAACCGACCCAGCACAGCGTCAAAGAACTCCGCCAGATCGGGATTCAGCCTGATATTATCCTTTGTCGGGCCGACCGTGAACTTTCTCAGGATATCAAGGATAAGATCTCCCTCTTTTGTAACATCAGTGGCGATGCCGTTTTTACGGCTCGCGATGTTGATAGTATCTATGAGTGCCCGATGGCTCTGCACGAAGAGGGGGTCGATGACAAGGTCGTCTCATTGCTCAATATTTGGACCGGGGCTCCGCGCCTTGAAACCTGGCGTGAGATCGTCCGCAAGATCAAGGAGCCGTCTGGCGAAGTGACGATTGGTATCGTCGGCAAATATATAGCTCTGACTGAGTCCTACAAAAGCTTGAATGAGGCTTTGACCCATGGCGGGATTGCTAATGATGTCAAGGTTAATCTGGAGTATATTGATGCCGAAGAGATCGATGGTTTGAGCGATGAGCAGATGGCTACGCGTTTTCAGAACATCGACGGTTTTTTGATTCCCGGTGGTTTTGGCACCCGCGGGGTTGAAGGCAAGATTGCTGCTGTTGGCTTTGCCCGCCGCCGGAAGATTCCGCTTTTTGGCATCTGTCTCGGTATGCAGCTTATGGTGGTTGAGTTTGCCCGCAACGAAGCCGGTCTCAAAGATGCCAATAGTGCCGAGTTCGATGCCACGACACCGGAGCCGGTTTTTTACCTCCTCAAGGAGTGGACGAGTCCGGACGGCAGCCGGAAATTTACCCAGGATGAAAATAGTGACAAGGGCGGTACCATGCGTCTCGGAGCCCATCCCTGTCGCCTGAGTGAGGGCTCTTTTGCCCGCCAGGCTTACAATCAGCAGGCCGAGATTGCAGAACGTCATCGGCATCGCTATGAGTTCAATAATCAGTTTCGCAAGGCCTTAGAGGATAAAGGCCTTAAAGTAACCGGTACCCATCTCCACCATGATCTTGTTGAAATTATCGAAATCAGAGACCATCCCTGGTATTTGGGCTGCCAGTTTCATCCCGAGTTCACCTCGAAACCGATGCGCCCCCATCCCCTCTTTGTGGCTTTTATCAAGGCCTCCAAAGAGAGGCGCAAGGTGTCATGATTCCTGTACAGATCAACGATAATATTACAATCGGAGGGCCGGCATCGGGTCTTGCCCTGATTGCCGGTCCTTGTGTTCTGGAGAGTCGGGACGGGGCCTTTAAAATTGCCGAAACGACGGCTGAAATCTGTATGCGGCTGGGCCTTCCCTATATTTTTAAGGCCTCTTTTGATAAAGCCAACCGCAGCAGTATAGATTCGTATCGTGGTCCCGGATTGGAAAAGGGTTTGGAAATTCTGGCCGCAGTTAAAGAACAGCTCGGCCTCCCGGTAACCACTGATATTCATACCGTCGAACAGGTAGAGGCTGCGGCAGCAATTGTCGATATCATCCAGATTCCCGCTTTTTTATGCCGCCAGACCGATCTTTTGACGGCTGCCGGGCGGAGCGGCCGGGTTGTCAATATCAAGAAGGGGCAGTTTGTGGCGCCGGGTGATATGCGTCAGGCGGTCAATAAGGTGGCCTCGACCGGGAACCGTAGGATTCTTCTAACCGAACGAGGAAGCACCTTCGGCTATAATAATCTGGTGGTCGATTTTCGTTCCATCCCTCAGATGGCGGCTTGTGGTTGTCCGGTGGTCTTTGATGCGACCCACTCAGTGCAGTTGCCGGCCGCACTTGGGAGCTCGTCGGGTGGTGACCGGGCCATGATCCCGGTGCTGGCCGCCGCCGCCGTCGCGGCCGGGGTCGATGCCCTTTTCATGGAGGTTCATCCCGAGCCCGATAAAGCCTTGTGTGACGGCGCCAACTCCCTGCCTCTGGCGGAGCTTGAAACCCTATTAAAACGCTTGCTGGCGTTGAGTAAAATTTAAAATTATGAACCTTAATCGGTTATTCTTAATTCGTAATTGCCTATGCTGAACCATCAACAAATTATTGCCGAAGGGCAACGAACCGTTGCCGTCGAGGCTGCCGCACTTGAGGATCTCGGTCGACGTCTTGGAGATGACTTCGCCCGCGCCGTCGAGATGCTGGCTGCTTGCCGGGGCAAGGTGGTGATTACCGGGGTTGGCAAATCAGGAATTATCTGTCGTAAAATTGCCGCCACCCTGGCCAGTACCGGGACTCCCGCCCTCTTTCTCCATCCGACCGAAGGTCTGCATGGTGATCTTGGGATTTTATCAAACTCCGATCTTGTTATTGCCATCTCCTACAGTGGAACCACCGAAGAGCTGATAAAAATTATTCCGGCCTTAAAACGCCAAGGTCTGCCGTTGCTCGTGCTGACCGGTAACCGGGCAACCGAGCTTGCCAAAAGCAGTGATCTGGTGCTTGATATTTCTATAAATCGCGAAGCCTGCCCTCTCGGCCTGGCACCGACCGCCAGTACGACGGTAACCCTCGCTTTAGGGGATGCTCTAGCCTCGGCTCTGTTGGCGCTTAAAGGTTTCAGCGCCGATGATTTTGCCCTGCGTCATCCCGGTGGGGCCTTGGGGCGGCGGTTGCTTCTAAGGGTTGCCGATATTATGCATAGCGGTACTCAGGTACCGTTGGTTTCAGGTGCCGTTTCTCTTAAGGAGGCCCTTTTTGAGATGACTGGTAAAGGTCTGGGGGTGACCGGCATCAGGGATGATCAAGGTCGTCTCGTTGGTATCTTGACTGATGGTGATCTGCGTCGTCTTCTTTCGGAGCATGAGAACCCTCTTGATCTGTCGGTGATTGAAGTGATGACCTGTGAACCGAAAACTATTTTGCAAAATGATTTGGCGGCGGCGGCCTTAAAAAAAATGGAGGATGCCACGATCACCTCCCTCTTTGTCGTGGCGGAAGGGTCATCGGAAGTTGATGGGCTAAGACCGATCGGCATTATTCATCTCCACGATCTGTTGCGCGCTGGAGTGGTTTAGGACAGTTGAACTATGGATATTAAAGAAAAAATTTTACCGTTAAAAGCCCTGATCATGGATGTCGACGGGGTTCTCACCGACGGCCGTATTATCATTGACAGCAACGGGGTTGAGAGTAAGCAGTTCGACGTTCGCGACGGTCATGGTTTGAAAATGCTGGACCGTAGCGGGGTGACTTTGGCTCTTTTGACCGGCCGCCGTTCTCAGGTGGTCAGCCATAGGGCTGCAGAACTCGGTATCGGAATTGTTTTTCAGCGCTGCTATGATAAATTGAAAGCCTATCATCAGATTTGCGAGCGTCTTGGCTTAAGCGATCATGAGATGGCCTATATTGGTGATGATGTGGTTGATATTCCGGTGTTGCTTAAAGTCGGTTTTGCCGCGACGGTCGCCGATGCCGATCCCGAACTGGTTCCGGTTGTCGATTGGCAATCATCACGGCCCGGTGGGCGCGGCGCGGTTCGTGAACTCTGCCGTCTGATTATGCAGGGCCAGGGGAGTTGGGATAAAGCGATGGCTAGGTATTTTGGTTGAAAAAATTTCTTATTGTTCTCTTTTTGCTGCTCTTTTTGGGTGGGGGGATCTTTTACATGATCAGGCAGGTGCTGCGCGACCCTTCGCGTCTGCTGGTTGACCTACCTAAGATTGCCAAACATCTTGAGTTTGAACTCGAGAATGTTCGTTATGGGCATACTCGTTCCGGTGTCAAAAAATGGGAGTTGAGCACGCTCAAAGCCAGGCGCATCAAAGGTCAGGACGAGATTCTTTTGGAGGGGGTCAAAGCCCGGATCTATGCTGATGGTAAACTCGAAAGTGATACGCAGATAGAGGCTGAGCGCGGCTCCTATGTGGTCGAGAGTGGTGATATGCTGCTTGAGGGCCGGGTTAAGATCATTAATCAGCAATTTCAGATTCTGACCGAACGTCTTCGCTATCAGGAGGCTTTGGAGGAGATTTCGGCTCCTGAAAGTCTGGTTGTCAGCAGTGAGAAACTTAAGATAGAAGCGGCTCGGGCAACCATCAACCTGCCGCGTCAGCAGCTTCATTTCAGTGGTGCGGTCCGGACCCGTATTAAGGTTGACGACACCTTGTCCGAAGTGTCGCCGACGAGACCTGAAGCGAAAGCCCCATCGCAAAATTAAGCCTATAGCTGAGATTGGTAAGAGATAGTAGCTGTTTTGAAGGTATCAGATATGCTGAAAAGTAAAGAGAAGAAAAGATATTTGCCGAGGGTTCTCTGTCTGGGTCTTATTTTTTTATTTGTAACCCAAGCCGGAAGCAGCTTTGCCGCGCAAGGTTCGCAAATGCCGGTTTTTTTCGGCAAAAGTAAAGATCCGGTCGATATTAGCTCCGACAAACTTGATTTTGATCAGAAAAAACACATCGCGATTTTTACTGGCAATGTCGTCGCCCGCCAGGCCGAAACCTCTCTTGAGGCCGATACCCTGAAAGTAGTTTTTGCCGAGTCCGACCAAAGCCTTCGGGAGATCATTGCTACTGGTAAGGAGGTGGTCATAAAACTACAGGGCAAAAAAGCCCTCTGCCGAAAGATGTACTACTCTGCCGGTGAGCGCAAGATTGTTCTGACCGGCAACCCCTCTCTCGATGACGGCAAGAATATTATTAGCGGTGAGGAGATCACCTTTTTTCTCGATGAAGAACGCAGTGTGGTCAAAAGCGGTCAGCAAAAACGAGTGAAGACGACGATTTTCCCAGGCCAGCGCGGCGGTTTGGGGTTGAGATGAAATACCGTCTGGTTGTCAATGAAGTCGTCAAGAGCTATCAGCAGCGGCGTGTCGTCGATCGGGTCTCTCTGGCGCTTGAGTCCGGTCGCGTAATTGGTCTTCTCGGACCCAATGGCGCCGGCAAGACCACGACCTTCTATATGGTGGTGGGCCTAGTCAAGCCCGATTTCGGGACCCTCCTTCTAAATGATCATGATCTTACCGGTTTGACTCTGCCTCAGCGAGCCCGGCAGGGGATCAGTTATCTGCCTCAGGAAGCTTCGGTTTTTCGCAAGCTTACTGTGGCCGATAATCTAATGGCTATTATTCAGACCTTAGGGCTAGCTCGAGACGAGGAGAAAAACCGCCTTGAAACCATGCTTGAACGTTTCGGTCTGGAAAAAATCAGGGATAATCAGGCCTACACCGTTTCCGGCGGTGAACGCCGCCGGGTTGAGATTGCCCGTGCCTTGGTTTTGAACCCCAAATTCATTCTTCTGGATGAACCTTTTGCCGGCATCGACCCGCTCGCGGTCAAGGATATTCAGCAGATAATCACAGAGCTCAAAGCCCAGGACATTGGCGTCCTGATCTCTGATCACAATGTTCGCGAAACCCTTGGCATCTGCGACTATGCCTATATCATGGATCAAGGTGTCATCCTTGAAGAGGGCGACCCCCAAAGTGTTATTGCCAGCCCCAAAGCTCGCAAAATCTACCTGGGTGACGACTTCCGCCTCTAAGAAATAGGGAGCCCCCCTATTTTTTATTTTCCCCTTGTATTTCTTTTTTCTCTTCACTATACTTCAAGGTATGATATTTGCGTAATTCCCTATTTTTTGTGCTTGTTAACGGTATCTATATTTCATCTACATGTCAATATCCTTAAGTCAGAATATACGTCTTACTCAGACCCATCAGCTGGCACTGACTCCACAGCTGCAGCAGGCGATTAAACTTTTACAGCTTAATCAAGTTGAGCTTCTGGAGATGGTGAGCCAGGAGATGGTGACCAACCCGGTTCTCGAAGAGACCGTGGACAAGGGTCTTGAGGAGATTGAACACGTCGAGCGCCAGCAGGTTGATCGTGATGAGCTTGCTCTCAGGGAGGGACTGGACTCCGAAAATCGCCCTGAAATCCGTGAGGCTCTTAGGGATGCTGACTGGCAGCCCTATTTTGAGCAACGCGGCATAAGCGGCAGCGGTCGCTCGGGATTTGATAGTGATGAGCGACCGTCCTGGGACTACAACCTGACCAAACCGACAACCCTGATCGACCATCTTCTCTGGCAGCTCCAGCTTACTCCTTCGTTCAGTGAACGTGAGTTAGAGATTGGTGAAGCCATTATTTATAGTCTTGACGAGGATGGTTATCTGGAAGCCGGTGTTGACGAACTTGGTGCCTGTCTGGTTTGTGATCCGGTGGTGGTTGAAGAGGTGCTGGGCCGGATTCAGCAGTTTGATCCGGTGGGGGTGGCGGCTCGTTCCCTTGAGGAGTGTCTGCTTTGTCAGATGATCCATCTGGGGATCGACAGTGATCTTAACCGCACGATTGTAAGGGATCATTTAAGCCAGCTCAAAACCAAAAATTACCGTAAGATCGCCCGTCAACTACAGGTAGATGAGGAGAAGGTGCTGGCTGCGGTTAAGGTGATTCTGACCCTCGATCCCAAACCCGGAGCCTGCCATCAGCCTGATTCGACCCAAGTGGTGGTGCCTGAAGTCTTTGTTTATAAACGTGATGGACGTTTTGTCGTCGCTCTCAACGAGGATCGTTTGCCCCGGCTTTCGGTAAATAGCTACTATCAGGGGATTGCTGATCAACGTCGGGAACCCAATAACTTGACCCGAAACTATCTGACTGAGAAAATTCGGGCCGCACAATGGCTGATTAAAAGCATTGAACAGCGGCAGAAAACAATATATAAGGTTATGGTCAGTATTGTTAAGTTTCAAGATGATTTTTTTGTTCGGGGAGTTCACTATCTCAAGCCTCTGGTGTTGCGTGATGTTGCCGATGATATCGAAATGCATGAATCGACGGTCAGTCGGGTGACCCAGGGAAAATATGTGCAGACTCCGCACGGGGTCTTTGAACTCAAGTATTTTTTTAACAGTAGTATTAATCAGGGTAGCGGCGATATCGCTTCCGCCAGCGTCAAGCAGAAAATCGTCGAATATATTAACCGAGAGAGTCCGACTGAGCCCTTAAGTGATGATGCCATCGTCAAACTGTTGGCGAAAGAGAATGATATCAAGATTGCTCGGCGTACGGTTGCCAAATATCGCAATCAGCTTGGGATCCTGGCTTCCAGCCAGCGCAAAAAAATACTCTAGAGCTATGCCGGCATAGCCTGAACCAAACTGATTTTATTGATAGTTATATCGCTAGCAAAACTTCAAACTTAAACCCTAAATCTTAGAAAAAGGGGGATACTATGCAGATAAACGTTGTCTTTCGTCACATGGATCAATCGGATGCGGTTAAAGAGTATGCTGTGGAAAAGCTCTCCAAGATCAAGAAATATCTTGATGGTCCACTGGATGTCAACGTTGTTCTTTCCGTCGAAAAGATTCGTCAGATTGCTGAAGTGACGTTTAATATCAATGGCTTCATGGTTAAGGGCAAGGAGGAGGCCGGTGATATGTATGCCGCTATAGACCTTGTCGCCAGTAAAATCAGCCGCCAGGTACAACGCTATAAAGGTCGTCTGCGGCAGAAAAAGGGCTCTCCCGGGATTGATGAGAGCCTGATGACCAGCGTTCCGGTAGATATTTTGAGTGTTGATCATGATCAGGATGAGTCAACTCCAGAGATTATCAAGAAGAGTAATTTTCTGGTCAAGCCGATGAGCCCCGATGAAGCAATTATGCAGCTTAACCTGATGAATAATAACTTCCATGTTTTCCGCGATGAATCAACCGATCGGATCAATGTTGTCTATCGTCGTGACGATGGTAACTATGGGCTTATTGAGCCCCAATAAAAAACTATGAAAATTACTGATTATCTCACCCCTGAACTGGTTGTTGCCGAGTTGGCGGAAACCGGCAAGGAGGAGACTCTTAAGTGCCTGGCCGCCCGGGTGGCAGGGGTTTTCCCGGAACTTTCAGAGGATAAAATTATTACCGTCTTGCGTGATCGGGAAGCCTTGGGCAGCACCGGAATCGGAGGCGGGATTGCCATTCCACATGGTAAGATGGCCGAACTCGAAAAGATTGTCGTCCTTTTTGCCCGCAGCCTTAAAGGAGTTGAATTTGCTGCTGTTGACGGTCAGCCGGTGCATCTCTTTTTTCTTCTCCTAGCTCCGGAAAACTCTGCCGGAATCCATTTGAAAACTCTGGCCCAGATCTCCCGTATGCTGAAAAATCGAGGTTTTTGTGACCAGCTTCTCGAAACTTCCGATGGTTTGAGCCTCTTTGCCATGATTAAGCAGGAAGATGAGCGCTCTTGATCGCGATGACAGCCTGAAGATTGCCGTTGCTGACCTGTTGGGGGATGAGGCGCGAGGTCTGAATCTGAGCTTGTTGACTCCGGAGGTTTCACTAAACCGTAAAATCACTAATTACCGTATTCAGAAGCATGGTTTAATTTTTGCCGGTTTTACTCAGTTCTTCGAGCCCGAGCGGATTCAGCTTATGGGCATGGCTGAGGTGGCTTATCTTGAGACCTTGAGTCGGTCACGCCGGCTTGAGGTAATTGAGCAGCTCTGTGCGCTGCAGCCCATCTGTATCATCGCTACCAGGGCCTGCCCGCCGCCTGCGGAGCTCCTGCAAAAGTGCCGCGAGAGTGATATCCCACTGCTCCAGAGTAGTCTTTCGGTGGCCGCCGTTTTTGATGCAATCAATCGCTACTTTGAAGATTTTATCAACCCCGAAACCACCGTTCACGGGGTTCTGCTTGATATCCACAGTACCGGGGTTCTGCTGGTGGGCAAGAGCGGAATCGGTAAAAGTGAGGTTGCCCTTGATCTCATTCAACGCGGACATCGGTTGGTTGCTGATGATGTTGTGGTTATGCGTTTTCGGCCGCCGGGAACTGTAGTTGGTGAGGCCAATGCGATATTGAAATTTCATATGGAGATTCGCGGTCTTGGGATTATCAATATTGAGGATATCTTCGGTGTGGCTGCGGTGCGTGAGAGCCAGCGAGTCGATCTTGTGGTTGAGCTGGTTGCCTGGAAGGAGTACGACGACAGTAAGCGTTTGAACCTGGACCAGGAAACCTTCCCGATTCTCGGGGTCAATGTTCCGAAAGCGACCATCCCGGTCAGTCCCGGACGTAACCTGGTCACGATTGTGGAGGTCGCGGCCCATACCTACCGGTTGCGGAAACAGGGCAAACAGACTGGGCTTGCCCTGCTCGATGATTTGGCTGATCGGCTGAAAACCGATAATTGAAGAATTTAATCAATGGCGACGAAAGAGAATAAAGGTCAGGCTTCAGTAGTTATTGTGACCGGTCTCTCCGGGGCCGGGAAAACCAGCGCCTTGAATGTGCTGGAAGATCTCGGCTACTTTTGCATCGATAATCTTCCGGTTGCCTTTTTGCCGAAATTTATTGAACTCTCCGGTAATTTTTCGCCGACCATCAAGGGTATTGCCCTGGTCATGGATCTGCGGGAGGAGCATTTTCTTAAAAGTTTTCCCGGCCTCTACCGCAAGATTAAAAAGTCATCTATTGCCTTGGAACTTATCTTTCTTGAGGCTGATAATCAGAGCCTGATTAAGCGTTACAGCGAAACCCGGCGCAAGCATCCGGTTGCGGTTAAGGGTGCAGTGCCTCAGGCGGTGGCTCAAGAAAGAGAGCTTTTACAGGAGATCCGTTCCCTGGCAAGCTACCGGGTTGATACCAGCAATTTTACGATTCATCAGTTTAAGGAGTATATTCGTAAAATAGTCACCGCCGGTGACCATGCGGCCGGGATGAATATATCGATACTCTCTTTTGGTTTTCGTAACGGTCTGCCTTTGGAGGCCGATATTGTTATGGATGTGCGTTTTCTGCCAAATCCCTATTTTATTGAGGAGATGCGAAACCAAAGTGGGCTTGATCAAGGGGTCAGGGAGTATGTCCTTGGCCATCCTGTTAGTCGCTCCTTTACGGAACGCTTTCTCGCCTTGCTGAAGATGTTGATTCCCGAATATCTGAGGGAGGGCAAGAGTTACCTGACCGTGGCCATCGGTTGTACCGGTGGCCGGCACCGTTCGGTAGCTATAGTTAGTGTGCTGGGCGACTCTCTAAGGGAAGAAGGCTACGAAATAGCCCTCACCCACCGAGATCTAAAAACGGATTAATTGAAATGATTGCATCTATAGTAGTGACTCACCATACCCTGGCTGAATACCTGATTGAGACGGCTGAATTCATCGTCGGACCCAACGAAAACCTGGTTGGTGTCAATATCTCGCAAAATGATGATATTGAGGCCGTCCGCAAACGTCTGGTCGAGATGATAAAAAAATATCACAAAGATGGGAAAAAAGTTCTTATCTTGACCGATATGTTTGGTGGTACCCCGACCAATATCTGTCTTGCTCTCTATGAACCCGGCCAAGTCGAAATCGTCTCCGGCGTCAATTTGCCGATTCTTTTAAAACTTGCCGGTGGTTTCAAGGATGAGGAGAAAGGGTTGAAGGAGATTGCTGCGGAAATTACTGAATATGGCCGTAAGAACATCTTTGCTGCTGCCGAGTTCCTGGATCTATGACGACGGTACTTTATCGCGTTGATGACCGCCTGATTCATGGTCAGATTATCGCCGCTTGGGTTCCATATACCCGGGCGACCAGAATAGTCGTGGCTGATAATCAGATACCTGGCAATGTTCTGCAGTCTAAAATTTTGCGGATGGCCGCACCTCCCAGATTGCGGGTCGAAATTCTCTCCGTTCGGCAGGCTGTGACCTTCATGGCTCAGCAGCGTTCCGGACCTGGACTTTTAACAATCATGCTTTTTGTCGGTCTTGAAGCTGTTGCCCAGGCTATTGAGGAGGGGCTTTACTTGACCGAATTGAATCTCGGAAATATTCATAATGCTGTGGGCAAACTACAGATTGCCGACTCGATCTCTCTGGATCAGAGTGAAATTGCCTGTTTAAGAACTTTGCAGAAGCAGGGTTTGAAGATTACCATTCAGCCGGTGCCGACCGCGCCGGCGATTGATGTTTTCACCCTTTTGCAGCGTAAAGGTTGGTAGGTTCCGTGTGGCTTGACTTTTCCTCATTTATCTGGCTGACGGCCAAGGTCTCGTTGGTGGGGGCTTTGTGTGCACTTGATCGGACAGCAGCTTTTCAGATAATGTTTTCGCGGCCGCTGATCGCCGCCACTCTTGGGGGTGTTTTGGCCGGCAATTGGGAGATCGGGTTGTTGATCGGGGCCTCTCTTGAACTCTATTTTTTAAGCGAAATTCCGGTTGGAACCAATATCCCGACCGATGATACCCTGCTTGCCTTGGTGGCGGGTGGTGTGGCCGCAGCCTTGAGCGGGTTGTCGTCAAATGCGATGCTGGATGCTAAAAGCCTGGCTTTGGTGGTCTTATTGGCGGTTCTTCCCTGGGCCGTTTTTACTCGCAAGGTGGACAGTTGGGTGAGAGTCAGGAATGCCCGACTTATTGATGAGATGGAAACCCGTCTTCTGGCTTGTGAAAATGCTTCGGCAATCAATTTTCATCTCCACGGCATCCTTAATTTCTATGGTGCTGCCGCCGTTGCTCTGGGATTGATGATGGCCATCTCTCTGCTGCTAGTGCCGCTGTTGCTGCTCCTGTTGCCGGCCTGGGCCTGGCCCTTGACTGACCGCATGTTGCTGCTCTTTCCGGCCGCCGGGATTGCCAGCCTGCTCTACAATATGAATCAAAAACGTCAGTTGGCCGTTTTCGCCGGCGTTTCGATGCTCTTGTTGGTTTTTTAGTTATGGATTTCAGCTAACCACATGCATTTGCGACTTGAACAGCGAATTTTTCTGCGCAGTCTCTACTGGCAGACCTCATGGAACTTTGCCCGTATGCAGTGTTTGGGACTGGCTTATGCCATTTACCCTTTGCTTGAAAAACTCTACGGTAAAAATTCTGAACATCTGGCCCAGCGTACCCGGCGTTACCTGGTCTGTTTTAATACAAACCCCTATCTGGCGGCTGCGATCCTGGGATTTCTGGTCCATATGGAGAGTCAGGGCGAAGAGATGGGTGACCAGGGTCTGGCTTTGAGTGGCAGTCTGGCCGGGCTCTATGGGGCTCTCGGCGATGCTTTTTTCTGGAACGGGTTAAAGCCGATGGTTTCGGCTCTGGCCGTGATGATATTTTTTTGGCGGCCTAGTCTCTGGGCCCTGGTTTTTCTGCTCTGCGCCTATAATTTAGTTCATTTTGGGGTGCGCTATACTGTTTACCTGCACGGTTTACATCGCGGTATCGGGGTGATTGAAACGATTAATAGCTGGAATTTACCCTTGCTCAGGAATGTTATGGAGTTTGTGACCACCGCTTCCCTGGCGGTTACAGCTTTTTTGCTGGTCGATTATTTTGCTTTACGGGGATCTGTTACTAGTGTGGCTCCTTTTCTTCTATTGCTGGCTTTAATCGGCTGGCTTGGTTGGCGCCGAAAAAACCTTGGCGGAGATCGGCCGCGCTTGTTGGAAATCCTTCCGGTGGGAGGCTTCGTGGTGCTTGTTTGCCTTATCTTTTTTTAGAATTTAACCATAAAAAATAAATTAGTAAATTGAGATGCTTAAAAAAGAATTTACGATAGTCAACAAACTTGGTCTTCATGCTCGGGCGGCGGCAATTCTGGTTCAGCTGGCCGGTAGATTTTCTTCGGAAATCTCGATTACCAAAGAAAATCTTACGATTAATTGCAAAAGTATTATGGGGGTTTTGATGCTGGCTGCAGCCCAGAATACCGCCATTGTTGTCGAAATCGCCGGCGAGGATGAAAAAGTTGCCCTTGAAGCTTTGGGAAATCTGATTGAAGACGGTTTTGGCGAATTGGATGGTGGATGATTATGGCTAATAACAATACTCATGTGACAACCTGTGTCGTCAGCGGGGTTGGGGCCTCACCGGGAATCGCGATCGGTCGCGCCTTTCTCCTTGATCGTGGAAAACTTAAACCCCGTGGTGAGAAGATCTCAAGTGATCAGGTTGCGGTTGAAACCGAGCGTTTTCTTGAGGCGGTTGCCGGCGCTCGGCAGGAACTGAAGGAAATTAAGGAGAAGATTTTAAAGGCTGGAGGTAATGAGGATTCCGGGCAGCACAACTACATCTTGGATGTTCATCTGTTGATGATGAAAGACAAGATGCTGGTTGATGATACGCTGACCCTGATCAAGGAGAAGAAGATCAATGCGGAATGGGCCTTGAGCCTGAACAGTGAGAAAATAATTAATTTTTTCAAAGAGATGCAGGATTCTTATTTGCGTGAGAGGCAAAGCGATGTAGTCCATGTCAGCGAGCGGATTTTGCGTCATCTGACCAGGAGTGATTATGATAGTATCGATAAAATCAGTCACGGGGTCATAATCGTTGCCCACGACCTTTCGCCGGCTGACACCCTACAGCTCAATCCGCAAAAGGTTGACGCCTTCGTCACTGATCTTGGTGGCCGGACCTCTCATACAGCGATTGTGGCTCGCTCTCTCGAAATCCCGGCTGTCGTCGGTACCGAGTATGCAACCGAAAAGATCAATGGTGGCGACCGTTTGGTGGTCGATGGTATTGAAGGGAGAATTATAGTCAATCCCAGTCGCGAGCAACTGGTGGCCTACCAGGAGAAGAAGAAGCAATATAACTCCTTTCAGGCCCAATTGATTTTAAATCGCGACTTGCCGGCGGAGACGACCGACGGTTTTCGCGTCGCCCTGGCTGGCAATATCGAAACCCCGGAAGAGACGGAATCGATTATTTCGCATGGGGCCTCAAATATCGGTCTCTACCGAACCGAATTCCTCTATCTCAACCGTCAGACCCTGCCCAGTGAAGAGGAGCATTTTTTAACCTATAAAAAAGTCACCGAATCGTTGCCGCCGGAAAGTACGACCACGATTAGAACCTTTGATCTTGGGGCCGACAAGATCGCATCGTCGGAACATTTTCACGAAGACAGTATCAATCCCGCCCTCGGGCTCAGGGGGGTTCGTCTCTGTCTTAATCGTCAGGAACTTTTTGTTACTCAGCTTAGAGGTATCCTTAAAGCCAGTCATTTCGGCAAGCTCAAGATCATGTTGCCGATGATCTCCGGTCTTAAAGAGCTGCGCCAGGCCCGCGAGATTATTGAGGCGACTAAGGTTGAGCTTGAACGTGAAAGTGTTCCTTTTGATGCCGAAATTCCGGTAGGTATCATGATTGAGGTGCCCTCGGCCGCCATAATTTCCGACCAGCTCGCTCTGGAAACCGATTTTTTTAGTATCGGTACTAATGACCTGATTCAATACACTTTGGCCCTCGATCGCAGTAACGAGCATGTTTCCTATCTCTATGAGCCTCTGCATCCGGCAATCCTGCGCCTTTTGGATCAGGTTATCAGCAATGCCCGTAATGCCGAAATTCCGGTCAGTATCTGCGGTGAGATGGCGGGTGAGCCGCTCTATACCCTGGTTCTTCTAGGTTTAGGCCTTGATAAGCTCAGCATGAATGCTATATCGATTCCCCATATCAAGCAGATTATTCGTCAGAGTACTTTCGTCGAAGCCCGGAAAATGTTGGAAGAGTCCCTGAAAATGAATACCGCGGTCGAGGTTGAAGCCTATGTCGCAAAAGAGATGAACCGGCGTTTTCCCGAAACCTTTTTAATGAAAATATGATTGCATTAAGTTAAAGCGGGCAGCGGCGAACTTTGCTTCGCCCTCTTCGACTGGGGACACACCCCAAGAGTACTTCCTCGCTTCGCTCACAGCGCAACTCAGCCCGTCACGGGCTCTTGTGCCTCTTCAGGGTGAAAGCCCGGCCTGGAGGTATGTCCCCGCATCGAGACAATTCGAGGACAACACCTGAATAGTTACGAGATTTTAAACATTTAAATTTTTTTACTTATGGAGTTAACATGTCAACCAAAGATTATCTCTTCTCCTCGGAATCAGTAACCGAGGGGCATCCCGACAAGGTTGCTGATCAGATTTCGGATGCAATTTTAGACAGTATTATGAGTCAGGATCGTAAATGCCGGGTTGCTTGTGAGACCATGGTGACTACCGGGATGGCTGTCATTGCCGGTGAGATTACGACCGATTGTTATGTTGATATCCCGGCGATTGTTCGGGAGACGATCAAGAATATCGGTTACAACGATTCAGCCATGGGTTTTGACTGGGAGACCTGTGCTGTTTTGACCAGCATCGACAAGCAGTCGCCCGATATCTCTCAGGGCGTAACCGCCGGCGAAGGTCTCTTCAAAGAGCAGGGGGCCGGTGATCAGGGTTTGATGTTCGGTTATGCCAGCGATGATACCAAGGAGTTGATGCCGATGCCGATCACCTTTGCTCATCGTCTTACCCGGCAATTGTCACGGGTGCGCAAAAACGGCTCACTTCCTTTTCTGCGGCCTGATGGCAAGTCGCAGGTCACAATTCAATATGAAAACTTTTTGCCGAAACGGATCGATACTGTAGTCATCTCGAGTCAGCACAGTCCCGATGTTACTTATGAACAATTGCGTGAGGCGATCATCGAAGAGGTTATCAAAAAGGTGCTGCCGGCCGAGATGATTGATGCCGATACCAAATTTCTTGTCAATCCGACCGGTCGTTTTGTGGTTGGCGGACCGATGGGTGATTGTGGTCTGACCGGGCGGAAAATAATCGTCGATACTTATGGCGGCAAAGGTGGTCATGGCGGCGGTTGTTTTTCCGGCAAAGATCCCAGCAAGGTCGATCGCAGCGCCTCCTACATGGCTCGCTATGTTGCCAAAAATATGGTGGCTGCCGGCCTCGCGGCCAAATGTGAAGTCCAGCTTGCTTACGCGATCGGCGTGGCTGAGCCGTTAAGTGTTATGGTCAACGCTTTTGGTACCGGCAAACTTCCTTCAGAGCGTCTGTCTGAACTGGTTCGTAAACATTTCGAGCTCCGTCCGGCTGGCATTGTTGAAAGCCTCGACCTTTTGCGGCCGATCTATCAGCAGACTGCGGTCTATGGCCATTTTGGTCGTACTGAACCGGGCTTTTCCTGGGAGAAAACCGATTTGGCCGAAACCCTGCGCGAAGCCGCTTTGTAGTGGTCAGTGGTCCACTGTTTAGGGCTTGAATTGACGGTGCTCTTATGTTAAGAAGCCCGCACCAAACAACGGAGAGATGGCCGAGAGGTCGAAGGCGGTAGACTCGAAATCTATTGTGGGCTCTGCGCTCACCCGGGGTTCGAATCCCCGTCTCTCCGCCATAAAATAGAAGCCCCTTGATGAGGAAGTGACTTATGCCTCTTCAAGAGGCTTTTTGCGTTGTTGTATGATTTTATTTATGGGGCACCGAAAGTTACCTTGACTGGTGACATTTTACCGCAGGTCGGTGGCCGGTTGACAGGGTTTACCGACCACCGACAATGACCTCTGATCGTCAAGAAACTGGCATACAAGTTGCAATTTGCGAGAGATGCACTGATTTCGTTGTTGGATTGCCCTAGTTGAATATAGAAAAGTGCTTTTTGGTTTTGTCTATGCCGGGTTTGGTTTAATAAGATGACGCGCGGTACGCAACTATTGCAGGAGGGTTGGACTCGGCACTTTGTCGCCGCCGGTGCCCGTTTGGCCATGGCGGTCGAAGCCTTTGAGGAGATGGGGCATGAAATCATTTTGCTTGATGAAGTCGATGATGCCCCACAGCTTGATAACGTGGTCAGTGAGAATTGTGAGACCTGTAACAATGGGCAGGATTCCAAGGTGATCTATTCACGGCCTAATAATTAAGGAGATGAGTCAGAGATGAGAAGCTTAAGTGATGTGGTTTTTGTTAGCGCGGTGCGGACGCCAATGGGCAGTTTTGGTGGTACCATGAAGGATATACAGGTCTATGATATCGGTGCTTTCCCAGTCAGGGAAGCCTTAAAGAGAGCCAATGTCGTTGGTGAAGATGTTGATGAGGCGATAATTGGTAACTGTCGCCAGGCCGGAAATCACGTTAATCCTGGCCGAACCGTGGCTCTAAAAGGTGGTTGTGGTCAGCTGACCCCCGGCGTCACAATTAACAAAGCCTGTCCCGCCGGTATGAAAGCGGCGTCGATGGCGGTTTCGCAGATTGTTTTGGAACAGGCTGATATCGTACTCTGTGGCGGCATGGAGTCGATGAGTACGATCCCATATATGCTTAAAGGAGCTCGTTTCGGCGGTTTTAAGATGGGCGATCGCAAACTTGAGGATGGTTGGGGGGATAGTTTTGATCCGATTGCCAAGGTCAGTATGGGAATGACTGCGGAAAATGTTGGCGAAAAATATGGTATCACCCGTCAGGAGATGGATGAATACGCCGCCGGTTCCCAGCAGAGAGCTAAGGCGGCGGCCGAAAATGGTTGGTTTGACGATGAAATTATTCCGGTGACGATTCCCGGAACCCGAAAAAAACCCGAGTTTGAATTTGCCGCCGATGAATCGATCAAAGATAGTACGGTTGAAGCTTTAAGTAAGTTGCGCCCGGCCTTTAAAAAAGAGGGCGGCAAAGTGACCGCCGGCAACTCCTGCGGGCTTACTGATGGTTCCGCGATGATGGTCGCCATGACCCGGGAAGCAGCTGCAGCCCGCGGGGTTAAGCCGCTCTTTTCAATGGTCGATTTCTGTCAGACTGCAGTCGACGGCACCTTCATGGGTGAAGGGCCAGGTGAGGCGATTCCTAAAGTGCTACAACGTGCCGGGATGAGTTTGAGTGATATTGATCTTTTTGAGATCAATGAAGCCTTTGCGGCTCAGGTTCTGGGGAATGTTGCTCGTCTCAAGCTGGATATTGAAAAACTTAATGTTCATGGTGGCGCCATCGCTTTAGGTCATCCCACCGGTTGCAGTGGGGCTCGTATCATGGTGAGCCTCTATCATGTTCTTAAACGGCTTGACAAGGTGTTAGGGGTCGCTTCAATCTGCGGTGGCGGCGGTGCGACAATGGCGGTTATTCTCAAACGTGAAAACTAGGAGAAAAAATATGATCGATTTAAAAGATAAGGTTGCTATTGTTACCGGTGGCAGCCGGGGGATAGGCGCTGAAATCGCCAAGCTACTGGGCTCCCTTGGAGCCAAAGTTGCGGTTAACTATAATCGCAGCGCCGAACAGGCCGAAGCTTTGGTGACTGGAATCAAGGCGATGGGCAGTGATGCTATGGCTTGTCAGGCCGATGTTTCCAGTCTGCCTGACGCCGAAGCCCTGGTCGCGGCAGCCAAAGAGAAATGGGGTTCAGTTCACATTCTGGTAACCAGCGCCGGTATGAACTGGGATAGTACGATCTGGAAGATGACCGCCGAGCAGTGGCAGAAGGTTATCGATGTCGATTTGACCGGGACCTTCAACTATATTCGCGCCTGTGCCCCGATTTTTCGTGAACAAAAGTGGGGTCGGATCATTACGATCACCTCTATTAACGGCCTCCGCGGCAAATTTGGCCAGACCAACTACTCAGCCGCCAAGGGCGGAGTTCTCGGTTTGACCAAAGCCGCAGCCAAAGATCTGGGTAAATATCTGGTTACCTCAAACTCGGTGGCCCCCGGATTTATCCTGACCGAGATGGGTGAAGCGATGCCCGACGAATTCAAGCAGGTTGCTATCAACGAAGGGGTTTTGAAAAAAGCCGGTAAACCTGAAGATGTTGCCAATCTGGTTGCCTTTTTAGCCTCCGACGCCGCTGGTCACATTACCGGCGAAGTTATCAAAGTCGACGGTGGCCAATATATCTAGTCGTCAGCCACCAATGGTCGATTTTCAAACCTCCAAAATGTGGGGACAGATTTCAAACCTGTCTCCGGTTATTGAGGGCGAAGCAAAGTTAGCGTCGTTCTCAGATTTGCTTACACAGGAGAATTTTTATGTCTGATTATAAATTTATCACTTATGAAGAAAAAGATGGGGCGGCCTTTCTTACCATTAATCGTCCACCGCTTAACTGGCTTGATATCGCTACGATGGAGGAGATGAATTGTGCCCTGGACGGAGTTTTGGCGGCTGGTCCCGAACTTAAGGTCCTGGTTATCAAGGCAGCGGGCGAGAAAGCTTTTTCTGTTGGCGTTGATGTCAGCGATCATACTGAAGATAAAGTTGGCCATATGATCGAGGCTTTTCATGGTATTTTCCGTCGTCTTGATCGTCTTGAAATCCCGACGATAGCAGCAGTTAAGGGAGCCGTACTCGGCGGCGGTTGTGAAGTGGCACTTTTTTGTGATATGGTTCTGGCGGCCGAAAATATTAAGATCGGTCAACCAGAAATTAAGCTGGCGGTTTTTCCGCCGATCGCGGTGGCTGCCCTGCCGGCGATTGTTGGTCCCAAAAAAGCTTATGAGATGGTGCTTGGCGGAGAAGCCTTACGGGCTGATGCGGCTTTGGCCTGCGGTCTTGTCAATAAAGTGGTTGCTCTTGATGCTTTTGAGGCCGAGCTTGAAAAATTCATCGTTACCTTTACCGCGTCAAGCGGTTCGGCCCTGCGTTCAACTAAGCGGGCTCTAAAAGCGGCCTCCGGCAAACCTTTCTCCGCCGCCCTGGAGACGGTCGAAGGCTCCTATCTCAATGACTGCATGCGTAATGCCGACGCCCGTGAAGGGTTAAATTCGTTTCTTGAGAAACGTAAGCCGGTTTGGACTAATAAGTAAGGTTTAATAATGCTCGACCTGTCTCGATGTGGGGACAGACCTTTAGCTCTGTCCCCGTTTATGAGGGTGAAGCAATGCAACATGATTTTCTCGAAGATCGAGAAGGTTTGGAGATTAAGGAGAAAAAATGTCTGAGATTCCTGCAAAAATTAAAACCTGGCAAATGGTAAAACCAGGAGAGATGAAACTGACTGAAATCGATATGCCGCCGATAAATGAAGGTGAAGTCTGTGTCAAGATTGCCGGCTGTGGTGTCTGCCATACTGACCTTGGTTTCTTTTATGACGGCGTTCCGACGGTTTGTGAGCCGCCCCTGACCTTAGGTCACGAAATCAGCGGCACGGTCATCGGCGGCGATGCCGAGATGATCGGCCAAGAGGTAATTATTCCGGCGGTAATGCCCTGTAATGAGTGTCAAATTTGTAAATCCGGGCGCGGTAACCGCTGCCTGAAACAGAAGATGCCTGGTAACAGTATCGGCATGTATGGTGGGTTTTCCAGTCATATCGTGGTGCCGACTGTAGGTCTTTGTGTTATTGAAAATCGCGGTGACAGGCCTTTGTCGCATTATGCCGTTGTCGCCGATGCTGCTACGACTCCCTACCAGGCCGCAATTCGGGCCGAGCTTGATAAACCTTTTTTCCCCGATGGCGACCTGGTTGTGGTGACCGGGGCCGGTGGCGGCGTCGGTAGCTATATGGTTCAGATTGCTAAAGCTATGGGGGCTCGGGTTGTGATTGCGATTGACATCGATGATGAAAAACTCGAACGGGCTCTTAAATATGGGGCCGACCTGACGATCAATCCGATCGGTAAATCGAGTAAAGATGTTAAAGGTATAATTAAGACTTACAGCAAAGAGCAGGGTGTGCCGCATAATTATGGTTGGAAGATCTTTGAGTGTTCCGGCAGTAAGCCGGGGCAGGCTTTGGCTCTTGACCTGCTCTCCTTTGTCGGCAAACTGATAGTAGTTGGTTTCTCGATGGCCAAGCATGAGTATATGATCTCAAAACTGATGGCTTTTGATGCCGAGATGATCGGGACGTGGGGTTGTCATCCGAAATACTATCCGCCGGTTCTCGATATGGTTCAGAGTGGCAAAGTCGAGATCGATGCTTTCCTCGAAACTCGGCCGATGAGTACGATCAAGGAGTCCTTTGCCGAAGTCCATGCCAAGCCGATCAGCCGCCGAATTGTTTTAGAACCCGATTTCGATTAGAGCGACTATTTATGTGGCTACCATAAAGTTATTGCAAATGGCGGTGAACATTGCTTCGCTCACTTCGAGGGGGACACAGCTCAGCTCGTCACGGGCTAAAGCCCGGCCTGGAGGTATGTCCCCACACCGAGACAGTTTGAGGGAAATACCTGAAAAATTGCTGATTAAGTTTAATTAATCTATTATATATTAAGGAGTATTGAAATGTCTTTAGAGTGGATACCAAGAGAGAATGAACCGAAAAATCACTACTTTTGGGAAGATGAAAATTTTGGTGGGAAAGGTGATGCCCAATCAACGATTT
>JAGHAQ010000003.1 GCA_021161425.1 Candidatus Tharpella sp. | reverse complement strand
TTACCAGAATGCGACTTTTCGGAAGCGAAGACTCCCTTTCGGACAGCGTTTCTTTTTTGCCTTTCAAAACGACCCCGAGAGCCGGCAGAAATATGGTAAATTCAGTAAAACGGCCCGGCTCCGACTGGACACTGACATAACCATCGTGTTTGTTGATAATCGAATGAATAACCGACAAACCCAGACCACTGCCCTCTTTTTTGGTCGTAAAAAAGGGATCAAAGATCTTGTCACGTAGATCTTCAACGATCCCGCAACCTTGATCTGTCACCGAGATCTTCACATAAGGCCCCGGTTTAAGAGGCAGACTTGCCGTTTGTGCCGAATCGAGGTCGACATTCTCACCACAGATAGTGATCGTACCGCCCTCCGGCATGGCATGGACGGCATTGATCACCAGATTCTGGATCACCTGACTGATCTGACCGGCATCCACTTCAGCCGACCAGAGATCCTCTGAGATCTCAAGAGAGAGGGCTATTTTTGACCCCAACAGAGAAAACTCGGCAGAGTCAATAATTATTTCGCCAACAGATGCAGTCTCTTTTATAGGTTCACCACCCTTGGCAAATGTAAGTAGTTTATGAGTCAAATCAGCCGCCCGCCGCGTAGCTTTCAAGGCCTTTTCAAGATTTCCGTGGGCCTTCTCCTGAGAATCGGAGCGGAGCAAGGCCATCTCTATATTGCCCATAATCCCGGTCAGAAGGTTATTGAAATCATGCGCAATCCCCCCGGCCAAACGGCCGACGCTCTCAAGTTTTCTCAGCTTCAGAACCTCTTCCTGCATGCGATCACGATCGGTAATATCGCGAAAAACCAGGACCCCACCAGTAATTTCGTTCTTCTCATCCCGAATTGGAGAGACGCTATTGGCAATTTTGAATTCCTGACCATGACGAGAGCGCAGTACCGTTTCATCCTCCAGTTCCAGAATCACACCCTGACTAATCGCCTGACTGAGCGGATTTCGGGCCACCTCCCCGGTTTTACCTTTGACAATATCGAAAATCTCGTCAATCTTATGCCCTAAAGCTTCGACATGTTGCCATCCGGTCAACTGTTCGGCAACCCGATTCATCAAAACAACCTGCCCGTCAAGGTCGGTGGTAATGACCGCGTCGCCAATACTGCGCAGGGTTACCAGTAGCTGCTCCCGCTCATCCCGTAAAAGATTCTCCAACTCTTTAAATGTGGAGATATCACGCCAGACCGTATAAATAATCTCCCGGTTCTCAAAAGGAATCACCGTCAAGGAGATGTCGGCCCAGAATTCGCGGCCCTCAAGATCGTAATGGAGCCACTCAAAACGATGAAAGCCGGTTTCATACGCCTGTTTGATCATGACCTCCGCTTTCCTCTGCGACGAACGACCATCGGGTTGCCTCTCTGGTGACAAACGCGCCGGATGGATGGCTACCTCCTCTTTACTTTTTGCTTTCAGCAGTTTCAAGGCCGCCTGGTTACAATCAAAAAAGCCCTTTTCATCACGAAGCAGCATCGGATCGGAAGAGCGTTCAAAAAGCGACCTGAATTTCTCCTCGCTCTCTTCCAGGGCCAGTTTCGACTCGACTCTGTCGGTAATATCAATAGCGTTGCCCAGAACCGTTACCTCTGCCTCATCATCCTCCAACCTGATCCCCGACAACTCCCACCAACGGTGACTGCCATCCTTTTTCACTCCCACATAATCGTAGGTAACTCCACGGGAGTCCTCCGTCCTGCGAGACTCGGCCCGTTTGACACTCGCATCTTTATAGTCATCATGGAGAAGGTCTGTAAAATGCATACCCAGAAGTTCATTCCGAGAGTAACCGGTCAACTCTTCACAAATCTTGTTGACGTAGGTAAATTTTCCCTTACTGTCGTAAGTATAAACCATCACCTGCAACTGTTCAGTAAAGGCTTTGAACATCTCTTCACTGAGCCGCAGATCGTCCTCACTCTTTTTCCTTAATGTTATATCGATAGCTGTACCAAGGGTAATCTTCCGATCCTGCATTTCAAGCTTTTCCGCATGAAGTTCCGCCCATTTCACTTTACCGTCTTTATCCAACAGTTTGATATCATACTGAGACGGAGATGGTTCTTCCCGGAATCGAGCCCGCATTCTCTCGATCGCTATCTCTCGATGATCCGGATGAACCAGGTCAGAAATCGGCATTCGCAACAACTCATCATTCGTATATCCTGTCATCGATGACAAGAAAGGGTTCGCATAGGTAACCGTATCATTTTCACTGACAATATAAACTGCGGCTTGAATATTATCGGCAAAAGCCCGAAATTGCTCTTCACTTTTTAACAACCGTCCAAACAAACCCTTATTCTCCAACCGCAAGGATAGAATCTGTTTAATCAGTTCTTCTTTATCCATTTGCCGCAACCGACTGATTGATCCGTCACTCATAAAAAAACCTGTTCTGTAAATACGCCTGCTCCACCACCGTAACAAAAAGCCTGCCGTCAATAAATAAGAAAACGGCGGAATTACTCTGGCAGAGACGAATTTTACTCAGAAAATGCAAACATTGATCTAATCAGGCCAAACTAATTTAACAAACCAGGCATGTCAAGCACTATCCCTGAGTATAAAACTCGGATCAAATGAGAAATAAAACTATCATTACAACTACCAAGAAGTCTTAGCCATCCAACAACTTTTTGGGTTCCGGTTTATCTTAAGTCAGGGCGAAATTTTTTGCTTGACTTTAAACTATATTAAAAGTATTTTCTTTAACCATTGCCACCCAACCAAACTGAGGAGGAAAACATGGCTCACATTACTTTGCATGACAACCCGATCAACACCATCGGCAACCTGCCTGGAATCAATTCAAAAGCCCCTGATTTTCAACTGACTAAAACCGATTTAAGCGATGCCACACTCAATGATTTTGTCGGCAAACGGCTGGTTTTGAATATCTTCCCCAGTATCGACACCGGGGTCTGTGCCACGGCTGTACGTCGTTTCAATAGCGAAGCTGAAAAACTGGAGAATACTGAAGTCTTATGCATCTCAGCCGACCTACCCTTTGCCCAGGCCCGTTTCTGCGGCGCTGAAGGACTTGATCGGGTCATCACCTTATCGGCCATGCGCGATCGCAAGTTTGGCGAAGATTACGGAGTAACGATTGTCGATGGACCTCTAGCTGGCTTATTCTCTAGAGCAGTCATCATTCTCGACGAGAACGGCACCGTGATCTACACCGAACAAGTCCCCGAAATAACCCAGGAACCCAATTACGAGAAAGCTTTGCAAAACCTCAAATAAACTTGGGTACCTTGAAAAATTGTCTTTTTTCCCAATTACTGCGTTAGGCTCAAATTTTAATCCTCAAAATACTCAATGTATTCCTGCGGTTAAAATCTTCGCGCGCCTTGTACTTGAACAAAAATCCTAATTTTTCAAGACACCCACTTGAATTAACTTTTTTACGCTTAAATCCAGGAGGTCAATTTTGCTGAATTCGCGCAATATCGTCATCGCTGGCGCCATGACCGAAATAACTTAGCCACCGCCATACAGCTGGGCCCAAAATACAAGTATTTGGCATTTAATCCGACATGCTTACACACAATTTTAAAGGAGGAAGAGATGAACAAAGACCGACTCAACGCCTTGGAGACCGCACTAAACAATGAAATGAATGAACGAGAATTCTACCTCAAGCACTCTGAAAGGACATCAAATCCGGTGGGCAAGGCGATGTTTCTACAGATCGCTAACGAAGAACTCGAACATCATGAGCGCCTTAAACAATTACATAAGAAATGGGAAAAAGAGGAAAAGTGGCCGGAGAGTGTGCCATTAGTGGTTTCCGATTCAAACCTCAAAACAACCATGCAAAAAGTTGTTGACGCTACCCAAAACCAAAAACCTGGCGATGCCGATGATCTTGAAGCTGTACGCACGGCAATTGCTTTTGAAGCTGAAGGGGTAAAATTTTACGAAAAACTCAGGGATAGCTCTCAAGATAAACGGGAAAAAGACTTTTTCAACTTACTGGTTACGATTGAGAATGAACACCTACGATCCCTGATCGAGACCGAAGCTTTTTTCCTCGATCCCGGCCAGTGGTATCAACAAAAAGAACATGGCGGCCTCGACGGAGCCTAAAACAGCACTAAGCTTAAACCCCGGAATAAAAGGAGCCCTAATGATAAAAGAATGCAAAAAAATCATCGGAAAGGGTCCGACAATAGTAACGGAAAGGGCGTAAGAACCCGCGACGGCAGTGGCCTCGGCTCAATGAAAGGTTACGGTGGTTCTTCAGCTGGCAGAGGGGGTCTGGGCTCAAGACAGGGCCGGGGTGGCAAACGCTGAGGACAATTAAAAATCTGCAGAGATAAAGCTAATCAATCTATTTTATCGTGCCGGGCTTGATCCGGTATGATAAAATAGATTGATTACGATTTCATCAACAAAGAGAGAGAAAATTTTCAAATAGAACTTCAATGGCCGGTAGAACCTCCATCAGCCGATGATCGCCGGGCAATAAATAAAGAGTCAAAGCATGCCGCCGGGCATAGTCGATAATTAACTCCGGCGCAATCACCTCATCCCGCCAACCATGAACAATAGCGCAATGTCCGACTTTTGGCAACGGATCTTGAACCCTGCCAAAACCCGGAACCGCAATCGCCGGAGCCAAGAGAAAAAGTCCATCCGGAGAGATCTGCTGGGCCGCTACCGCCGCCACATAACTTCCCATACTTGATCCGACAAGCACCAACCGACCACCGACTGCCGGCCGCCAGGCCAGCAACTTCGCAACGCGCTCATCAGGATCAACAAGCCCCCGATAATCGATACTCTCCACGGCAAAACCACACCTTTCAGCAACCTTAGCCAAACGCTTTATTTTACTACCCCATGGGCCACTCTCCTTACCATGTGAAAAACAGACGGTTCCGACTTCAACTATCATCTTAAAACTCCCCTTTAACAATTCACTCATTAGCACTTGTATAGTTTGACTTATCTTCACCTATACGATAGGTCACATAGATACCAGTTTTTTAGACAGACAAACAATCAAAAGGGGAAAAAATGACTCATCAATTCAGTGACTGCGCCCGTTGTCCTTTTAGTATCTCCGAACGTCTCTGCCGCAACCCGAATGGTAAGGCTCCGGATTTCTGCCCGACCAGAGACCTTTCCCAACTAACAGAAGCCAGTCTGAAGGTTTATAAAAAGGATGAATACGCCGAGTTTGCCCGCCAGGCCTCCATCCAGGAGGCTGAAGGCTACGCCGATCGGGAACTCGGCTACGCCCGGGTCAGACCAGCTAAAACCCGAATAGAAGAGATTGCCGAGTTTGCCCAAAAGATGCACTACCGGCGCCTCGGCCTCGCTTTTTGCATCGGCCTGCGCCGAGAAGCCAAAACCGTGGCCGAAATTTATTCAGCTCGGGGTTTCGAGATGGTTTCCGTCATCTGCAAAACCGGCTGTAGCGACAAAGAGCTGATCGGCCTCAGCGGCGACCAGAAAATTGTCCAATACGAACCTGAAGCGATGTGCAATCCAGTTCTGCAAGCGCTGGTTTTAAATGAGGCTGAAACCGATTTTAATATCCTGTTAGGTCTTTGCGTCGGCCATGACTCACTTTTCCTGAAAAAGGCCGAGGCCCCCTGCACCGTACTGGCCGTCAAAGACCGGGTTCTCGGCCACAACCCCTTGGCCGCCGTCTATAACGCCGACAGTTACTACCGCAGTCTGAAATAAGAGATATTTTACAAGGTCATCAGTTTGAAAGAATTGGTACCTTTTATTTGCCGGAATCAATCCATCCAGAGGGCTGCATGAATTACGTAAGCTCCACCACTCAATCCTTTATCAAACTTGATAAAATCTCCAAAACCTATCCCGGCGCCGTTCCGGTCACCGCTTTGAAAAAGATTGATCTCGTCATAACGGCCGGCGAACGCCTTGCCCTGCTCGGCAAAAGCGGCTCCGGAAAATCAACCCTGCTCAACCTCCTGGCTTTAATCGACAAACCCAGCCGTGGCCACCTGCTGATCGACAACCGAGATGCAACCACCTTTTCTGAAAAAGAAGCCACCAGTTACCGGCGCCGAGATATCGGCTTCATCTTCCAGTTCTTCAATCTGCTGCCAACCCTCACCTTAAGAGAAAACATCACTCTGCCAATGGAACTTCTGGCCCAAAAGGATGACACTCTACTGAAAAGCTTAAGCCGAGAAGCCGGCATCGAAAACAAACTTGACCGTTATCCGGAAGAGGTTTCGGGCGGCGAACAGCAACGGGCGGCAGTCATCCGCGCCCTGGTCAAAAAACCACGCCTCATCCTAGCTGATGAACCAACCGGCAATCTCGACCTCGACACCGGTCTCCACATTGTCGGCCTCATGAACGAAATCTGCAAAACTTTCGGCACCGCTTTGGTTATGGTCACCCACAGTCCGGATGCGGCCGACACTTGTGGTCGGCGCCTTAGAATTGTTGACGGTTGCCTGTTTCCTGATGATTAATCTACTAAAAGCCTTTATGCGTCACCATCGCCAGCGCCCTTTGCCGACCTTGCTCTGGATTTTCGGGGTGGCCTTAGGGGTTACCATGGTCTCGGGCATCTATCTGGCCAACCAGTCAACTTTGAGCTCTTTCAGCCAGGCCACCAAGGCCTTGTCGGGCCGGGCAACCCACGAGGTTTCTACGGCCAGCGGCCTCGTTGACGAAACCATCTACACCTTGCTTTTAAAAAGTTTCCCCGGTCTTAAAGCCGCGCCCATAGTTGAAGGAAACCTATCCAGTAACGGCCGGCTACTTACTTTAATCGGCATCGACCCTCTTGCCTCCCGAAAACTCTCTCCTATAATTGACAAAACCTTCAGCCCCGAGGATTTACTACGCTTTATCAGTGAACCAAGGCTCATCCTGGCCTCGACGGCTGCGACCGAATTGGCAAGTGCCGAGGGTGAGCTTGGGCTCGATACTGGCGGCCGTCTTGAAAGATCCCGTCCCTTAAAAATTCTAAGCTCCATTGAGATACCCCAAAACCCGCAAAAAGCCGTGGTTTTTGGCGACATCTCATGGGTCCAGGAGCTATTACAGGGACCCGGCAAGCTCAAAAAGATAGATCTCTTTATCGAAAATCCGAAACTCGTCAACAAAATTGAAAAACTGTTGCCTCCCCACATAAAAATTGCGGCTGTTGCCAACCAGGCCCGGCTCTATACGGCGATGCTTGACTCCTTTAACTTAAACC
>JAGHAQ010000103.1 GCA_021161425.1 Candidatus Tharpella sp. | reverse complement strand
GTCTGGCCATATCGTCATATTCGGGACCATGGCAGTCGGAACAGGACTCGACCATCTCATCAAATCCTCGGCGTTTGAGTTTGCGGGTTTCACCGTTGATTTCGTACATCTTTAAGTGGCAGCCGGCGCAGTCAAGGTGGGCCTGATACATCGGGCTCGGCATCGCCTTGTGCTCGACACCGCCTTCACCGGCAAACATCTGATGGATGATGAGATGCTGATCGAAGGTATGGCACTTAGCACAGTTGCTGTCATAATGAAGGCCACTATTGATCGCTTTGCTTTTCAGTTGGCTCTGGCGCAGCTGGTATTTTTTTGATTTTTCACGGGGGATATAGTGTTCAATTCCAGCGTGACAGCGGAAGCATTCAACCTTGTGGGTGGTGACGTGGCTGAAGTGCATTTTTTCGTGGCTGTAACTGCTTTCGAGTAAGTTAGGTTCGGAGTGGCATTGGACGCAGACGTTGTCCATGATGTGGCCATCGCCATAGATAATGCCGAAGTGGCACTGTTCGCAACTTACCCCTCGGTCAAGGTAATCTTTGTGAACAAAAGGCTGGTTTTCGTTGGCATCAATAAATATTTTGGCCTTGCTCTGGGTGTGACAGGTCTGGCAATCAGCAATCTCCCGATGGTTTTCTTTGTCATAAAAGTGGCAGTTGAAGCAGGTTGTCTCGGTAACCGTGAGGTGTTCACCCTGAACAATTTGGGAGTGACAGCTGACGCATTTAAGCTTCTTGCCGCGGCGCAGCTCGCTCAAGTGGGTGTCATGGCTGAAATTTACGCCTTTGAATTTGATTGTGTTATCCTTGAGCTCCTGGGTTGAATGGCAGCCTTCCCGCAGGCAGCTTAAGTCGCTGATAGCGGTATGGGGCCGGGGCGGGGCTGTGCCCGTAATTTTCATGACAACATGGGCCTGGGCTTTCCATTTGCCTTTAAGCTCACCCCAGACACCGGGCTCGAAATGGCAATCCAGGCAACTGACATCTTTGTGCGAGGATTGTTTCCAGGACTCAATATAGGTGTCCATATTATGGCACATGCCGCAGAATCTGTAATTGGCCGTGGCTTTAAGCAGTAAAACGATTAATAGGATGAAAATGCAAAAAGATACAGCCCCGAAAATAAGCAGGCCCTTCCAGTGTTCTCGGGTCCCACGGGCAGCTTCGTGACCGAAATCTCGGATGAAGTCAATGAGTAAATTCCACATTCTGCGAATCATTTAAAAAACTCCTTAAAATAAGGTGAGCTATAATGGGATGGTTAAAATTATCACCAGGTTGTCAATGGGGGGCGGGAAGAGTTTTGCTTGTGCCGCTATCGTTAGTTTGTATTTTTAGTACTTGAGTTGTAGGTTCTGCGTTGAAGTTAACGATTGCAGATTATACATTATTTTGTTGTATGGGTTGTAATTAAACGCCATTATAAACAGGGTTGTTATTTTTGTGACAAGCGCTCTCTAAGAGAATGGTTCTTATCATGGATTTGGATTGAAGATCAAGGAAATATCAAATAATCGATATATTTATAATGAATACAGAATGATGAATACAGTATACTTTTTTGCGTTTGTATCAAGGAGATTGAGTTGGTAGATGTGTAATAATAAAGTGATATTGGCTGGCTTTGGGCTGGAATGTAGTAGAACGAAGTTTGTTGTTTCGCGCTGAGTATCGTGTGGCCCGGTTCGGAGCGTTCCCTGAAGTTGGAAAAGAGGTATGGATCTGTCGATTGTATAAGATTTCAGCCCATTTTTTTCTTGACATAGGCAAAGGGGGTCGGTATATTAGCCGCGCTTAATAAATGCTTCACATAATAGTTATCTCGGGCTAATCCGATTGTTCATTTGAAACGATGATTGGTAGTTGCCTGGCGCAATCAGGGGTGAAGAAATTATGTTGCAAGATTATGTGCCCGTACTGTTGATGATGATTGTCGGTATAGGGTTTGGGGTTGTTGCTGTTGTGCTTTCCAGTGTTCTGGGGCCGAATCGAAAATCCCGGGTAAAAAAAGAGACCTATGAGTGTGGAATGACCACGATCGGGGCAGCTTATGTACAGACCCCGATCAAGTTTTATGTTGTCGCTCTACTCTTTCTGGTTTTTGATCTGGAATGTGTCTTCCTTTACCCCTGGGCCGTCCATTATAGAAGCTTAGGCTTGTTTGGTTTTGTTGAGATGGCCATTTTTATGGTGATCCTCTTTGTGTGCTATATTTATGTCTGGAAAAAGGGAGCCTTGGAATGGGAATAGAGAGTGCATTAAAGGGCGACGGATTCCTGGTTACCAACCTTGAGGGGCTGGTTAACTGGGGGCGTAAGAATTCGATCTGGCCCTGTACCTTCGGTTTGGCCTGATGCGCTTTGGAGATGATGGCTACTAGTTTGAGTAGCTACGATATCGCCCGCTTCGGTTCCGAGGTTTTTCGGCCGTCGCCGCGCCAGTCCGACTTACTGATTGTTGCCGGAACCCTGACCAAGAAGATGTCGGTTATGGTAAAGCGTATTTATGAGCAGATGGCTGAACCCCGTTGGGTAATTGCCATGGGCGCCTGTGCCTCTTGTGGTGGGATTTTTCAGAGTTATTCGGTGGTTCAGGGAGTCGACCAGATAATTCCCGTCGATGTCTATGTCCCTGGATGTCCCCCTCGGCCGGAGGCTCTGCTGGCCAGTATCATGAAGCTGCAGGACAAGATCATGCAGGACAAGTTTACGGATCGGCCCGATTATAACGAGCCTTCAAGCAGCAAGTCTGATATTGTCAGTTTGTGTTAGCAGACCAGGAAGAGTTAAAACAATGACTATTGATAACGCTAAAGTGCTGGAGCAGTTGAAGAGTGAATTTTCAGATGCGATAGTTGATGATGTCGATTTCAGGGGTGACCTGACAATCATTGTCAGCCTTGAAAAGCTGCATGATATCATGCTCTATCTGCATGATGATAAAACCCTTCATTACGATCTCCTGTCGGACGTGGTGGGGATTGATAAGTTGCCGCGTGAGCCTCGCTTTGAGGTTGCTTATGTATTGCATTCGATGGACGACTTCCGTCGCCTTCTGGTTAAGGTGATGGTTTCCGTAGATGTCGAAGTCCCAACTGTCACCGATATCTGGAGATCGGCAGATTGGCCTGAGCGCGAAGTCTTTGATTTGTTGGGAATTAGCTTCAGTGGTCACCCCGACCTTCGTCGAATTTTGATGTGGGATGATTTTGATGGACATCCTCTACGTAAAGATTTCCCCTTGAAAGGGAAGGATTTTGATGAGAAATGGGATCCCGATACGATCCAGGTGCTTTAGGTTTTTTGCGATTTGTGGCTTACAGTTTTTTCCCCGATTTTTTAACGGAACATTCTGATAAGGCCACTTGCAGTGTCTGCGTTAGTAATTTAGAGATAACTTTTATAGAGGTTGGTAGCGATGGCTGAGGGAAAATTATTGACCATCAACATGGGTCCGCATCATCCGGCGACCCACGGGGTTTTACGTTTGGTCCTGGAGCTGGATGGCGAAACGATCGTCAAGGTCACGCCCCATATTGGGAATTTGCACCGGGGTATCGAAAAGATCGCGGAGAACATGAACTACCAGCAGGTCATCCCTCTGACAGACCGTCTTGATTATACCGCGGCAACGCTTAATAATCTGGGCTATTGTACAGCCGTAGAAAAGCTTCTTGATCTGGAGGTGCCCAAACGTGCCCAGTATATTCGCATTATAATGAGTGAGCTGGCGCGGATTATGGGGCACCATCTTTGGATCGGTAGTCATGCTCTCGATATTGGGGCTATGACGGTGGTCTTTTACACCTTCCGTGATCGTGAAATGATCATGAATATTACCGAAGAAGCTTCGGGTTATCGATTGACCCCTTCCTATCTCCGCATTGGTGGGGTTGCCAAGGACATTACCCCTAAGTTTATTAGATGCTTGCGTGAATTTATTAAGTGGTTTCCGACTGCTCTTGATGGCTACAATACCTTGTTGACGGATAATATAATTTGGCGCAAAAGAACCATGGGAATCGGCAAAATTTCTGCAGAAGACGCAGTTAATTACGGGTTGACCGGCCCCTCACTCAGAGGCTCCGGGGTTTCTTATGATATTCGCAAAGCGATGCCCTACGGGGGCTATGACGATTTTGATTTCAAAATACCGGTTGGCGATAATGGTGATGTTTACGACCGTTATCTGGTACGTATGGAAGAGTTTACCCAATCCCTGAATATTATTGAACAGGCTCTTGAAAACTTGCCCGAAGGGCCGGTAAAAGTTGATAATCCTTGGATTTCTAACCCCGAACTTGATGCCGTGCAGGAAGATATAAGTGCTTTGATCAGGCGTTTCAAGATTCAATGTCAGGGGCCGGAAGTTCCTGAAGGTGAGATCTACCATGCGGTTGAAGGCTCAAAAGGTGAACTTGGTTTTTACCTGGTTGGTGATGGTACCGAGAACCCATACCGTATGAAGGTGCGCTCCCCCTGTTTTATCCTGGTTAGCGCCTTGGAAAAAATGATGAAGGGCCATATGCTTGCCGATGCCATTTCGGTTATCGGGAGTATTGATATTGTGTTGGGCGAGATCGATCGTTAGTTTTTAGTTTTAAGCTAATATATACTGAGTTACTTTAGAATGGGAGTCGGTTAATGGCTGAGATTTTATTTAGTTCCTGGGGCGGTGAAGTAGTTGACAACCGCGACAAAGAAGGCCAGGACTTAGAGCCGGTCAACGCTGTTGAACTGCCGGAATATTTCAGACAGGACGAAGCGGTTAAAGCCCTGATGGGTTGGTATGGATTGGTAGTACGTGATCCGGAAACCGATATCGTTGATTTGAGCCGGGTCTACATGAAAGAGGTTCAGGATAAATCCTGTGGAAAATGTTTCCTCTGCCGGATTGGAACCCGGGTTATGGCGGAAATCCTGGAAAGAATTTGCCAAGGGCAAGGGAAACCTCAAGATATTGGGATTTTGGCCCGCCTGGCAGAATCTATTCGGGAATCCTCAAAGTGTAACATAGGTCAATCAGGACCTCTGCCCATACTTCATGCCTTAGAGCATTTCGCGGCCGATTTCGAAGCTGCAGTTAATGATAAAAAAGTGATTCCAGCCGGGGTCTACCATTCTAAATTAACGGCACCATGTATGGATGCTTGTCCGATTCATCTTGATATTCCCACTTATATTGAGTGTATAAGAGAGGGTCGTTTCATGGATTCTCTGGATGTGATTCGTGAGAAATTGCCTCTGCCTGGTGTCGTGGGCCGCGTCTGTGTGCGTCCCTGCGAGGAGCATTGCCGGCGTATGAATCTTGATGCTCCGATATCGATCAAGTTTCTTAAACGTTTTGTCGCTGACTATGAACTAAGTAAGGGTAAACAGCCCGAGTTTGCCATTGAGCCTTCGGTAAAAACCGGTAAAGTCGCAATCGTTGGTGCCGGACCAGGAGGTGCAACCTGTGCTTTTCACCTGACTCGTATGGGTCATGAGGTTACGGTTTACGAGCGTTTTGACGAGCCCGGTGGGATGTCGGCCATGGGTATACCTGACTATCGTTTGCCTCGGGCCATCCTACGCGAAGAGGTTGATCGTATTGAAAGAATGGGTGCTACATTTAATTATGAGACTATGGTCGGTAAAGATGTCAAGCTTTCACAGCTTGAGGCCGACAACGATGCCATCTTTATTGCGATTGGGGCCCAGCTTGGTACATCCATGGGGGTTGAAGGCGAAGAAGAGAATTACGACGGTTATATCTCTGGAGTGCAGTACCTTTTAGATATTAATCAGGGTCGTGATCCCTATCCGGCCGGGAAAAAAGTGGTTGTCATTGGTGGTGGTAACGTGGCCATAGACTGTGTGCGTTGCTCCTTTAGGGTCGATAAACCTGATGTCAACCTCGTTTACCGGCGGACCCGGAACGAGATGCCGGCTGATGAAGTAGAGATACACGATGCCGAAGAGGAAAAAGTTGTTTTTCATTATTTGACCCACCCGATCAAGATCCTTGCTAAAGACGGTAAAGTGGTGGGTTTGGAGTGTGTTCGTATGGAGCTTGGCGAACCCGATGAGAGCGGTCGTCGTCGCCCGGTACCGGTGGAGGGCTCCGAGTTTGTCATCGATTGTGATATTGTGGTTCCGGCGATTGGTCAGACGCAGGATCTCTCGTTGCTTGAAGGTCGCGAAGATGTTAAAATCACGCGTCGGCAAACCATCGTTGTTGATGAACTGACCAAACAGACCAATCAACCTAAGATTTTCTCCGCTGGTGATTGTGAAACCGGTCCCGGAGCTTTGATAACCGCTTGTGCAGGTGGACGAACTGCAGCCTATACCATAGATAAAATGATTAATGGTGAGTCTCTGGAATATAC
>JAGHAQ010000037.1 GCA_021161425.1 Candidatus Tharpella sp. | reverse complement strand
GGGTTTAAGCCATGCTCGGGTTTGAACTGACAGAGCTTGAACGAAGCCGATTTATCACGCAACTCATGGCGCAAGACGCCCAGCGCCCCGAACGTCCGCAGACTCTTGTCGGAGGCTAACGGGTCGGCCTTGTTGAGTTGAGCTGCGAGTTTGCTGATAAAGGCCTTTTCCGGGTTGGTCGGGTAGAGTTTTTTATACTTCTCCCAGGCCTTAGGTTGCGTCGTCTGAACATACGCAAGCGAGTCCGACGTATAGAGCGCCAGCTCACGATTGTAATTGGCCGGGTCGCCGAGCTGCCAGCCGCCCGCAATCATCTGGTTGATGATATCGTTCTGGAAAGTTTGCTCGTCTGCTTTACTTACCATAACGCTCACTTCAGCACCTCCCAATGACCGCCTTTATCGGCACCGATTCGTTTTAAAATTCCATCGGCCTTTAATTTTGCAATCTGTTTTTCAATCGCCCTGGGAGTCAGGCTCAACTGTTCAGCAATCTGTCTGGCTGAAATTTGCGGATCATCTTTGATAGCAGCAAGAATTTTCTCCGAACTTTTCTCCGAACTTTTCTCCGAACTTTTCTCCGAACTTTTCTCCGACGTTTCGTCACATTGTCCGGCAAAAGAGAAAATCACCCACAATCCGGTATGCTCATATCTGAATTCAGGTGTTGGCAATCCCGCTTCCCGGCAGGAGTCCGTTATCCGCTCGATTCCCCGCCCCCAGGTTTCCACACTGCCCGCACGGAAGAACGCATTGGCAATATCAGGATTATACGGCTCTGATAAATGCTTCTGCAACAGATTCTCAATGGTCCAGTTTTCCGGCAAACGGCCGCTGTCCCAGATCATCAGCCGATCTTCGTAAACACTGATCTGAATCGGCGTCCCGGCAGCATAATCTTTATGGATGATCGCATTCAGCACCGCCTCGCGCAGGGCAGCTTCGGGAATCGGCCAGGTTTCAATCCGCTGCAAACCTTCATAGGAGATCATCGCCCGAAAATATTTGGTCAACAACAGATCAATGGTCTGGTTGACTTGCGCAAAAAGATCGCCGTGGACTTCATCATGATAGAGCAGATCGGAATCGGTCCGAAAAAAACCGATTTTGACATAAGCGCCGGTAACATATTTTTCTGGATCAGGATGAAACAACAAAATTGCCGCCCGCTTCAGGTAATCGCCATCCGTCAAATGGAGCTTTTCAATCAGGGCGGGATCATTTTCTTCAAGAATCGCACCGGACAGCCGTTTACTGTTAAGTGCCAGGCTCCGGAAACGCTCCAGAACCTTTTCATCCAGATCCTTCACTGCAACATGAGGCACCGGCACGCCGTCCCAATGTTTCCCCTGCTTTCGCAAGAGAAAACGATCCAGCGCCGCACCTTTCAGCTCCTGTTTGGTGCTACCGCTGCGGTAATGATAGGCTCCCTTGAGGCTAACCGGATACGGGTAGGGGTCAACCTTGATCACCAGATAATCTAGACCCTCCCGTTGGTGGAGGTTGACATCGACCAGAATTCCTATCAGATCGCGCACCTGATTGGGGATATCCTCCAAGAGTTTGCGGGCGTTATCAATGCCGACAACCTCGCCCCGGTCGTTCTTACCGATCACCAACTCACCCCCTTGAGCGTTGGCGAAACCACAGATCCACTTCAAATACCCACTACGCCAGGATTCTTTCCATTCGATGTTCTGGTTTTCCTGCATACAGCCCCTCTCAAACAGAGAAAATCGGTTTTGGGTCGTTTCAGTCTATCTCGATGTGGGGACATGCCTCCAGACCGGGCTTTAGCCCGTGGCGGGCTGAGCCGTGTCCCCCTCGAAGTGGGCGAAGCGATGTTCACACTAACTTCAACTCCTTAGATTGGAGCGCAAACTTTAGCCCACCTTAGATTCAGGTGGCTTCCAACCCCGCACATCAATCTTGCCGGTGACAGCAGCAGAGATCAGGGCGGTACGGCGTTCTTGGAGAAGAGCGACGGTCTCTCTTGCCTTGTCTGCAACATCGTCAACCTTATGGGTTTCAGCATCGATGAAGGTTGCAATTTCATACTGCTCTTCTTTCGGAGGGACAGGAATTTGTAGGCAAGTAATATTTGACACAGACAATCCCGGTTGCGCAGCAGATACCGAATACTGATTCAAATTCATAGATCGCAGGGTTTCCCCTAGCCATTTGTACTGAATTTTACATTGAGGGTATACCACTAACGCGTGCTCTGTCGCCCAAAATTTACCACACCCGTAGTTAATATTTCCGCACAGCGCTCCTTGGCGTCCAATCAAAATGTAGTCACCCAAATGGTTGTACTCCGTGAAGAACCCACGAAATCCATTGCCGCCATACACCGGATACGCCCCCTCAACATCTAGCTGTTCTGAAGAAAGATTTTCTCCACTTCTCAACTGAATTAGATGACCGATTTTCCAAACCTCCCAATGCGCGGGAACCTCCCCCAACCACTCCATGCCAGAATCGCGCATCGGGGCGGCGGGGTTCAGGCCTTTGGTGACCGCATGACTGATCACGGCCTGACGCTTCTCTTTGAGCAAGGCGACAAGCTCCTGCTGCTTCGCAATCAACGCATCAATCTTCTCCGTCTCGTAGTCGAGGAATGTAGCGATTTGCAGCTGTTCAACGAAAGATGGCAGCACAACCTTGGTGTTACCTACCTGTTCAGCACTGACGGCCTCAAAAGTGCTTCCTGTCGCTATGGAGTTAAGAAATCGTCGGGACTCAAGCAATGCCCAGTACAGGTATCGTTGCTTAATATTGTTCCCGGCCGTCAACGCACATAACCCACGTCCTATTCCATACTGTTGATCTGCGATATTAAGAGCGCCTACTGGCGCTCGAACAGAGAATAGATAACTATTTTTTGCCGCAATTTTCTTCGCCCGGTCGCAGTATTGCTTTGGCGTAGGGTGACTAGTTCCAAACTCCGCGTTTCCTTGCAGAAAGGGAACTCCGATACCGTCTTGGTTACAATCTTCTGATGATGGAGATTGGCCCATATTGATCGCCGCAAGATGCTTTAGGGCTTTCACCTGCCAAGGTTCTGGAATATCCAACCCTAAACCAATACCTGAGTCCTTGTACACAGTGTAAGCAGGATATTTACGACTCACAAGAATCCTCGTAAAACTCAGTCAAGCTACAAAAGTTATAGTGAAGATCGCTTCGCCCTCTTCGAGGGGGACAGAGCTCAGCCCGGCTCGGGCTAAAGCCCTGCCTGGAGGTCTGTCCCCGCATCGAGACTGTTGGGAATTTCTCTGGTTTTTTACGGTAATCTTTCGGGAGAAACTTACTCACGAGTGCACCTCCCGTAACATCTCCATTATCTCCGCACTCAACACATCCAAATCCGCGTCAATCTCGGCCAAATCGCGTGGGGGTTCGTATTGATAGAAATGGCGATTAAACGGGATTTCGTAGCCGACGATGCCGATCTGTTCGTCGCGGGCGTCGCATTTGTTTGCGTCGATCCAGGCGTCGTTGACGTGGGGTGCGACCTCTTTCATGAAGTAGGCTTCGTTTATTGCATTGACATTGGCGCCGCGGGCGGTCTCGGCTGTGAGCGGGACATCTTCGTTGTCGCGGAGGTTGCTGTCGGGCCGGAACTTAACGATTTGATCCCGGTAGGCGAAGGCCCCGTAGATCGGATCGGCTGCGCTCTTGAGCTCTTTCTTTATGACCGGTTCGGCCTCGGGATTGGTCCAGCTGACGGCATCGAGAAGCTGTTTTTTCTCTTTGGCATCGAGCTTGATTCCGGTCTCCTTAAGGACTTTTTGCAGGGTCTTTTCGAAGGCGTTGAAGTCATCGTGCTGAGCGCTACCGATCACCTTTTGCAGTGTCACCGCTTTGTCGAGGAGGGCCTTTTGCGCCAGCCAGGTTTTCGGCGCCAGCAGGTCTTTAACCTGTTTCTCTTTTAACTCCTTAAAGTCGGCCTTGATCAGGGCGCGGACGTCGGTAGCGACCTCCGCGAGAAGTCCGTAGTTCGCGCCACGGCTATCATCGGCCCAAACCTGACCGTAGAGGTCGTAGACTCGGAACATTACCGGATTAAGCGGCCCGCCGGCAAAGCGGAGACCCGCAAGGCGTTCGTTGGAAAACTGCAGCGAGAGGCGCAGCGGTCGCTCAATCGTGATCCGCCGATAGCCAAACTCATAGCTTGCGAAAATCTTACTCCCGAACGTCCGCTTCGCGGCCTTTTTGGCGGTCGCCGCCGGACGCCCGCGCCTGCCATTGCCGTTTCCATTCGTAGCGCCATCAATATCAAGAGTGTAACTTTCGACCGCTGCAAACCTGCCGAACGTGCGGGTAATCAGGGCGATATCGTCATCGCCGATCGCCTGACGTTTCGAGCCCAGGCTTTTTCGCATCTTATGATAGAGATGGACGCCATTAATAAGCTGGATCTTGCCCTTGCGCTCGGCAGCCTTCTTGTTCGAGAGGACCCAGACATAAGTCGCGATGCCGGTATTGTAGAACATATCGGTCGGCAGGGCGACGATAGCCTCTAAAAGATCGCTTTCAAGAATATGGCGCCGGATCTCACTCTCACCACTGCCCGCGCCCCCGGTAAAGAGCGGAGAACCGTTGAGGATAATGCCGATACGCCCGCCGCTTTTAGCGGAATCGTTGGCGTCGAAATCTCGCATCTTGCTGATAAGATGCATCAGGAAGAGAAGCGAGCCATCGCTTATCCGGGGCAGACCCGGCCCGAAGCGACCATCGAAACCTTTAAGTTTATGCTCGTTCTTGATATCGCCCTCGACCTTCTTCCAGTCGACGCCAAAGGGTGGATTCGAGAGCATATAGTCGAATTTGTCGGCGTAGAGCTGATCTTCACTTAACGTGTTGCCGAGCTTGATGCGGCTCACATCCTGACCCTTGATCAACATATCGCCCTTGCAGATGGCGTAACTCTCGGGGTTTAACTCCTGACCGAAAGCGCGCATCACCGCCTTGGGGTTAAGTTCGTGAACATACTCCATGCCACTCGAAAGAAAGCCGCCGGTGCCTGCCGTGGGGTCGTAGATCGTGCGAATAATGCCCGCTTCGGTCAGCGCGTCGTCATCCTCCATAAAAACCAACGATGTTGTCAGACGGACAATATCACGCGGCGTAAAATGCTCACCCGCAGTCTCGTTTGAACTCTCGGCAAAGCGCCGGATCAGCTCCTCAAAGACGAGGCCCATCTCGTGGTTGCTGATAGCATCAGGGCTCAGGTCCGTCGTCGCCACCTTCTGCACAACCTTAAAAAGCAGATTGACCTCATCAAGCTGAGCCACAAACTCAGCGAATTTGAAATGCTCGAAGATCTCGCGGGCGTCTGGGGAAAAACTCTCGACATAGGTGAGAAGATTGCTCTTGATGTCGGCACTACCGAGCTTGGCGAGATCCATCGGCGAGGTGTTGTAAAAGGACTGGCCCGCGGCTTTAAGGAGAAACTTTTCGCGGGCCGCCTCCTCAAGCTGCGGCATTGCCTTGAACTTTTCGACCTGCTCAAGGACTTTGGGCTTGGTCTCTTCGAGGACGCACTCCAGCCGGCGCAGGATCGTAAACGGCAAAATCACCCGCCCGTACTGGGACTGTTTAAAATCACCGCGCAAAAGATCAGCCAGCGACCAGATATAGGCCGCAGTCTGGGAAAAGTTGATGGTCATATGATGAGCCTGTAAGGGTTGTGAGAACGTAGCGGCGAAAACGGGTGAGCTAGATTCTGTTTTTAAGAGATGTTGTGTGTCCGGATGCTGGCCGGTTGTCATGGATGTTCATATGTTTCATCGTAATCTTCGTCAAAGTCATACACGACTTGCAGAATTGCAGTCAACCCCTATTTCGAAAAAACACCGTAATAATAACGAACAAACAAAAAGCCCGGCAATCTCTCACCAGGCTTCTTTAATCAGGTTAAATACTACCTCTTCATAAAATAAAAAAGCCGTCGATTGCACATAATCAGAGATCTCTAATTGCCCAAGATGAGCGGTACATCGAACGACTTTTATGGTAAAACAGTAGTCGGAGATAGGAATAAAAGTTAAGTCCGGCTAGTTGACTCTGGCACCATACTCTCCAGTAAACCCTCTAAAAATCTCTTGGCCTGATCGTACATGCCCGGGAACTTGCTGGCTCGGGGTCCGGCAACATTGAGTACGTCAATGCAGTGCTCAAACAGCCAGACCTTCACCGATTCAAGGTCATAGTTCTGATCCAGATCAATTACGAGGTAAGATTTGTCAAAACCCTTAGCGAATTTAATCGTTAGGGCGGTGCCGCCAGACGGCTTCCCTTTGCTTAAGATTAAGGTTCCATTTGAATCTCTTGCATTAAACATGGTTCTGATCTCATAATCACTGGAGTTGGTTTCTTTTAAGGGGTATTTCGCGTCGATAGGCCCATCTTCAGCGTTTCTACCCTTAGGACACCAACCGCCTACCGGAATATTCAATTCCATAGCAACATCAAGAGCAGCCCGATCAACCCCGGTCTGGCCTCCGGAAACTATTTTTTTGACATTATAAGCTTCCAGATCTTCCTCCCTTTGAACCATCTGCCCGATTACACAGGAATTACACATGCAACCTGCTGAGAGTAAATAAGGGGTTACAGCTGAAAAGCCGTAACCCCTTATTATTATTGATGGTGCCGGAGGTCGGAATCGAACCGACACGGGGTCGCCCCCGCGGGATTTTGAGTCCCGTGCGTCTACCTATTTCACCACTCCGGCACGGGGTCTGGCTTGTAACAAAAAAACGGCTTAGGTGTCAAGCAGGATTTGTTTGATCGGGGGCGGTTTTGGGTTTTATCAAACTACCGGCGTAAAGGGGATAGGCGGCCAGTTCACAGGCGATACCGCCGTTGTCGAAATGCCAGCGCCGGGCGGGGCGCAGGCCGACCTCTTTTAAAAGGTTGCGATTACCGCTGAAGATGAAGGCTTCATAGCCAGTGGCTGACTGTTTGAGAAAATCACCAAAGCGCCGGTAGGTTACTTTGAGTTCTTCCTCTTCGCCGAGACGGACACCATATTCAGGGTTGCAGAAAAGGACTCCGCCGCCCTCGGGGACTGGGGTTTCAGCAAAATCACAGGTAACAAATTCAATGACGTCATCGACTTCTGCGCGAACAGCATTCTCTTTGGCGACCTGGATCATTTGGGGGTCGATATCGGAGGCGATCAGGCGGATTTTCCGATCCGGGCGGGCTAAACGCCGGGCTTGAGCCTGAAGAGCCCGGAGCTCACTATTCTTATATCCCGCAAGCGACTGAAAAGAGTAGGCTTGGCGCAAGAGTCCCGGAATTCGGTTTTGCGCCAGGAGGGCCGCTTCTATTGCCAGGGTACCGCTGCCGCACATCGGGTTAACAAAATTTTTGGCACCGTTCCAACCACTGGCCAGAATCAAAGCTGCGGCCAGGGTTTCACGCAGAGGGGCTTTACCGGGATCAAGGCGATAACCGCGCTGGGCCAGGGTGGGCCCTGATGTATCGAGGTAGATTTTGACTTCGTCCTGCTGCCAGAAGAGGTGAAAAACCAGTTTATCACGGCGCGGGCCGCTGTCGGGGCGGCGGCCGCAACAACGGCGCATACGGTCGACAATTGCGTCCTTTACCCTCAAGTTGGCAAAACGACTATCCTTAATGGTCGGATTATCGACCACTGAGGTAACCGAAAAGTAACCGTCCGGCGTAACTAAATCCTCCCAGGCCAGAGGCATCAGTTTTTCGTAGAGTTGATCGGGGTCGGAAGCCTTAAAAGAGGCGAGACGCCACAAAACCCGCTGCCCGGTACGAAGATTGAGGTTGAGTCGCAAAACGTCGGAAAAGTCACCCTTGCTGGTCACCGAGGTAGCGCGCTCCTCAATAATCGGCATCTTCAGATCACGCAGTTCGCGGACCAGAAAAGGGGCAACACCGGGCGAACAGGGAACCACAATATGGTGACGACCTTCAAGAAGGTGCATGATTACCCCAGTATCTCAGTGCCGACGCCTTCGGGCGTGAAGATCTCAAGCAACAAACAATGAGGCTGACGGCCATCAACAATATGGGTTTTAGCAACCCCGGCTTGCAGAGCATCGAGACAGCAGCCGATTTTAGGCAACATTCCGCCCTTGATGGCACCGCTTTTAACCAGTGCTTCAACCTCCAGACGGTTTAGACTACTCAATAGCTCACCGGCAAGATTGCTGACCCCGGGAACATCGGTTAAGAGTACCAGTTTCTCAGCTTTTAAGGCCGAAGCCATGGCCCCGGCTACAAGATCGGCGTTGATATTGTAGGTTTCACCAGCTTCATCAACCCCAACCGGGGCGATTACCGGGATGAAACCTGCCTCATCAAGGCGGTTGAGGATCTCAGGATTAACTTTAGCAACCCGGCCGACTTTGCCTACATCGATAATCTCCGGCGGACGATCAGCCTTGGGGGTATCGTACATCAGCAGTTTCTCGGCCTGCAGCAGACGTCCATCCTTACCGCTCAAACCCACAGCGACACCGCCGTGCTGATTAATAAGATCGACGATTGTCTTGTTAACCTTGCCGACCAGTACCATCTCGACGACATCCATAGTATCCTGGTCGGTGACCCGCATACCCTGGACAAAAGAGCTTTCAATGCCCATTCGTTCAAGAACACGACCGATCTGCGGCCCACCACCGTGGACAATAACCGGATTGATACCGATAAATTTAAGCAGAGCCACATCCTTGGCAAAAGATTCCTGCAACTCCTCATCGGCCATGGCATGACCGCCATATTTAATGACCAAAGTTTTACCATAAAATTTTCGGATATAGGGCAGGGACTCACTTAAAATCGCGGCTTTCTGCAGATATTTTTCCATCTTTTCACATCCACTGATTACAGAATATAACGGCTCAAATCTTCATCTTCGACGATATCGTCAAGCTTGCGACGCACTTCGTCGGCATCAATTTTGACTGTCACTCCATCCATTTCGGAGGCATTAAAGGAGACCTCATCAAGCAGGCACTCTAACACCGTATGCAGACGCCGGGCCCCGATATTCTCATGTTTTTCGTTGATCAGACAGGCGATTTCCGCAAGTTGCTCGATTGCATCCTTGCCGATCTCCAGGGTCACTCCTTCGGTTTTCATCAATTCGACATACTGACGGATCAAAGCGTTTTCAGGTTCCTGAAGGATGCGAACAAAGTCATCCTTGTCGAGAGAGTCAAGTTCCACCCGAATCGGAAAGCGGCCCTGCATCTCGGGAATCAGATCTGAGGGTTTGGTTCCGTGAAAAGCGCCGGCCGCAATAAAGAGGATATGGTCGGTCTTGATGATGCCATACTTGGTATTGACTGAAGAGCCTTCAACGATTGGCAAAAGGTCGCGCTGCACACCTTCACGCGAGACATCGGGGGATGAAGTCCCTTCACGGGCCACAACCTTATCAATCTCATCAAGAAAGACGATACCGTTCTGCTCGACCCGGCATTTAGCCTCACTAACCACTTTGTCCATATCGACCATCCGCTGGGCTTCACGCTCGACCAGGATCTCGTAGGCCTCGGGAACCTTGACCTTCTTCTTTTTGGTCTGTTTCGGCATCAGGTTTTCAAACATATCCTTAATATTAATATCCATCTCTTCAAAACCGCCGGCCGAAAAGATCTCAACCACCGGGGTCGCCTGCTGGGTGATCTCAAGATCGACACTGCGATCGTCAAGCTTACCTTTACGGAAGAGTTTACGCAGCTTTTCACGGGTTTTATGCTGGCGTTCCTCAACCTGCTCCTGATCCACAGCACTGGCTTGCGGCAGCTCCGATTCGCCAAAACTATCATCAATGGTCACCTCAATCACATCATCTTCAGGATCGGGCTCCGGCGCCGGCGTCGGAACTTTGACCGGCGGCAACAGCAGATCAAGAAGACACTCTTCGGCAATATCTTTGGCCTTGGCATGGACCGTTTCAGTCTCCTCCTGTTTAACCATAATGACGGCAAGCTCGGCCAGATCACGAATCATCGATTCGACATCGCGACCAACATAACCGACTTCGGTAAATTTCGAGGCTTCAAGCTTGATAAAAGGAGCTTTGGCAAGTTTCGCTAAGCGCCGGGCAATCTCGGTTTTACCGACCCCGGTCGGACCGATCATAATGATATTTTTCGGCGCAATCTCATCGCGCAAAACCGGATCCACCTGCTGGCGCCGCCAGCGGTTACGCAGGGCGATCGCCACCGCCCGCTTGGCGTCATCCTGACCGACAATATATTTATCTAGTTCAACAACTATCTCTTTAGGGGTTAATGTTGACATCTACTTCTTTTCCTCCTGTTCCTGCTCTTTGGGCAGGATCTCCAGGGTTAAACGATCATTGGTATAGATACAGATTTCAGAGGTAATCTTCATCGCTGCCTTGACAATATTGGCGGCCTCAAGTTCCGAGTGCCGCATCATGGCACGGGCAGCGGCCAAAGCATAGGGTGCACCGGAACCGATCGCCACCACGTTGTCATCAGGTTCGATGACGTCGCCATTACCGGAGATCACAAAAATATGCTCCTCATCAGCGACAATCATCAGGGCCTCTAAACGACGCAGCATCTTATCCATACGCCAGTCCTTGGCCATCTCGACGGCGGCCCGGGTCAGGTTTCCGTTATAGAGCTCCAGCTTCTCCTCGAAACGTTCAAAAAGAGTAAAAGCATCAGCCGTGGAACCGGCAAAACCGGCCAGAATCTGCTCATCGTAGAGCCAACGTACCTTGCGAGCGCCGTGTTTCATTACGGTATCACCCAGGGTTACCTGGCCGTCGCCCCCCATGGCAACCAGCTTTTCACGGCGAACCGCGAGAATTGTTGTACCTCTAAACATCTTTTCCCCTATTGTTTTTAAAAAAGTGCAGCTTAACGCTCTTCACCGGCCGCTAAAGGATGAGCTTTATCGTAAACTTCCAGCAATCTTTTAACATCAACATGGGTATAGCGCTGCGTCGTCGAAAGGGAACTATGCCCTAAAAGCTCCTGAATAACCCGAAGATCAGCCCCGTTTTGCAACAAGTGGGTTGCAAAAGAGTGGCGCATGGCATGCGGGGTCAACGGTTTCTGCAAACCTGCAACAAGCCCATATTTTTTAACCATGCTCGAAACTGAACGGGCACTCAAACGCCCGCCGCGGGCGTTGAGAAAGAGCGCATCACCAGCCCCGGCATCGGCTTTTTGTCTCTTCTCAAGATAGTTTTCAAGAGTTTTAGCGGCGACCCGCCCCAAAGGCACAAGCCGTTCCTTACGACCTTTACCCATGACCCGGACCACGGCATCGGCAAAACTGAGATTAGCAATATCAAGTCCGACTACTTCGGAAACCCGCAGACCGCTGGCATACATCAACTCTAAAATAGCACGATCCCTGAATTTAAGTTCATCATCTAAGGGTTCGATATCAAGCAGTTGATCGACCTCTTCCTCTTCGAGATAGACGGGAAGATGCCGCTGATTCCGCGGGGCCCGCAAGAGGGCTGCGGGATTTCCCGAAAAGTTGTGGCGGTTGCTAAGATAGGCAAAAAAAGTCTTGATGGACGCCACTTTGCGGCCCACTGAAGCAGCCCCGTCGACCACCATGCGGGATCGCATAAATTTCAGCAGATGGCGCTCATTGACCTGCGACCAAGGTTCCTCTTTTTCGACGAGTGAAGATGGCATATCGCACTGTTCGGCAAGAAAAACCTGCAACTGCACGATATCGGATCTATAGGCACGCACCGTATGCGGGGAGAGCTGGCGCTCAACCTCAAGGTAACGTGTAAATTGAGTAAACAGATTCACAATGGCATAACCTTGATGCGCTCGTAAAACTCATGGGGTGGCTAAGCCCAATTAGATAAATATAATCATGCCCGGCTTGACTTTTTGCGAATCGATAGGTTAGTAGATGCGCCGTAATAGAGGCCCTGTTTTTCCAAATCACCTCAACTTTAATGCATTCGTAAAAAGTCTCGGGATGGCTAAGTAAAAATTTCGATATACAAGGAGTAGTGGTTTTTCAGGCGCGAGATCATACATGTAGTATGTCGGGTGTTTGAAAAACCGATACGACGCAGAAGATCGGACTTTTTACGACGCCATCAACTTTAAAGGCTACGCAAGCGCGAGAGAGAAGATAACCTTTGTTGGAAAAAAAAGAGCCCCCCTACCTTCTCCTCTTCCTTTTACTGTCGCTGCTCCTGCACATGAGTCTGGCCTACCATTACCGCGAATGGCAACCCTCAACCAAAGCCCTTGAAGAGCTGCGCCGAAAAAGAAAAGATGACATCCCTGTCCAAATTATCGAACTACCGCGCAAAGAAAAAAAACCGGAGACACCGAAACCCCCGCCCCGAAAACCTAGCTTTCTGGCCGATCGCAACCAGCAGAGCAAAACTGAAACCAGAACCGATGAAAGCGCCCCGAAACCAGTCACGGTAAAACCTAAGCCCAAGCCTAAACCCAGAAAATCGGCCTCACCTAAACCCAAGGCGAAACCTGAAACCCGTCCATCGAAAGATGAAACCGCCGTCGTAAAACCCCGCCCGCAAACCAAAACTTCGGAGAAGGTTTCACCACCGGTAAAAAAGGAGGAGGTCAAAGAGTCGACAAAAGAACCGGTAAAAGAATCCCGGCCGGACATTAAAAAACTCTTCCCTTCATTTGAAGAGTTGACGAAAATCACCGAAGAGCGCCAGAACCGACCGGTACCTTCAGGCAAACATCGTCCACGCCTGCCCAACAAACTGAAAAGGGGCACCGAGATCTCCCTCAACACCCTCGACTACAAATTTCACTCCTACTATCTGGCCATGAAAAGGAAGATTGAACTGGTCTGGGAATATCCCTATAAGGCCCGGCGCACCGGCGTCCAAGGACGTCTGCTGATGCGCTTTGTCATTAACCAAGACGGCTCGTTGGCAAAAGTCACGATCCTGCGTTCATCCGGCGTCGCCCTGCTCGATCACGAGGCGGTACGGGCCATCCGTGACGCCTCGCCCTTTTCTCCGCTTCCTGAACGCATGAACACCGAACGTCTGACAGTCACCGCGACCTTTGAATATCTCCTGACCTACCGTTCAGTCCACTGATGGCGTCGTAAAACAAGAACGCGAGTCAGCTAAGCGGCAGCGGCGGTTTTAGTTTTGCTTTTTACTTCTTTTTTAGCAGGTTTGACAGCACTCTTTTTCTTCTCCTCTTGGGGAGTCCGATTTTTACCATATTCAGTAGCGTACCAACCGCCACCTTTCAAAATAAATGAGGTTGATGATACCAGCTTATGAACCGGGCCACCACACTCAGGACACTCTTTAAGAGGTTCTGCTGTAATTTTCTGCAACATATCAAATTTGTTTTCACACTCTTCACACTGATACTCGTAAATTGGCATAACTTTTAATCCTTAAAATTTAAAAGCTAAGTTACAGCAGATAGCGGCGAACTTTGCTTCGCCCTCTGTAACCAATGGATACCCCAAGGGTACTTCCTCGCTACGCTCAGGGCGCAAACTAAAGGTCTGTCCCCACATCGAGACAATTCGAGAACAGAACCTGAATATTTACAAATTGAGCTTATTCAAGCCCAGACGGGCCTTCAGCTCAAGTCCGTTTAAATTCTCTACGTAAATCGTTTTACGACGCGATTTGTGACCACCAACAACCTCAACCCGAGCCCGAGGAAGTTCAAGAAGACCGGCCAGGAAATCCCGACAGAGCCGGTTGGCAGCCCCCTCTACCGGAGGTGCGGTCAGGGATATTTTAAGTGCATCATCATGCATACCCTGAAGACGGTTACGCGCCGCCCGGGGCTGGACATGAACCCTGAAAGTCACACCTTCCGACGTTTCTCGAAACCACAATCGCGCCATTAATTGTCCCCGCAAACTTTATCAAACAGTTAACCGGCTATTGTTTGAGCAAACTGCAATAAAGTCTGCACGAGAAAAGACTGAAGGAAGAAGATGGCCAACATAATCAGCATCGGCGCAAAATCTATCCCGCCCATAGCAGTCCAGGGAAACCAGCGCCGCACTCGATAAAAAACCGGCTCGGTAACCTGATAAAGAAATCTGACAATCGGATTATTAGGATCGGGATTTACCCAGGACAATAGAGCCCTGATAATCACAATCCAGAGATAGAGGGTTAATCCGATATCGAGAATTTTGGCCACTGCAACCAATAAATTACTTACCACATACATAATAGTTCAACTCACTTAAATTGATCGCGGCTTGGAATTATCTCGCCCTGTCTCGATGCGGGGACAGACCTCCAGGCAGGGCTTTAGCCCCAGCCGGACTGAGCTCTGTCCCCTTGCGAAGCAGGGCGAAGCGAAATAACACAACTACCCTCTGTTACTTTAAGTTGTTTCCTTGAATCCGACAAATGCCAACTGGCGGCCGGTTATAGCATGATCTCGACGGTAGGAAAAGCAGAAATCATGACAATGCGTACAGATATCGACAACATGAAAATTTTCTTTAGCGACACCGGCCGCCAGCAGCTGAGCCCGCTGGATAGATAAAAGATCAATATAGTAACCTGAGGGCCGCTCCTGACACCATCCGTCAACCCCATCCAGGATAGAATGCCGGCGGAAACGATCAACCACTTCACTGCCAACTTGAAAACAGCAACTGCCAATAGCGGGACCGGCATAAACCTGAAGGGTCTCCACCGCAACCGCAAAGCGGCGGACCAGCTCAGTAACCGCCACAACCCCTATCGATTGTTCCAAACCACGCCAACCGACATGAACAACCGCCACGGCCCGTCGATTCCGGCCAATCATGATGAGCGGCAGGCAATCGGCGGTCAGCACCCCCAAAAGAACTCCAGGCTGATTGGTCAACAGGGCATCGGCCCCAATCTGGGCTAATTGCGCAAGCTTTTCAGGGTCCCGATCAGTAACCGTCAGACAACGATTGCCATGTACCTGCCTGACCGTCACCAGAGATGGAAAAACATTTTCACCCGCACTCTGGAGCAGAGCTCGACGGTTCCGAGCCACCATCTCATCTTGATCACCAACCAGGTAACTCATATTGGCAGAAGCAAAATGGCCACAACTGAAGCCCCCGGGCCGCAGCGTGAAACCTGCGGCCAGCGTCGGCAGCGTAGCGACCTTAAGATAGGCAGGACCTGACTGATTGTCAAGGCTGAAAGGATATTTCAGCTTTGACTTAAACCCGTTTTTCCAGTTCACACAAAGCCTCCAGCAGACGGTCAAGATCCAACGGCAAGGAACTTTCAAATTCCAGATATTGTTCACTTACCGGGTGTCGAAAACCCAGACGCCGAGCATGCAGTGCCTGCCGAGGAAAGTCGGCCAGCAAGTCAGCTCCACCAGCAGCTGCCTGTAAACGGCTTATCCCCTTTTTACCATACACCCGATCACCAACCAGAGGATGACCAGCTTCACTCGCATGAACCCTGATCTGATGGGTACGACCGGTTTCCAGGCGCAAAGAGAGCCAAGAGCAAACTCCCGATAGATAATAACGCAAAACCTGGTAGTTGGTACGAGCCGATTTTCCGCCTCTCTCAACCGAAGCCATTTTTTTGCGCTGCCGGGGATGACGGCCGATTGACGATTGAAAAGAACCACAGGTTGGTAAAAGACGCCCGTAGACCAGCGCTACATACTCCCTTTTGATCGTATGTTGTTTAAACTGCTCGGCCAACCCCTGGTGACTGAGATCATCTTTAGCAACCACCAACAATCCGGAAGTATCCTGATCTAAGCGGTGAACAATACCAGGCCGCATGACGCCGCCGATCCCGGCCAGATCACCACAATGAAAGAGCAACGCATTTACCAAGGTACGATCCGGATTCCCCGCCGCCGGATGAACGACCATCCCGGCCGCCTTATTGACGACAACAAGATGCCGGTCTTCGTAAACGATCTCTAAAGGCAGATCCTGGGCTTCAAGCTGCAGGGGAACCGGGGGCGGTATCTTGAGCGTGACACAATCCCCGTGCTTAAGAAGACATGAGGTTTTTGCAGAGTCACCATTGACTAAAACTGAAGCTGAACGAACCAGAACCTGTAGACGACTGCGAGAGATGTCAGGCTGCCGGGCCGCGAGAAACTGATCCAGACGACAACGTTCAGACCCTAAGAAAACAAACTCGAAAAGCTCTTCAACAGCCATTAATTTGCAGCTTTCTCCAGCTTGGCTCGCAGGATCTGAGCCAGTTTTTGCGCTTCAGGAAACTCTTCCTTGAGCTCCAAAGCCCGCTCCAGACAAGCCAGGGCCGGCCCCCACTGTTTTTTATCGATTAGAGCCCGAGCCATATTAAAGTTTAAAATCGGATCTTTATCATTGATCTCCAAGGCCTTGCGATAACTGTCCAAGGCTTGGTCAAACATCTTCATGCGCCTTAAGTCGATTCCGAATTCATTAAAAACATGCTTGTTCTCATTTTCGAAAAGAGCATCAATGTTGGTCAATTTATTGAGGATCTCTTTCGCCTCCTCATCCTCGCCTTTCTCCAGGTGCAACTTAACCATCCCGTAATTGGCCCGAACATGATCTTCATCAAGCTTCAAAGAACTTTGAAACTCGAATTCCGCACTATTCAACTCTCCTTTACGCAGATGGAGGTTACCCCGGGAAGCGTGACGATCCGCTTTTTCCTTGAATTTATCAAGTTTTTCGCTTTTATCCGGAGGGGCAAAATCCGGTTTCGGCTTACAGCGTTGAAAAAACTCCTCCTTCTCAATAACCTCGGTAATCGTGGTAAGTTGGCCGGCCATATTAAGAAGGCTCAACTTGACCTCTCCACTGGGCAGTTCCTCAGCGTAAAAAATATTTTCACCAGTAGTAGCACGCTTAGTTGCCCCTGTACCGAGCGAGATCTTCACCACTTCAACAAAGTAACCGGCAATCGTTGCCTTTTCCTCGCTAACCTCGGGCAATTCGGCTGTCAGCTCATCTTCTTGCGCCATCTCCGATCTCCTTATTTCCAGTACAATATCCGGCAACTAATCCTTGCCATTTACTCTCTAAACGACTATACATCCAGAAGATACAATGATGTTATAT
>JAGHAQ010000053.1 GCA_021161425.1 Candidatus Tharpella sp. | reverse complement strand
TCTCAAAGCCATACAGCCCTTTGAGTTGCACAAGCTCAGCGGTGAATTTTTCTTTGAGCTCATTAACCTCTTCGATATCAACTATGAGGTTCACCAAGGTTATCCCGATGACGGTATTCGTATTCTTTCCGGTCTCAGTTTCTCTTTCTAAACCGGAGGCCTAAAAGCGAACCTGGTTGAAGACCGCTGTCGGGAGGACAAAAAACCATAACCTTTAACTTTTTGGAGGAAAACATGAAAGAGGGATACATCATCTACGTAATTGGCGAAGAGGCCCCGAATGAATCTGAACTGGAACGGTAAGAAAATTTCAATTTTTTCCAAACAACATCAGGAGAGCAGCATGTCTTACAAAGTGATAACCCTTTTCATTATTGGACTTTTTATCATGTCACTATCAAACACTACGACAAATGCCGGTGAAGGTACAAAAATAGCTGAAAAAAAGAGTAAAAGCGCCATTGTTCTGGCCAGTTTTGGCACGACCGTGCCAACTGCGGTGTCATCAATTATCAATATTCAGCAACAGATCAAACAAGCCTATCCGGGCATTCCCGTAAAAATCACGTTCACTTCGAACATCATCCGCTCGGTCTGGAAAAAGCGTCAGAATGATGCCCAAAAATGGCTTGACCAGGGGATCCCTGAAGAAATTCTCTACGGCAAAAACATTATTGCCACGATCGGCGATCTCCTCGAAGAGGGCTACAAAGATATTATCGTGCAGCCGAGCCATATTTTTTTCATGGAACAATCTCATGACCTGAACCAATATGTCAGTGCTTTAGCCTCAATCCGCACGCTGAAAACAAAATGGCAGCCGTTCGGCAAACTGGTCATGGGCCGGCCGGTCCTGGGCATGCCCGGCGACCGTTACAGTTATCATGAAGATCTTGAGAAAGCCCTGAAAATCCTGAAAACTGATGCTGATGCCGCCCGCAAAGCCGGGGCAGCGTTGGTTTACATGGCTCATGGCAATGAACATATGTCGACCGGCATCTACAGTGAAGCGCAAAAGAAAATGCGGCAGCTCTACCCCGATGTCCAGAGCTATTTCGGCGCGGTTGAAGGTTTTCCGACTTTAGATGACGTAGTCACCGCCATGACCCATTGCCGAAGCAAAAAAGTACTCCTCAAACCGTTCATGATTGTCGCCGGCGATCACGCCATCAACGATATGGCCAGCGATGAAGATGACTCCTGGAAAAGCGTTTTGAGTACAGCCGGCTTTCAGGTTACCCCCATCCTCAAGGGCCTCGGTGAAAACAGTGCTTTCAACCGAATATTTGTTGATCATATAAAAGATTGTGCCCGAGACAATGATATTTCACTTGTTTCTCAATAATGAAAGTAAAATTGCCCAACAAGTCCTCCGTCGGACAGCGGCAACTCTGGCTTGCGTGGTGCCTGCTGGGCCTGCTGGTGGTTATTTTTGTCCTTTCCCAAAGCTCCAGTGCCGTGAACCTGCGAATTCTCAAGCGGCTGGGCCGACTAATTATTTTAGTCGGCCTGGCAACCTTTATCGGCAGTATCTTCGAACTGCGCAACTGGACTAATTTTGCCAATCTTCTGCTCAAACCACTGATCGCCTATGCGAGGCTGCCGCAAATAGCCGGAGCGGCAATGGTAACCGCCATTTTCTCCAACCAAGCAGCCGGCAGCTTACTCGCCGGCTCTTTTAGCGAAGGCCGGATCTCGCGCTTTGAGATGCGGGTTGGTGCCATCTGCAATTCATATGTAGCTTATGTTTCTCACTCCTTGCGGGTCATGTACCCGATTATCGGAGCTCTGGGAATGCCGGCACTTTATTATTTTGGCATGATGTTTGGTGCCGGTCTGATCATAACCTTGACCGCCATGACCATCAGCCGCCTGCGACCGGCAGTGGCAATTTCCAGTTATGATGAACCTAAAGGCGAGGGTTTGCAGGATGCAACATTTGCCCACCGGAGAAACCCGGGATCATGGCCGGAAACCTTTCGGAAAGCGGGTCGGCGAACCCGAGAGATTGTTATTCGGGTAGTTTGTATCACCATTCCCCTTTATGTTTTGGTTTCGTACCTGAACAAAACCGGTTTTTTCGAGGTCTGGAAAGATTTTGTCCCGCAAATCGCGGCTCCCTTTTTCCCTCCCGAAGTGCTGACCATTATGGCGGCCCGGCTGGGCGGCTTGATCAGTGCGGCCGCGGTAGCCTCCGAACTCTTGCATCAGGGTACGGTCAGCTACGCCCATATTCTACTGGCTCTTTTTGCCGGTAATATAATTACCAACCCGATTCGCAGCCTGCGCCGCAATCTGCCCACTGCAATGGGTATTTTCCCACCGCGAGACGGTTTTTTCATTGTCATGGTCATGCAGACAAGTCGTCTCTTGTTTGCCCTCTTCTTTATCTTGATGCTAATTGTCTATCTACATCTTAAACCGGGATGAAAAAAATGCCACACTACCCCAAAACCGCAGTCAGCCATTTATTGCGGCGACTGAGATCTTCCAAGCCATTTTCATCCTCTATAGGAGTATCGGGAAAATGTTCAAGGACGACCCGGGCAAAAAAACCCGGGCCTTTTTCAAAGGGATACTCGTCGTCCTGACCAGCATAAATCGGGACGTTGGTAAGTCCACAGGATGGAGACTTGGATTTCAAAAGAAAACCATCGACATGGCCAAGAAAATCGAGAAAATCACGGGAAAAAGGGATCATTTTGTCGGTCAGATCAACTGCGCTTACAAGTTGCACCAAGGCCAAGCCACTACCTTTTTGTATCATGAGGATCGGTTGACGCGGCACTCCGAGACCAATTTCACACTCCGGACAAACCGTAAGAAATTCAAAGTCATTGAAAAAAACCGCTCTCAACTTACCAACTTATCTTTTGAACTGAATACAAAAAAAAGTGAGAACCGTCGACAATCCCTGTCACTCCAGCCCTCACCCTTATATTTTGTCGAAAAACAGCGGCATATCTACAATCAGTTGCTAAAAATCTTTTCCAGTTTTTCCTGCATGGTTTCAGCGGTAAAAGGTTTAATTATATAATTGCTGACTCCAGCCTTTACGGCTTCAATGATATTTTCCTTCAAGGCTTCGGCGGTTACCATAAGAACCGGTATGTCTTTGAGATTCTCGTCATTACGAATATTTTTGAGAAGTTCAAGGCCGGACATTTTCGGCATATTCCAGTCGGTAATTATGAGGTCAAAGGATTCGGCCTGAATCTTCGGCCAGGCTGTGGCGCCGTCGTCTGCTTCCTGCACATTAGTAAACTCAAGCTGGCGAAGGATATTTTTAATAATCCGCCGCATTGTCGAAAAATCATCGACGACAATGATCTTCATGTTCTTGTCCATATTGTTTTCCCTTAATCAAGCTTGATAGCATCGTATAAAAGTTCAAAGATGGACGGTTAAAATACCCATCTACCCTGAATAGGGGCTACATATTAACCGATATCTTTTTGCGGCGCAAGGCTTTTATCTTGTTGCGCAGACGGATAATCGCCTGGGTTCGCATCTGGCAGACCCGTGATTCACTGACATCCATCACCAGGCCGATCTCTTTCAGGTTAAGTTCTTCAAAATAGTAAAGCTGCAAAACTATCTGATCGCGTTCCTTAAGATTATCAATCGCCTCCTTAAGAAGCTGTTGCGATTCCAGATCCTGATAGAGAACAAAAGGGTCCTCGCTTTCGATCAGGGCGATCATCTCTAAAGGACTGCGGGGGGCATCGGACTCGGTGGAGGTCAACTCCTCAAAATTGACCAGGGAGATGCCACGAGCCCGGCCCAGAAGTTTATAAAAATCTTCCAGATTCAGCTCAAGAGCTTCCGCCACCTCGTAATCTTCCGCCGGCCGACCCAGCTTATGCTCCAGCGAAGCATAGGTGCTCTCCAGCAGGTTACAATCGTTACGCAGACTGCGTGAAGCCCAGTCCTGGCTGCGCAAATCATCCAGCATGGCCCCGCGAATACGAAATTCAGCGTAGGTTTTAAACTGGATTTCACGACCCGGATCAAATTTTCCGACGGCATCAAGCAGCCCGAGAACCCCACTGTTGATGAGATCATCAACCTCAACACTCTCTGGTAAACGGGATACCAAACGGTACGCCAAGCGCTGGATAAGAGGCAGATACTCCTTAAGCAGCACCTCTTCCCCTAAAACAAACTTTCCGGCCTCACTTTTGGTCACAACTTCCGCCACTCAATAAGCGTTGCCAGAAATAGTGCAACCCACCGCTTTTCGAGCCCAGCGGCAAGCGCCGCAAGCGCCGAGCCACCTCAACAAAAGAGCGACTGGCTGGTGATTCCGGATTATACTCAACCACCGCCTGCTGCCGACAGACAGCCCTCGGTACGTTCGCATCTTTGGGAACGTACCCCAAAAAGAGCAAAGTTATGTCAAGAAATTTTTCCCCGACCCGACTCAATTGGTTGTAAACTTGCCGGGCTTCCGACTCACCCGAAACCTGATTGAGCAGAAGATAGAATTTTTTCTTCCCATAACGGTTGCAGAGCACCTTCATCAAGGCGTAAGCATCAGTCATCGAGGTTGGTTCCGGAGTGGCCACCACCAGCGCCGCATCGGCAGCCATGACAAAACTGGTCACCATATCGGAAATCCCCGCCGCGGCATCGATGAAAAGAAAATCTATCTCTCCTGCAAATCGATTCATCTGCTCCATCAAAATACGCTGTTCCCGGGTACCACTGTGGGTCACTTCCTGGATGCCTGAGGCGGCCGGAATAATTTTAATCCCCTGGGGGCCCTCGACAATTATATCATCAAGATCTTTTTCACCGGCAAAAAGGTGCTGAAGATTATACTTCGGAGCCAGACCCAGCATTACATCCAGATTTCCCAAACCCAAATCGGCATCGAGAACCATCACTCGATCCCCTAAAGCCGCCATGGAACTGGCCAGATTGATAACCGTATTGGTTTTGCCGACCCCGCCTTTACCACTGGCCACGGCAATCACCTTCACTGAAGAGGCTGAGTTTTGCAATGCCGATGCCTGATCCATAAAATATACCTCGAAATTTTTAATGATGAGTATTGTTCACCATTCCGAATTTATCACTCATCATTGATTATCAACAATATCCAACAACAGATCCGCCAGGCGTTCGGCACTGGCAGTTTCAAGATCATCGGGAACCTGCTGCCCGTCAGTAAAAAAACTCAAGGGCAACTGAGCATAGCTTAAGGCATTTAAAATTGAGCCATAACACAAGGTTTCATCAAGTTTCGTAAAGAGCAGAGCCCGACAGGCAAAGGGACGAAAGTGAACCAGGTTTTCCAACAGGTCCTCTTCCTGGAGAGCCGCCGGCAAAACCAGAAAGGTATCACCAACTACAACTTTCAAGACCCGAAAAAGATTGGCCAACCCCTCATGGTCGCGCGAACTGCGGCCCATGGTATCGACCAGAACCCGATCAAAACCGGCGAAACCTTTGAGTGCAGTCAACAGCTCCCGGTGCTCTTTGACAATTTCAACCGGCACGTTAAGCCGGCGGCCATACTCTCGAATCTGTTCTGCAGCACCAAGACGGAAGGTATCCACCGAGATCAAGGCGACGCGTTCGCCGCGTGCCAGAAACGTGGCCGCCAGTTTCGCCAAAGTCGTTGTCTTGCCGACCCCGGTTGGTCCCACCAAAGTAATAACTCGAGCCATATCCACTCGCTTAAGGATCTTAACCCGCTGCATCAACTGCTGAGCCAACGCCGCCTTGACCAAAGCCATGGTAAAACTTTTCGATTTTTCCAGCGGAAACTGACCTCCAATTTCCGTGTGCGTTTCAGTCAACAGATCATGAGCAATTTCGGAACTCACCTTACGAGCCAGCAACTGGGTCAACAGATCCGCAAAGCAGGGTTGGGACCAACCCTCATTGAGACCGCTGCCGACCAACAAACGCCCCATCATCCCCTTAACCTGAGAGAGTTCCTGGCGCAAGCTATCATATTCAGGCTTAGCAACCGGAGGCTCAGCCGGGCTGCCGGCAGCATAATCATTTTTTGTCAGATTTGCGCCTGAGCCATATTTATCGGATTTTGTCTCAGCGGCATCATCTCCCCTTAACGAATCTATTTCAAAAAACTCTTTGGTTTCTCTTACGACTTTAAGTGTGGGATCATAATCGACCGCCGCCAGAATCTCAATTCTGGCATCTGCTTTGGCCTCCGGCAATTTGACTGTCTCCAGGATAACCGCATCCTGACCAAAAGCAAGTTTTACCGCATTCAAAGCGGCCGTGCTGTCCTTGCCGTAGAAACGTTTAACCCGCACTGCCACCTCCGGAACTACTGCCAATCCGTCCCAAGGCTTGGACCGTCACCTGTGAGGGTACTTCATTGTGCGACAGAACCGCCAGACCGGGAACAAAACGCTCCAGCAAACGCCGCAAGTGAAAACGGACAATCGGCACGCAGAGCAGTACCGGCTTGGCCGAGGCCTGGTCAAATTTTTCCTGGAGGGTTCGAAACTGATCAACCATGGCGTAAACGATGCCCGGATCAAGGGTTAAAAAGGCACCATGATCGGTCCTTTGAATTGAGGCGTTAACCTGCTCTTCCAGGGCAGGTTCAAGGGTGACGACATAGAGGCGGTTGTCTTCTGAAAGATAGCCACCGGCAATGGTGCGCGAAAGGTCCTGACGGACATATTCAGTCAGGACATCGACATCCCGAACTTGAGTACTGTAGTCAGCCATAGTCTCTAAGATCGTCATCAGATCCCGAATCGAAACCTGCTCCCGCAAGAGATTCTGCAAAACCTTCTGCAGGGTTCCCCAGGGCACCACAGAAGGCACAATATCATCCACCACCTTAGGATAGCGCTGAGCCAGGTTTTCGACCAGTTTCTGGACATCTTGACGGCTGAGCAGCTCATGCAGAAAAAGTTTGATCTTTTCAACCAGATGGGTAGCCACCACGGTCGAGGGATCAACCACCGTATAGCCAGCTAACTGAGCCCGCTCGCGCTGACGCTCCTCAATCCATATGGCAGGCAGGCCAAAAGCCGGTTCAGTTGTTGAAATCCCTTTAATATCCGGACTTTTACCATCGTTGCCCATGGCCAGACAGTAACCCACCAGAATCTCACCCTCAGCCACGACATTGCCCTTGACCTTGAAGGAGTAACTGTTTGGCTTCAACTGCAGGTTATCACGAATATGGATGGAGGGCATGACAATCCCCAGATCAATCGCAAATTGACGCCGAATCAGCTTGATCCGTTCCAGCAGATCTCCGCCTTGCGCCTCATCAACCAAAGCGATCAAAGCATAACCAACCTCCAACTCCATGGTATCCATAACCAACAGTTTCTCAACCTCTTCAGGCTCAGCCTTACTGCTGGCAGCGGCCTGTTCCTGCTCCCGTTCAACCAGTTCTGCCTTTGCCTCTTTAGCCGCCTGCTGCTGCTTATTCAAAAGAAAAGCACTGAGACCAATCAGCCCTGCCAGCGAAAAAAAGGAGAGCTTCGGCAGACCCGGAATCATGGCAAAGATTAAGAGGGCCAGGGCCGCCAGACTCAAAACCTTGGGATAAGCCGTCACCTGGCGAACCAGATCGCTCCCCATACTGCCTTCGGCGGCTGAGCGCGAGACCATAATACCGGAAGCTGTCGAGATAATCAGGGCCGGAATCTGACTGACCAGACCATCGCCGACCGTCAACGTCGTATAGGTGGCCGCAGATTCGGCCATCGTCATCCCCTGCTGCATAACGCCGATCACAAAACCGGCGAGAATATTGATCAGGGTAATAATAATACCGGCGATGGCATCACCGCTGACAAATTTGGCGGCACCGTCCATGGCCCCGAAAAAATCGGCTTCCCGACGAATCTCCAGACGCCGTTCCCGAGCCTCACTCTCACTGATCATGCCGGCATTAAGATCGGCATCGATCGCCATCTGTTTACCCGGCATGGCATCCAGAGTAAAACGTGCGGTTACTTCAGCGATCCGGCCGGAACCTTTGGTAATAACCATGAAGTTAATAATTACCAGAATGGCGAAGATGATGGTTCCGACGACATAGTTACCACCGACGACAAACTGCCCGAAAGCCTTGATCACCTGACCGGCGGCATCGGTACCCTGGTCGCCATTGAGAAGAATCAAACGGGTTGAAGCCACATTCAAAGAGAGTCTGAACAGGGTAGTCACCAGCAACAGGGCCGGAAAGATCGAAAACTCCAAAACCTTAAGCAGGTACATCGAGATCAGCAGGATAATGATGGCGATACTGATATTCATCGCCAGCAGGGTATCGAGCAAGACCGTCGGCAGAGGCACGATCATAACCATCAGGATCGCGATCACGGCAAAAGCCATAACCGCATCCTTACTTGCAATCAGGTTTAAAAAAGATAATTTTCGTGCTGATTCAGCCATAGTAGTTAGTGTCTCAATGCGGGGACAGATCTCCAGGCAGGGCTTTAGCCCGAGCCGGGCTGAGCTTGCGCCCTGAGCGTAGCGAGGAAGTGCCCCTGGGGTATCCGTCTTCGAAGTGGGCGAAGCAATGTTCTCCGCTATCCTCTGTAACTTAACTCTAGAATTGTGGAGACCTGAATAGTCACCAATTTTTCATTATCAAGAACTCGCTTTAGCTCCGGCACGACGATAGATATAGGCCAAAACTTCGGCCACCGCCTGATAGAGGGTCTCGGGAATCATCTGGTTGAGTTCCACGGTTTTAAAGAGCAGGCGGGCCAGAGCCTTGTTTTCAACCACCGGAACACCATGTTCGCGGGCCGTCTTTTTGATCTTTTCAGCGACCAGGCCGGCCCCTTTGGCAACTACCAACGGCGCCTCTGAACTCTCCTGATTGTAAACCAGGGCCACAGCAATATGGGTCGGGTTGGTAATCACAACATCGGCTTTAGGCACCTCCTGCATCATGCGCTGGCGGGCCGCACTCATCTGCATACTCCGAATCCGTGACTTAACCTGCGGGTCGCCCTCCTGCTGTTTCATCTCGTCTTTGACCTCCTGTTTGCTCATCTTCTGGTTCTCCATGAAGTCCCAGCGCTGATAGATGTAGTCAAAAAGAGCAATCAGCAACATCAACAATCCGCAACGCCAGAGAATCTGAAAAGAAACCTTGGCGATAAATGTAAGAATGATATCCACCGGCTGATTTAACAAGCTGAAAAAACCGGCGAAATTCTGCCGATAGACACTATAAGCGATATAACCAAGCAACCCTATTTTAAGACATGACTTGACCAATTCCACAAGCGGTTTGAGCGAAAGAAATTTACTCTTAAAACCGCTGACCGGATTGATTTTGGAAAGCTTTGGTTTCATCGCTTTCGGAGTTATTTTAAAACCTACCTGCATCAGATTTGCAGCCAGGCCGACAAAAAGCATCAGCAGCAGGAAAGGGGCAAGCAGAAAAAACATCTGGCGAATGGTCAGCAGGAGAAGGTTATAGACCGTCGCGGAACTGATCTTAAGAAGCAGGACCTCCTGAAAAATATAACGCATCAGTTCGGCCGGCCCATCAAAAAAACGGTCTCCGGCAAAAAAGAAGAAGACGAGACCGGCAATCAGGATAAAGGCTGATGAGATCTCCTGACTTTTGGCGACCTGTCCCTCTTCCCGGGATTTACCAAGTTTTTTCCCGGTCGGCTTTTCAGTTTTACTCGGATCTTTGGCCATTACCAGCCTCCCCCGGAAGCGCTGAGCAGCAGCATAATATCATTAAAGAGAAGCCGGTAAAGCCCCCCCAGCATCGTCGCCAGGTAGGGAAAGGAAAAACCCATCAACAGCATCCCCAAAAGAATCTTCAAAGGCATGCCAACAATAAAGATATTCATCTGCGGGGCCGTTCTGGCAACCACTCCGAGACTCACATCACTAAGCAGCAGAGCCGCCATCAGAGGAGCTGCAATTTTGATCGCGGTTGAAAACATCGCCGCTGAATAGCGCAGCATCAAATCCAGCAAACCCTCGCCGGGCGTAAAACCGGCCAACGGAACCAGGTGAAAACTTTCGGCCAGGGCCTTAAAGACCCAACGATGCGCGCCGAAGGCCAAAAAAAGCAACATTGCCAATATATAGTAAAACTGAGAGATCAACGGCACCTGCATACTGGTTACCGGGTCGACAACATTGGCCACCGCAAAACTCATCTGAAAACCGATCATCTGGCCGGCGGTCTGGACCGCCGCAAAGAGCAGGCTGGCAAGCAGACCGACAAGCATGCCGATAACCATCTCCCGCAACAGAGCCAGGGCAATCTCGATCAACTCCCGACTAAAAAGCGGTGTCCCGGCAAGCGGTGGGACAATCTTAAAAAAGAGCAGCGCCAAAAGCATCGAAAAGGCGGCCTTTAGGGTCATCGGCACTGCCTGATTGCTTAAAACCGGAAAAAAGAAGATCAGAGCCCCGATCCGAGTCAGCAGGAGAAAGAAATGGCCAATATCAGCGACCGTTATTACAGGCAGAAAATTCATCTCATCCTCAAATCAGACCCACAAACCATCAATGAATGACACTGGGGATAGAAATCATGATCCGGGTTGTAAAATCGACCATATACTGAAGCATCCAGGGGAAAAAATAGATGACCGCGAGAAAAACGATGACAATCTTCGGAACGAAGGTCAGGGTCATCTCCTGAATTGAGGTAACAGTCTGAAAAATACTGACTAAAAGACCTACCGCTAACCCCGTACCGAGCATCGGTGCACAGATCAACAAAGTGGTCTCCATCGCACTTTTGGCCAGAGCCACAACAAATTCCGGAGTCATTTTTTATTCCTCAACCTCAAAAGCTCTGCATCAATGAACCGACCATCAACCGCCATCCGTCAGCCATAACAAAGAGGATTAATTTAAATGGCAGCGAAATCATAACCGGCGGCAACATCATCATACCCATCGACAAGAGGACGCTGGCGACCACCATATCAAGCATCAAAAAAGGAATGTAGATGAGAAAACCGATCTGAAAAGCGGTTTTCAATTCACTGATAATAAATGACGGGATCAAAACATGAGTCGGAATGTCGGCAAAAGTTTGCGGTCTCTCAATCTTGGCCATAGAGATAAACATCGCCAGATCATCCTCATGGGTCTGTTTGAACATAAACTCCCGCAAAGGGGCAAGAGCCCGGTTGAAAGCCTCCTCTTGACCAATCGTTTGGGCAACATAAGGCTGGAAGGCATCTTCGTTAATCCGGTTAAAAACAGGGTACATGATAAAAAAAGTCAGAAAGAGACTTAGTCCAACCAGTACCTGGTTGGGCGGCATCGTCTGAGTACCAACCGCCTGACGAAGAAAATGAAAAACAATGACCAACCTTGTAAAAGAGGTCATCAGAATCAGGATTGACGGGGCCAGAGCCAGAACCGTCAAAAGAAGCAGCACCTGAATCGCAATCGAGACCTGACCGGGTTCGTTAGTGGCACCAACTCCGATCTGCAGGGTCGGTATTGCGACCTCCTGAGCCGCACCGGCAAAAACCGGCAACAGGAAAAGGAACAACCCTGAAACCAGAACGGTTAATAGAGTATCACGCCTCATTCCCGACGACTCCGATCACTACTTTTGAGGCGGTCTTTAATCTGACTGACCACCTCCTGATAATTCTCCGGCAACTCCTCCGGATTTTCCGAATTTTCCGGTTTACCGGTTACCGGCCGCTGGTAAGAAGCACCGACGACATTCTCTCCTGAGGTCGAAACCGGCGCTTCCCTCTCCGCGCCATCCTCTCTCTCGAGAAGACCTTTCAGGTAACCGCCAAATCTCCGGCCGCTTTGGGAGCCATCCTTAAGCAAACGCAACTCCTCTACTTTTCCGGGATCATTAATGGTCGTCAACACCGTCATCTGCTCACCGGAAATGCCGACCACCATAATTTCATCAAGCAGCTCTAATAACATTACCTGATGTTTACCAGCCACCGTTTCCACCCCTAAAACTTTGACCAGACCGGAACCACCAAAACCTCGGCGCCCCCGACGATAACGTTTCAACAGCAGAGAGAGTGCCACAATAACCAAGACCAGAAACACCAGAACGATCAGGCTGCGCAGACCCGACATCAGAAGAGAGGGAGGTGATTCGGGAGTTTGCTCAGCCTCGCTTGTCACTCCATTATCACCTCCATCCGACCTCTCAAGCAACTGCTTGACACGATCCATTTTACCACTGGTTCGAGTTTCAGATGTCAGTGTAGCGGGCTTATCTGGATAATCCGGGGCTGTCCAGGAACGATACTCTTTCAAAAGTACGACCTGCAAAACGGTGTTTTTACGCTCTAACGCCAGAAAAGATTTTACCTTAAGAGCCGAATCGCGTTTCTTAAGATACCAACGCAACTTTTGACCATCTCTCTCCACCCCAAAAGCCGTCACCCAATCATCATCAAGAGGCTGCTCCTGAACTTCGGCCTCAAGCCCCAAAGAGGGCAGAATCAGTACCACCTGTTCTCCGAGATCATGAAAAAGGGCGTTGACCTCGGGCACGGTTTCATAGGGAATGGTGAAAATCATTTTCTTATCGGCCGCATTGAAACCAAGTTCAGCGGCCCCAGCCGGACTGCTGCTAAGGACTTCGATAAACAGCACTCCCAAAAACAAGAAGAAAAGCGGGGCCAGACTTCGGCTGCAACAAGTTCTATTTATTAACTTCATTTCGTCTAAAGCCTACTTAAGCTGTTCAATCCGTTCGGTCGGACTGATGATATCGGTCAGGCGGATACCAAATTTTTCATTCACCACCACCACTTCCCCTCGAGCGATCAGTTTATTATTAACCAGAACGTCAAAGGGTTCTCCGGCCAACTTTTCAAGTTCAATCACCGACCCCTGGCCGAGTTGGAGAAGATCATTGATAATCATCCGGGTGCGCCCGATCTCGACTGAAAGCTGCAACGGAATATCGAGAATAAAACCGATATTAGGTGGCAGTTGCTGGCGCTGCTCTGTACTAAGGCTCGACAATAGACCGTCACTGCTGTCGATAGCCGGATCATCTTCTACCGTACCGGCAGAAGATGCGGTTTTGCCGGCCGCCTCGTCCTTGATCATTGTCCGCTGCTCTTCGAGTTCACCGGCGACATCATCCCAAGAGATATCATCTGTCAACTCCTGAGCACTCTGTTCCGGGGCGGCCTTCTCAACTTCCGGGGCAGCCTCAAGTTCACCATTACTTTCCAACTCTTTTTTTACCTGATCAAAAAGATCGTCCATCAGACCGCCCCTTATCTTCTCACTTTCTGCTTTAACATAATTGCCTTGGAACCTTTAGATGTACCGGCTACCGCCCGATATTTAAAATTTTTCTCAATCGAGACCTGCATAAATTCTGAAGCATCTTGACGTAAGGGAACGATGTCTCCAACTTTCAGCTCAAGAAGTTGGCGGGCCGTAATTTCAGAGGTTCCCAAGGTTGCCGAGAGACCGACATCAACCGACATTAAACGGCTAACCAAACGCCTTAACCAGGCAACATCAACCTCCAACCGTTCACTTTGAAAACCGGTATAGAGTTTATTACGTAACGGCTCAACCAATGAATAGGGAATACAGACCGTAATCGCCCCGGAAAACTCCTCCATTTCCAAAGTAAAGGTGGAGAGTATAACCACATCACTAGGCGGTACGATAGTCACAAACTGAGGATTGATCTCTGAACGAACAAAGGAAAAGCGAATATCCGCTATCGGGCTCCAAGCATCCTCCATACAGACCAGGGAAGCTTCTACCACTTTGCGAACAACCCGTTCCTCGATAGCGGTGAAGTCGCGCCCCTCAACCTTGACGGTATCGCGGCCGCCACCACCGAAAAACATATCGATCAGGGAAAAAACCAACTTGCTCTCAACAATGACCAGCGCCATCCCCCGCAAGGGTTCCATCTTGAAAAGGTGAATGCTGGCCGGCACCGGAACTGTCTTGAGAAACTCCCCGAACTTCATCATATCAGAAACCAAGGGGGTAACATCAATAACCTTGTGTAACAAGGCCGAGAGTGAAGTTCTGAAAGTCCGAGCGAAACGTTGATTAATGATTTCCAGGGTCGGCATCCGACCGCGGATAATCCGCTCCTGGCTGGTCAGATCATACGATTGAAACTCGTCATCCGCAAGCGGCTGATCGGTTTCGGTTTCGACTTCACCGCCACCTACGCCTTGCAGTAGAGCATCAATTTCATCCTGTGACAGAACCTGACTCATAACCTTACCTAAAAACGATTAGCTGTTAGCTTTTAGCCTACGGTGTTTCCGATTGATTTATCGAGCTAACACCTAAGGGTTAATACCTGATCGCTAAAAAAAACCTTTACTGAACAACAAACTCTTCCCAATAAACCTTGGTCACTTTCCCGGTAACCAGGTTAACATTTACCCGTTTGATGATATCCTGACGCAACAGAAACTTACCCTCCATACTGCCAATCTCAGCCGCTGTCTTGGAACTTAGCATAGTCAACACCACATCTCTGAGCTGGGCCCGACGTTTATCAACCTCTTCGAGCAGCTCTTCGTTGCTGAGCTCAAGCTTCATCGTCACTTTAAGGTAACGCCGCGACTTTTTATCCACCAGATTGACAACAAACGGTTTCAATGCAAAGACCGGCAGAATCACAGGCTCCGGCTTCTTGGCCGCTTCCATCTCGGCCAACTGTTCAGCTGTCGGCTCCGGAGCCCGCAACAAAAACCAGTAGGCACCAAAACCACCGCCCCCCAGCAACAGGACGATAAAAATAATGATAATCAGGAGACCTTTTTTTGATTTTTTACCTTCCACTCCCTCTGCAACGGCTTCCGTATCCTTATCCTTTTTTTTTGCCACTTTCTTCCTCCAAAAAACAACCTATTGATAGACTTTCAAAAATTCGGCCCTCTTTCCCAACCACATGCGCCCAACCAGGCAAACGAAACACTATCCTGCGATTACGCTGACGATGTTTTGGCGTATCGTTAACGACAACGGCACGATCGGCACCGTAGGCTGCCAGCAATACCCGCGCCCGTTTTGTGCCGGCCTGTTCCAGGGCCGCAACCAGACGCTCCCCGCGCCGGGCAGCAAGAACATTATTATCGGGAAAACGAGATGTATGCAATGGAAAATTATCTGTATAGACCTCGATTTCAAGAAGCCCGTTCCAAGACTTAAGAAAACTTCCAAGCTGACGTACCGTCTCTCCCCCCTGATCTTTCAAGATATCATCCAAAGTACCAAAAAGTTTGTCACTCATGATCTCCAGCTCAAGATTGCCGTCAATCACATCAACCCGGAGCGACGCTTTGCCAAGCCGTCGTTCTAACACATCAAGCATCCTCGAGAGCGGTTCTGAAAGTCTCCTATAAAAAGCCAACTCCTTTCGTGCCTTAACCTCTCTTTGCAACTTCTCGGCAGAAATTATTATAGGAATGCTTGCACCGCGATTAAGCACTCCAATTGACCCCGGACGAGGCCCCCCGAAAATCTCGTTCAGCAAACCATGCTCAAAGGATGACATCGAAATCAACAGGACAAAAAAAGTCAATAACAATAAAAGCATATCCGAGAGGGTTACCATCCAGCCATCGCCACTCGGCGACAAAGGCTGAACCACAACTATCTTTTTTCGACGAAATAGAGACATGATACCTTCGTAATCAAAAAGTATAGTCACCAACTTTAAGATTTCCCTCTTTCCCGTTCACACCAGAAACCGGAACCCCGCCAATCACCCTCAGCAGAAGATGCTCTTTCGAAGAAGCGCCGGCTTTTGCTGAATCCGGTTCGGTAACCCGGCCAAAAGCCCGAACTACATCGGCCTGCCAGCCGCCGCGCAGAACCAGAAAACGGTAAAGCCCTGCGGCCCGTAAAGCGGCCAGAGGAAGACCCTTAAGGGTAGCCAATTCTTTACCACTTGCACTTGTATAGTCGAACAATTCAAAACGTACTTGACGCAAGTTTTTGAGCTGACCCGCAACCTTCAACATCAAAGCTTCACCCCCCGGACTCAAGCTCGCAGATCCCGGGGCAAAGAGAAGCCGGTGGGCCAGAGAGATATCAATCCCTTGGTCTTCGGCGAAAACTTTAACATCACTTGTTTTAAGTCCACGACGCTGCATGTAGCTATTTAATCTGGCCTGAAGATCGGCCGCCCGCTCTTTGATCAAGGGCGCACTTAATAGTTGAACTTCAGGCACTTTCAAGCTCTCACTCTCTTGCCCACCATCGAGATAACCAAAACTACCTTGCAAAGAACCAACTGCCACCGCTTTTTTGCTCTCATCGATGACAGTCATCGAATAAAAGAGGATAAAGAAGGCGATCAAAATTAGACTTAAAGAAGCCATCAAGGGAGCCAGGGTCGCATTTTCCGCGCCACTCATCAAGGTTGCGGGCAAACCCAGCTTTTCCATCAGCTCCCCTCCCCACCAGAAGACATCAAACGCGGCCCAGTACGCCAGGCCGGCGGCAGAAAAGACTCAAGCCGATATTGCACAACCTGAGGATTATCGCCGCGCGCGATGGCAACAATACCTTCGGTAATCAATCTTCGTGAAAAGAGTTCACGCTGGCTGCGGCGACGCAGTTTTCCCGCCAACGGCAAAAAGATAAAATTTGCCAGTACCGCCCCATAGAAAGTGGTCAGCAGAGCGATCGCCATGGCCGGCCCGATACTGGCCGGGTCATCCATGGTCTGTAACATCTGCACCAGACCAATCAAGGTGCCGACCAGCCCCATAGCTGGAGCTACCGTTCCCATTGTCGCAAAGACATGAGCTCCCAATTCATGGCGCTCGCGCGTACTTTCCATATCAAGAATCAAAATATCTTCAATCATTTCAGCTTTCAAGCCATCAACCAGAAACACCAGACCCTGACGCATGAAGGGGTCAAGATTGACATCGTTACTGCGATTTTCCAGGGCCAGAATACCTTCTTTACGAGACTCCCGCACGAGCCGTACCAGGGTATCGATATTTTCATTCAGAGGCATCCGGTCTTTTAAAAGGGCGTTCTTGAGATAGCGCAAAAGGCTGGCAAACTCACTCAAAGGATAGTTTATCAAGGTCGCACCAAAGGTTCCGCCAACAACAATCAACAGAGAAGGAACACTCCAGAAAACCAGCAGGCCGCCACCTGTCGAAATCGCCGCAATAACCAACGAAAAAGCGGAGATAACACCTAAAATCGTTGCAAAATCCATTTGACTCTCAAACCTGAAAAGCAAATCACCCAAGGTGAAAGGTTTTATCACTAATTATCCGGGAACTTAAGACCAGCAATGATTATGCCAACCCTTTTTCCGGCTCTCTCCACCGCTTAAAACATTACCATTAACGAAAGAAAAAGAAAATAACTTTTATAGAGGGACTACAACCCGTCAAATCATTGACGTCTGTCACAAAATCTAAGCCGGCATTGCGTTAACGAGCACAAAAGTAAACCATCCCC
>JAGHAQ010000120.1 GCA_021161425.1 Candidatus Tharpella sp. | reverse complement strand
ATTTTCCGGTTGTCAGGGTTGAAAAGGTTTACCACCGTCCCGGCGCGATCTGGCCTTTTATCTCGGTTGGTCGACCGCCTCAGGAAGATACGGTATTTGGCAAATTTATTCATGAACTTACCGGTCGTCTGATCCCTTCGGTGCTACCGGGGGTTGTCGGAGTCCATGCAGTGGATGCCGCCGGGGTTCACCCTCTGCTTTTAGTCTTGGGTAGTGAGCGTTATCTTCCTTATGAGAAGCGTCGGGAGCCTCGGGAACTTCTGACCCAAGCCAATGCTATTTTAGGCCAGGGTCAGCTCTCTTTAGCTAAATATCTGTTAATTGCTGCTAAAGAGGACAACCCGCAGCTCGATCTTAATGATCTGCCGGCCTTTTTCAGGCATCTACTCGAAAGGGTTGACTGGCGTCGAGATCTTCATTTCCAGACCCGAACCACGATCGATACACTTGATTATTCGGGATCCGGTCTCAACCAAGGGTCGAAAGTGGTGATTGCGGCAGTCGGAGATAAGGTGCGGGATTTAATCGAAGAATGGCCTTCGGATTGGCGTCTGGCTGACGGTTTTTCCGAGCCCCGTTTGGTTCTGCCCGGTATCGTCGCGATCAAGGGCCCGAGCTGTCGTGAGGAGAGCCGAGCCCAGACGCGGACGGCAATTGAAAGATTGTTGCGTGGCTTGTCTCAAAACCATCAGGAAGAGGGCTTGCCTCTGCTGCTGGTCGTCGATGACAGTGAATTTACGGCCCGCACCCTCGATAATTTTCTCTGGGTCACCTTTACCCGTTCTGATCCGGCCCTCGATATCTACGGCGTTAGAGCCCGGGTTGTCGATAAGCACTGGGGTTGCGGCGGCCCTTTACTGATTGATGCCCGCCACAAGGTGCATCATGCTCCTTTGTTGATTGAGGATTCTAAGAGCCGGGCCCGAATTGAACGTCTAGCCGTCAAGGGTGGTCCTTTAAATGGTTTGATATAAGTGTGGTGGCGAAAAAGTTGTAGCCTCGGGTTTTTTAAACCCGTTTCAAGTTGACCACTAATCTACCCTCGTCCGGCACTGCCTAGGACACTTTCATTTTTCTCAATAATCATTTTCGTTAATTCATTCCGGGCTGGTCCCAGATATTTGCGGGGGTCGAACTCCTGTGGTTGTTCAGAAAACACTTTGCGAATCATGGCGGTCATTACCAGGCGGCCGTCTGAATCGATGTTGATTTTGCAGACCGCTGACTTTGCAGCCTGTCTGAGTTGCTCGGCGGGAATGCCGACCGCGGCTTCAAGTTTACCGCCGTGCCGGTTAATGGTCTCAACATATTTGGGCAGGACCGAGCTGGAACCATGCAAAACAATGGCAAAACCGGGAATCCGGCGTTCAATCTCTGTAAGAATATCGAACCGTAGAGGTGGCGGTACCAGAATTCCTTGCTCATTACAACTGCATTGCGAGGGTTTAAACTTATAAGCCCCATGTGAGGTGCCGATTGAGATGGCGAGAGAATCGACTCCGGTTCGGCGGACAAAATCTTCGACCTGTTCAGGGTTGGTGTAAATCGATTTGGCGGCCACCACATCATCTTCAATCCCGGCCAAAACCCCGAGTTCTCCCTCAACCGAGACCTCGAAACTATGGGCGAATTCGACGACTTTGGCAGTCAGGGCAACGTTTTCTTCATAGGGTAGGTGGGAACCGTCGATCATGACTGAAGAAAAACCGCTTTCAATGCATGAAATACAGAGTTCCAACGAATCACCATGGTCGAGATGAAGGGCAATCGGATTTTGATATCCAGCTTTACGGGCCATGGCGACGGCCCCTTCGGCGAGGTAGCGCAACAGGGTCTGATCAGCATATTTTCGGGCTCCGCTTGAAACCTGAATGATGACCGGTGAGTTGGACTGTCCACAGCCGTTGATAATTGCTTGCAGTTGCTCCATGTTATTAAAATTATAAGCCGGTACGGCATAGCCGCCGGCAAAAGCTTTGGCGAACATCTCTTTGGTGTTGACAAAGCCCAGTTTTTGATACTCTACAGCCATCGTTTCGACCTCCTTATTAAGTCTATGGTTTTTGTTGAAGCAGCAACTTTCGAGCTTGTTCCCGGACCTGTTGCTGGTCGGCCCGCAAGTTGTCTATGATTGCAGTAAAAAAAGTCGGGCCTTTCTTCTTTTCAGGTTTTTTATGGTGCCAGCCTGAAATGAAGACCGTGAGCATCAGTGCCCCGCTTAAAAGTAGTAGGGCGATTCCCGTAAAGTTCCTGTTACTCTCGGAAGATTTGCTGCGGTAGGGCTTGGCTGAACCTGAAGTCAGAGGGGCTATAATACCCCGATCAAGGAAGTCCAGCATGATGCGGCAGGTGTGAAACTGGCCAATTATGCTGATGTTGAGAATATCGGCCAGAGAATGTTTGCTATCAATAAGCTTGTAGACGCCGAGCTCATCCTTGTCGAATTGATTTTCCAGTCCTTCCTGAAATAGTGAATCATCCTTTGTTGAAGATTCATCGCTGCTTAAAGCCAGCGTAGTTTCATAAACCTTTTCCAATGGCAATAGTCGTTTTTTCATGACCGTCATTTCATCTATCTGGCGCAGGGCTTCAAGGATGATGAAATTGGTGTCTTGAGGTGGAAAGAAGGGTTTGCTTTTGACTTCGCTGGTGGGGATAAATTTATATCGACCTTTGGTCCATTGCAAAGTGATAATGAATGACTCTACCAGGCGGCGCAGGTTTGTTTTTTCAAGCTCTTCCCGGCTGATAATACCGTTCTTTATGAGTGTTTTTTCCAGGTTGTGGGCGGGGCTTAAGGTGCCTTCTCCCAGTAAAGAGTGGAGATGACTTTTACCAATATAACCACCTTTGATCAGGATAGTTTCCAGGTCAAGGGCTTGGCCGGGAAAGTGGCAATTGAAATCGATCAGGCTGCCATCCATAAATGACCATGAACATCTGCCGTCATCGCCCTCTACACTTAAAATACCACATTTTACCTGTTGGGTGATGAGCTGCATGATGTCGGTCAGTTCAAAGTTTTCGAGGTCGGCATTCAAGCCTTTGGCTGGCTGGGAAGTTTTCATGAGTTGCTCCTGGATAAATTCCGGCGCTGGTGCCGGTAGCGCGTCAGAACCAGTGCAACAAGATTAATACTCCAGAAGATGACCGGAAAGACAAAGTTCAGCCATGCGGTTGAAGGTGGGAAAAGATCCATAATACCGGTTTGGCAGATGAGGAGATTGTAGAGCCAGAGTAGAATCGGGAGTGATAGGCTCATGGCGATAAAAATGTTACCGGTCATGAATGGGTAAAAACCAGGCAAAAGGGCACCGGCTACGGTCAGTATCAGGGTTGACGATCGATTCCTCATCCGGCCGGTTTCGTTCGTCGCGTTATCCACTAAAGCGGATAACTCAGGCTGTTTGCTGAAACGACAGGAGGGGCAGCTCTTTTCCCTCTGTTTTCGGGCCGGATGAAACAGTCGGCCACAATTAATGCAGATTCTCCTGTTTGTCGGAGCCCGCTTTGCTAAGTAGGAAAGGCCGCCCAGAGATAATAGAACCATAGTGAAATAGCTGCCGTTGCCGGCTCCGGGAAAGAGAATGCGGCTGAGAAATTCCGGCAGAAAAACATCTTTTCCGGGCTGAGAGTCGGCATAGCGCCGGTAAAATTTTTTAGGTAAGGACATGAATATCAGTTTAGTGTTGCCCTGTATGGTGAGCTCTTTGTTGTTGTCAAGAGATTGCCTTAAGGCCGGGTCCAGCTTGAAGGCTCGCTCTAAGGCTTGTGAACTCTTCTCAAGAGCAAAAGATTGGCGGATATAGGTTTGGCTGAGGTTGTAGTATGGGGCTCCAGAGGTTTTTTCAAGTTTGCCGGCCTGAAGATATAGGGCTTCGGTTTTTTCGGGCTTGTCCTGTAGAAGATAGAGGTTGGCAAGGTTGTTGTAAACGGCGCCCAGTTCAATCTTGTCGGAGATTATTTTCTCCAGAAAAATTTTGGCTTTGGCGTATTCTCCCCGGAGGCGGGCGGACTCGGCTTGAGAAAAAAGCTGCAATGCCAGTTGGCTTTGGTTGGTGGCCGGCTGTCTTAAGGCGACTCCATCAGTTTCACTGTAAAGACCGGACGTGTTATGCCGAGCTGCTTTGAAAAATGATGAGTCGAGTGCCAGTAGTGAGGCCATGCCTTTTTCGTAGGCCAGAGGCACGATGAGAAGGGTTGAGAGCAGCAGGGCTGAAGTGATTGCATCCCGCCTGGTTGCCAGTAGGGAGATCCCGATTGCCAGCAGGAGTAGGCCGGGCAAGGGGGCCGGAACTAGGATTATAATAACGGAGGCTGCCGCCGTGACCGCTAGCAAGGTGAAATTCCCCTGGCGGTTTAATTTGATCCGGCCCATTTCGCAAAAGGCCCGGTAGTATTTGATCGTCATTAAAAAAGTGATTAGAAAAAACAGTGCTAAAGGGGTGAAAGCGGCGGCAAACCAGAAAAAGGTTGAAGCGTAAAAGTTTTCCTGAGGATTGGTCTGGAATTTCTTGACGGCTCGAACCATGCTGAGCAGGGATCTTAGGTAGTGGTGTTGTTGAAAAAGGAGTTTGCACAGGGCGGTTTCGGGAAATGAGTAGTCCGGCGAGATCGTAATCGCCGCATTTGTCAACAGGGTCTTAACCTCATCTTTCAAGTCTGTTCGGGCGGCCATTTCAAGGAGGGCAAGGGAGTACATTGTGGCATTGCGGATATGGCTCTGTCGTTGTTTTTGGATGAAATGGTTTAGCGACGGCTCTAAAAACTGAACCGAGGTTCTGGGTGATTGGATAACTTTTTGCCAAGCGGCTCCCGATGGATCGCTTCCCCAGCTGGTTGCCGGCCATAGAATAACCAACAACAGTAAGGCCAGAAGAAACTGTTTTCTGGTTTTTGCACTGAGGCGGTTTTTTTGTGTTTCTTTCGGCATCGTTCTAAGGATCCGCTCGACAAAAATCGTTAATGCTGAAAGTGATATCGACGCTGATCAGGTTACGTTGGTCGGCGTCAGTTGATAAGCGCAGAGGTAGAGTTATGGTGTGCGGGTTGATGAGTCTGGCTTTACCTACCTGTGCGATTTCAGGTTTAAATGGTTTGCCGGTTGCCGAGTGCATCTCGGTTGGTGGCTGATCGGTCTGGGGGACGGCAAACGGGGGGTGGTTGCCGGTGGTGAGGGCGTTATTTTCGATGAGGTTTTGTGGTTGGGTGCCGGGTTCTGTGGATTTATTGCCAGCTGGGGGGGCGGCTGGAGATGTGCTTGGTCCCGGTTTGTTTGATGCGATCTGTTCAGTTTGTAAGCTTTTGCGTTTTAAATCCTGCAATACCTGTTTGCAGCAGGCTGTCAGGGGTTGTAGGACACCGTTTCCAGTAGCTGCGGAAGCGGCAAAACTGGGGAGCTGATGATGGTTGAGGAGCTTGTCGAGTTCCTCCATGGTCATAATATTGTCAAGATCACGCCTGTTGTATTGCAGAATCAGGGGGATTTGGTTGACATCGCGATTGTAGTATTTGAGGTTTTCTATCAAGTTGTTTAAGCTTTCGAGGTTCTCCTGTTCCATGGAAATTTGGGAATCGGCCACAAAAATGACGCCGTCGACCCCGGTCAAGACCGCTTTGCGGGTGGAGTTGTAGTAGACTTGCCCTGGAACCGTGTAGATCTGGAAACGGGTTTTAAAACCGCCCACATTTTCCAGTTCAATCGGCAGAAAATCAAAAAAGAGGGTGCGGTCGGCATCGGTTGCCAAAGAGACCAGTTCGCCTCTCTGTCGCGGATTTAACTTCTGGTGAATATGCTGAACATTAGTTGTTTTTCCGCAAAGGGCCGGGCCGTAATAGACAATCTTGGCACTGATCTCTCTCTTTTTGTAATTGAAAATGGCCATTGTAATTCTTCGCTTACCTAATTGATTTTAACTTAAGATGGTCAAGAATTATGTTTCTTCGATATAGATATAGAAAAGATTAGGTGGACTTTGTCTGGTTGGTGGAATTTTCGAGTGAAGAAATTTCATCGGCCAGTTTCTTGTTATCGGGGTCGAGTGAGTAGACTTCACGAAAAGCTTCAAGAGCCTGGGGATAATGGCCCATCTCTTTGAGTATCAGGCCGAGTTGCAATTTGAAGGTTGAAAAATCCTGTCGGGACAGCCCCTTTTCCAGTAGACCTTGCTGGATTTGGGACAAAGCTGTCGAAGGTGACCCCTGACTTAAAAAAATGCGGCTGCGTAAAAGTAGGGCCGGGAGGCGGAAATTGGTTGATTTCAGGGCTTCTTCACTTTCCAGCAAAGCTTGTTCCGGCATTTTTAACTCGTTGTAAGATAAAGCCAGATTGTAATGGAATTTGTCAGAGTCAGTGCCGTCTTTATCTTCATGAAGGGTTGATTTCAGGGTTTGAAAAATCTCCTCAACGCCGTGTTCCTGAGGGTTTCCCTCAGCTTCGTCGGTATCGGTTTCGGTTATGGAAAAATCATCAATCTTTGTAATCTCATCTCCAAGTTCAGCTCCTAGATCGAAGAAAAGGCCCGCGTCATCACTGTTCTCCGGGTGTGGCTGGGGTTCGGGTGGGGTTTGTGCGTGGGCGACGATAATATCTGAATAGATACTCTTTTCGCTCTCCCGGTGATCCGGAAAAAGCTCCTGTAGCAACAGTCTGAAGGGCTCCTTGTCCGGGGCGATCTCAATGATAGTCTCCAGTGTTTGCAGAGCGCTGTCGTTTAAACCATTTTCTCTATAATTGTCAAAGGCCACGCGGAAATAAGATGTTGCATCGGCGTAAAACTTCTTTTGTCGGTAAATGCGGCCCAGTTCGAGGTTGGCTTCAAGGTGTTGCGGTTCTTCATTGAGAATTTTTTTGTAGGTGGCGACAGCTAGTGGCGTAAAATCATGTTCCAGATATAGGCGTGCACTTTTGCAATACTCTTCCAGGGCCTGTTCCCGTTCACCGTAAGACAGGTAGTTGTCGGCCAGTTTCAGGCGCAGTCGAAAATTGTTAGGAGTTTGCCTGAGTTGTTCTTCAAGCGAACTTATAACCTCTTCAGGAATCTCGACCATTTTACCCTTGTGGCGGGTAAAGGCGTTTTTGAATTTGGATAAAAAACCTGGTTTTTTAGTCAATTTTAAATAATGCCATAGTTGCAGGCTTGAAAATCTTTAATTTTGACGGCCCGTAAAGACCCCGCCTTTTGTAAGTTGCACACTCCTAAAGGGCGTAAGCACCGTTGCTTATTTAAAGCATTTATTGTGCCATTTGCTTTGTGTCTTATTACGATGGTGTTAGTGTCGAGATCGATTAAAACCCTATTATGCCATCATAAAAATCTAATTATTTGAAGGACTTAATATAATTTTTGACTTTTGTCAATTGTTTTGCTAAGGCTGGTTGCCAATTCAATTTGAGACTGATTATGGTAGACTGTTTTTATCGATTTTCAACTGTATTATGACAATGAAAATACTGAAAGCGCCGGTTCTGCAATTTGGAGACCAATTGGGGATCTTTGCTCCCGCCAGTCCGGTGCGCCTGGAATATGTTCGTAAAGGGCAAGAGTATCTCACTCAATCAGGTTTTAGGAACCGGGAGGGGGGCTCACTTTTAGGTCGATCTTATCATGTGGCTGGTGATCTGCGAGCCCGTCTGGCTGATTTTGAAAATCTATTGCTTGATCCCGAGGTCAAGGGTCTGATCGCGGCCCGTGGGGGTTACGGTAGCTTGCCGCTTTTGCCGTTTCTCGATTTTGCGCTGATTGGCCGGCACCCCAAAATTATTCTTGGATTCAGTGATTTGACTGCTCTTCAGCTCGCGCTTTGGCAAAGACTTAAGCTGGTGACCTTTTCAGGACCCATGCTGGCGGTCGAGATGGCGCGACCCGGAACCGTTAACAGTGCTTTATTGTGGGGCCTTTTGACTGGTGCCAAAGAGGCTGAAGTCAAGCCCTTGCTGTCAGCCTATTTAGTCTCTCAAAAAATTGAGTATCTGCGGGCCTCGCGTTTTTCCGGTCGCTCTTTGGGGGGCACCCTGACATTGTTGGCAAGCCTAGTCGGTACTCCCTATATGCCGGATCTTGCTGGGAAAATTATTTTTATTGAGGATCGTGGTGAGCCTCTTTATCGGATTGACCGGGCTTTGACTCAGCTGCGTCTGGCTGGGGTCTTTAACTCTCCTGCGGCGGTTGTCTGTGGAGAGTTTAGCCTGCCGAATAAAATTGAAGAACCACTTTTGCCGAATTTTCTGAAAGATTTTTTCGCCGGCGATGATTTTCCGGTGTTGATAAATTTTTCCTATGGGCACTGCCCACAAAGCTTTATATTTCCACAAGGGATCATGATGGAGTTTGATTGTCGGAGGGGAATGATAACCCTTTTGGAGAGTGCGGTGAGAGAAGATGGCCGTTGATTATGAGCTGATCTGCCGCAAAGATGATCTTGGTCCGTTGCTGGCGGCAGCTTTTCTCGTAAAAGAAAAATGCCGGGTTCTGCTCTTGCCACCATTGCCCAATAAAGCGCCGGATCCGAATTTTCTGATTCCTGTTGTGCGCGGCTATCCGACCAAATTGCTGGCGACCGTGACTGATATGGAAAATCCCCCGGTCGATTTTTTTTCCTGGCAGAACGAAGCCCGGGTCAGGTCTTGGTCTGATTTTGTAGAGTCGACACTTTCGCAAAAGTTATGGCTTGAGCTGAAACAATTGTGGCAACTGCTTGACCGTTGTATGGTACAAGGTCTCGAAATGCCGGCCTCGTCCCTGGGTGGTCTCGGGCGTATGATCTGGTTGCTGGTGCGTAATGAACTTTTGCGCGAACGTCGCAATTGTACCCTTAAAAGCTGGCTTGATACAGCTGAAATCCCGCTTAAAGAGCAGCAGCTATGGCGTTCGTTGATACCATTGGTTTCTTTGAGCCGCTTTGCGGATCCGCCACTTTTGTCATTTGCCTATGGGGTGCAGACTCTTTTGGCACCCGATGCCTGGATTGGCGTCGAGGGACTTAAAAAACGCCTGCATGAATACTTGCTTTCTCAGGGAGCGCATCAGGTAGATGAAGAGTGGTCACCGGTCTTTGATGGCAAGTGGTTTATCGGGGTCGGCAATGATGCGAAAGTGGCTTGTCGGGCAACGGTATTTCTGGCTGACTCAGATCCTAACTCTTTAACGCAAGAGGTTTCTTTGGGCCAGCAGAGGCGGGATTTCAAACGTCAATTTCGACTTGATGATCCGGGATTTAGTCATCTTCAGACAGTTCATGATCAAATTCAGCGGCCAATTGGTTCAGCTTTATATCATCTTGATTGCCGGGAAGCGGATGATTTCTGCGCATCTACTTTCTTCGGGCCTAAAGCTGAAAACGGTCAAGGCTCAATTGAGCATCGCTGGCAGGCTGTGGATGATCATATCGAACCGGAGAAGGGCGCTGTCTGGGGTTGGCAGCCCCGGCTACCGGCGATGATGGGCGGTGGTTTTCTGCCATTGACCGGAAGCTTTTGCCGTTTTTATCAGGTTGGCTGGCATAACTTGCCAGGTTTTGGTCTTGGCGGTCTGGTCTACAGCGCCCGTCAGGCCGCTACTGCAGTGCTTAGTAATGAGTTGAATAGATGAAGGAGGAGAGATCTGGTGGTAAATTCACTTGATGTGATAATCATTATTATTATTTTTGCCGGAGCTTACTTGGGTTATTGCCGGGGGTTGCTGGCTGAAGTGATAGCCCTGGTTGGGGTTATTCTGGGCATTTCGCTGGCATCACGTTTCTATCTGCAGGTGGCCGAGGTTCTCCTGTCGACTTTACGGAATCAAGAGGTTACTTTATTTATTGCTTTTTTGGTTCTCTATGCGGCTGGGGTGCTGGCCTTTTTTCTGATTCATCTGGTGGTGAAATCGAATATGGCGGGTGGTGCCATAGGCCCTGAAAGCCGTTTTCCAGCCGCAGTTCTGGGAGGGGTAAAAAGTGCCGTATTTGTTGCCATGGTGCTTTTTCTGGTAATTTTTTTCTGGGGTCCGGAAAACTCTTTTACTTCAGGAGGTAAGCTTCTGCCCCGTTTCCTGCCCCATTGTAAGACAATTGTAATGTTGTTGCCTGAAACCATGCAAGCACCTCTGGATGAGTTTCTCAATGACCTCTCTGTAGGCGCTGAAAAGGGAGAAACTTCTAAGTGAAGATTGTGAGAGTTAGTTTACTTGTGGCCGGGTTTTTACTGCTTACTCTCGGCCGCAATTTTGCGTTTGCGCAGGCGGTTTCCGTGGTCAAAACGACAGCCGGTCAGGCGGTGCTGGTCAGCGGGTCTGAAAAGGCCCGCAGTGAAGCGGTTTTTGATGCTCTTGGAGAGGCCCTGAGTCGTTATCTTTATGATGATATGGCTGCCAGCCATGAATATGAACAGCAAATCAATGAAAACATTCTGAAAAAGCGAAAACTCTACGTCAAAAGTTATGAAATCCAGAGTGAACGTACCCTTGGTGACCTCTATCAAGTTGAGTTGCGAGTTGAACTGCAGAGCGATCTTTTAGAGCAGGAGTTACGAAAAATTGAAAGGCGGAAGAGACGTCAGGTCGAGCATCTGACGCTGGTTGTCCTGCCACCGGCCGGGTTAACTGAGAATCATTCACAGATTGAGAATGGCGGGGGTCATGCCTTGGCCCTGGAGCCTACAGCTCTGCGACAAGGTTTACAGCAGGAATTGGCCGTTTATGGCTTCAGCTTGGAGATGGTTGACACTATCTCTCCGGATCTGATGACCATGTTCGTTCAGCTTCTCGAAACAAGTGAAACTGAGAGTCGACAAAAGCCTGACGCAGCCTGGTTCCAGGGCTTACTGCCTGGTGACCTGATTGTTGCGCTCAGATCCACCGAGGTTAGTGAAGAGAGGATTGTCTCTTTGCGGAAATCTTTCTGGCGCTGTCAGGTAGAGCTTGTTTTTATCGATACAAAAAATAGTATAATTACGCATCTACCGACCTTGACCGCTAAAGTTATCAACTCAGACTATGTCGTTGGGTTGGAACAGTTAACGGAAAATCTGACTGAACAGGTGCAAAAAACCTGTCTTGACCGGCTTCTGCGTGACTATATCATGCCGCAAGAGGGTGACGAACTGGTGGTTTTGCAATGTGATGGTTTTCGCCGCCCAGCTGATTTTGCCGTGTTAAAAGAGCGTCTTCAATCGTTGCGTACGGTCAAAGAGGTCAGTTTGATGGCGCTTGCCGCCGGGTCTCTTGAGCTTGGGGTGCGGATTTTGACCCCGGCTCCACTGCTGATTAAATGGCTCAATGATTTTCATTCCGATGATCTCCCTTTTACATTTAAGGTTTATCCCCTGGACGAGACCCCGGAGCACTATCTGGTACGGGTGATCTATGAGTCGACATTGGATAACTGAGTTTTTGACTCGGTTTTCGGCCGAAACCGGGACCCGCGAGATTTGGGTCGCTTGTTCCGGCGGTCTTGATTCTATGGCGCTCCTCTCTCTGGTTCGGGAGTTTGCCGGCCGGGCCGGTATTCCTGTTGGGGTCATACACTTCAATCATGGTCTGCGTCCGGAAGCGCGGGATGACGAGCTTTTTATCGCGACCCACGCCTTAAGATCGGGTTTGCCCCTGATTGTCGGGCAGGCCCGGAATTTAAGAGATGATGCCATAAGTGACCATCTCTCTCTGGAGACCGCAGCCCGTAAGGTACGTTATGCCTTTTTTCAGCGTTTTCTTAAAAGTCGTGAGCAAGCGGTAATAGTTACGGCCCATAATGCCACTGATCAGGTCGAGACCATCCTGATGAATTTGATGCGGGGGTCGGGTTTGAGGGGAGTAAAAGGGATTCCTCGTCGTCGAGGTCGTATTGGGCGGCCGCTTTTGCAGGTGACCCGGGCTGAATTGGCGGATTATGTTTCTCGTAATCGGATAGCGTATCGAGAAGATCCCAGTAATTGTTCTTTGGAGTTCAGTCGGAATCGGGTTCGTTTGGAACTTTTGCCGGTCATTCGTAAACTCGGCGGCAACGGTGTCGAAGAGCGTATTGCCGGGGCCGGTCTGCGCCTGGCGGCTGATCTTAAGATCATTGATGGTCAACTCGATGATCTCTGGCCGCATGTCAAACCGGTGAGATCCGGTCTTAAGGTTGAGCGGATATTGTTACAAAAGAGCCCGACGGCTCTTTTGCCCCATATCTTGGGTCGCATGATCCGTAGGGCCGGGGCCGTCAAACAGGTTTCAGCGCGGGTTCTGGATGATCTTTGTGCGCTCGTGGGAAGTCCTGGTGAGCGTCGGGAAAGTCGCTATGATCTGGGTGGCGGTCTCATTTTCAGGGCTTTGCCTGAATCCATTTTTATCGGTATCGAGGAGAAATGGAGTCGATCCGACGGGGAAGTGCCTGCGTATCAAATTGCACTACCTGACTGTGGCCTCTACCAGCTACCACATAACCTTGGAACTCTGCGAATCGGGCGGATCTTAGCAAAAGAAAACTTGTTGGAGTCGAAAACCCTAAAAGAAGGACAAAGATTTCTAGAGATCGTTGATGCAGACAAACTCCATTTCCCTCTTGAGGTCCGCAACCGGCGGCCCGGGGATCGTTTCCAACCCTTGGGCTTGCAGGGGAGAAGTTGTAAGCTTAAGAATTTTCTGGCCGACCGGCATCTCTCCCGGTTTGCGCGCTCAGCTCTATCTCTTCTGCTTGATCAAGAGGGAAAGATTATCTGGGTTGTCGGAGAGCGTCTCGATCACCGCTTCCGCATTACCTCGGAAAGCCGTAGTTTTATTGAACTTTTTTTAAACCACGACTTACGGAGTGAAAGATGTATCCAAAATCATTAATTCGGGTCTTTGAACGGGCGGCCGCGTTTATTCTTGAGGCTGACGGCCGAGCGACCGGATTGACCGGTGCCGGGATTTCGGTTGCCAGCGGGATTCCGGCTTTTCGTGGAAGTCAGGGGCTTTGGGATAAATACGATCCTTCTGAATATGCTGAGATTAGCAGTTTCAGACGGCAGCCGGAGAAGGTTTGGGGAATGTTGGGTGAGATGCTGGCCGTGGTTGAAAAAGCGCAGCCCAATAAAGCTCATAAATCACTGGCTAAGCTTGAAGGAAAAGGGCTTTTACAAAGTCTCATAACGCAAAATGTTGATGGCCTGCATCAGGCCGCCGGCAATCGGAAAGTGATAGAATTTCATGGTGCAACCAGGCATCTTTGTTGTCTAGAATGTGACTGGCGCTGGGCCAATTTTAAACTCTCAAAGTGTAAAAACATGCCGCCTCGTTGTCAGGAATGCGGTGCCATCCTTAAGCCTGACGTCGTTTTCTTTGGTGAACAGATTCCTAAGTGGGCCTTGCTTGAAGCCAGTTCGGCGGCTGAGAAAGCCAAGGTTATGCTGGTGGTAGGCACTTCAGCGAATGTTCATCCTGCCGCCGAGATGCCGATTTTGACCAAAAAAGCCGGCGGCAGAGTGATCGAGATTAACCTTGGGCCGACATCGCTCTCCGGTCCGGTATCCGACCTGACTATCCTGGGTCCGGCGGATGAAGTTTTACCTGAGATTGTAGCTGCCTGTGAAAGGTTGAGTGGTAGTGAGTAAAAAAGTACTTTTCATCGATCCTGTGGGCGGTTTCAGTGGCGATATGTTTCTGGGTGCTTTCCTCGATCTCGGTTTGCCCCTTAAACTTTTACGGGAAAATCTTGAAAAGATCGGATTGGGGCGTTTGTTCTCTCTCAATACCGCCTCTGTCGAGCGTCATGGGATTGCTGCTTTAAAGGTCGATTTTCCCGCCCTGGTCGAGGCCGCGGCAAATCCGGCCCCAAAGACGATGGCTGCAGTGAAAAGTTTTTTGACGGTTGCCGCATTACCGGAAAAAGTTACTGAAACATGTTTTGAAATTTTTCATCGACTGGCGGCCGCCGAAGCCAAAGTGCATGGTAGCACCATCGAAAAGATCCATTTTCATGAGGTTGGTGATTACGATACCCTGGCCGATATTGTCGGGGTGGCGACGGCCCTTGATTGGTGTGGTCCGGAATTGGTTTCTATTAAGCCGGTCCCGCTCGGGACCGGCTTTGTTGATTGTGCGCATGGGCGTCTGCCGATACCGGTGCCGGCGGTGGTGGCCTTACTTGAAGGCTTGTCGGTGGTAGAAAGCGGGATTGAGGCGGAGCTTGTAACCCCGACCGGGGCGGCGATCTTTAAGACTTTAGTCGAACTTTTTCCAACCTTTACAAAGTCGGACTATAAACTGGGCCGCTGTGGTTACGGCGCTGGTAGTCATCAACACCTTGAGCGACCTAATCTTTTACGTCTTACATTGGGAAGTACTGATCGGGGTAGTGTCATTGACGACAAGCCCTATGCTTTAGAGCCTTTCATTATCCTTGAGGTTACTCTAGATGATATGACACCGGAAAAGGTGGCGGCTTTGCAGGGGCGTTTATTGACATGTGGGGCACTTGATGTCGTCAGTTGGCCAGTTGCTATGAAAAAGGGCCGTTTGGGGGTGATTCTCCAGATCATTCTGCGTCAAACCGACGAACCAAGTATTGTCAATCTGGTTTTCAGCGAAAGTCCGACCTTGGGTATTCGCCGACGTCAGTGTGAACGCTATTTTCTTGAACGGGAGATCCGGCAATATCGGACTATATTTGGTGAAATCCGTTGTAAAATTGCCCGGGATCAACATGGTAAAGTGTTAAATATTAAACCCGAGCATGATGATCTGGTGGCCTTAGCCGAGCGTCATGTGCTGCCTTTGACCAGGCTCGAACAACTCATTTTGAGTGAGTTGCAGACTTTAGAGAAAGAATTATAAAAATGGCGAAAATAGATTTAATCAGAAATATTGGTATCGCCGCTCATATTGATGCGGGCAAGACCACGATTACCGAGCGTATCCTCTTTGCGACCGGGCAGACTCATAAGCTCGGAGAGGTGCATGAGGGAACGGCGGTAATGGACTGGATGGATCAGGAGCAGGATCGCGGGATTACGATTACCTCGGCCGCGACCACCTGTAGTTGGCATAAACATACGATAACTATTATTGACACCCCCGGTCATGTCGACTTTACGGCTGAAGTTGAGCGTAGTTTGCGGGTGCTTGATGGTATGGTGGCGGTTTTTTGTGCTGTTGGCGGGGTTGAACCGCAGTCCGAAACGGTCTGGCGGCAAGCTGACCGATATCGCGTGCCGAGAGTGGTATTTATCAATAAAATGGATCGTTTAGGGAGTGATTTCGGCGGTGTGATAGCGCAGCTGCGGGAAAAGCTGGGAGCTTCTCCGGTGCCGATTCAGCTGCCGATCGGCAGTGAATCCGATTTTTGTGGAGTGGTCGATCTGCTGGCCGGCAAGGCTTTGTACTGGGATGACGATCAGGAACTTGATTTCAGAGAGGCTGAAATTCCCGAAGATATGCAGGCCGCGGTTGATGCTGCCCGGCAAAATCTCTGGGAGGCGGTAGCCGAAGGTGATGATGAACTCCTGGAACTTTTTCTTGAGGGGGAAGTTTTGCCGGTCGATCGAGTAGTTAAGGTGTTGCGGAGCCAGACGATTGCCGGCCAATTGGTGCCGGTTTTATGCGGCAGCGGTCTTAAGAATAAAGGCATTCAGCCTTTGCTTGAAGCGGTCGTTGATTTTCTGCCCTCTCCGGTCGAGGTGCCGCCGGTTTGCGGCCAGCACCCTGAAAGCAAAGTGGAGATTGAGCGGTCGGCCAAAAACAGTGAACCCCTTGCGGCTCTCCTTTTCAAGGTTGCGATGATGGAGGGCCGACGTCTGGTTTTCCTGCGTCTCTATTCCGGAACCCTAAGCGTTGGTCAGGAGATATTTAATCCTCGGCTCAAGAAAAAAGAGAAGGTGTCGCGTCTCTTTCAGATGCAGGCACATAAAAAAAACCGTATCGAAAAGGCTGTCGCCGGAGATATCGTGGTGGTTATGGGGATCAAACATTCGGCCACCGGTGATACAGTATGTACCTCAACTGAACCCCTGGTTTTGCCGGGTATGGAGTTTACGGTGCCGGTGATCTCGGCCGCGATTGAACCCCAGCGCAACAGTGATCTTGATAAGCTTTGGGAGAGTCTGGCCAAATTGGCCGATGAAGATCCCACCTTTCGGATCAAGATGGATGATGAAACCGGCCAGGTGGTGATATCCGGTATGGGTGAGCTCCATTTGGAGATTATTCATGAGCGTTTGCGCCAGGAGTTCAACCTCGAATGCAAACTGGGTAAACCTCAAGTTCTCTATCAGGAGACAGTTACCAAAGAGGCGCTATCGAGTGCTGAATTTGAACGGATTGATGAAGAGGAGAAAGAGCGTCAGTTCGCCCGCCTGACCGTGCGTGTGGTTCCGCGTCAGCGGGACGATGGTAATAAGGTCGTCTGGGAGGATGGTGCTGGTGCCATCCTTTCCGAAGCTTTTAAGACGGCTGTAGCTGAAGGGCTTCAAGAGGTCTTGAGCTCCGGACCGGTACAGGGTTATCCTCTGGTCGATGTCGAACTGCGAATTGTCAAGGTTGAAGGGGAAAATAACGATTTTACCAAAGTTGCCCTTAAAGTCGCCGGTGCCAATGCGTCCCGGCAGGCCTTAGAGGCGGCCGGGCCGGCCATGCTTGAACCGATTATGGAGACCGAGATTACAGTGCCGGAAGAGAATCTTGGCGATGTCATCGGTGAACTCAATGGTCGCGGCGGTCGGGTTCTTGATATCGACAGTCAGGAACATTTTAGTCGGATCACCGCTGACGTTCCCCTGCAGCGTCTTTTTGGTTACACTACGGCTCTACGTTCGGCGACCAAAGGGCGCGGCAGTTTCGCCATGAAATCCTCTCGTTATGACACGATAGCGTAGGGGACTGTTTGAGAAAAAATTGCTATTTTCGGACAGCCTCCCAGGCTTGGCCGAAGTTGAAGGACGAAAGATAATGTCAACCATGGAACCTAATCATAAAGAACAGGCGCAACTGGCTCTTTTGCGCGGGCAGATCGATGATCTTGATCATCAGTTAGTTGAACTGCTGGCTCGTCGTCAAAAAATCGTTGCCGAGGTTGTCGCCTTCAAAAAAGAGCGCCAGATGTCGGTCTACCACCCTGCCCGGGAAGCCGATATGATCGATTTAAGGCGGCATCATGGTCTTAAAGTCGGGCTTGACCCCGATTATCTGGAAGAGATCTTTCGCGGCATTATGCGCTATTCGCGCTCCACTCAGACCGCTGAAATATCCCGAGTTGGGGTCAAACCGGGGGCGAAAATTCTGCTTGTCGGCGGTGGCGGTGCCATGGGGCGGCTCTTTACCCGTTGGTTTACGGCTTCGGGCTATGAGGTGAGGGTTTTAGAAGTTAGTGATTGGGAGCGGGTTGCCGAACTCTGCTCAGGTCTCGACATGGCTCTGATCAGTGTGCCGATTGCCGAAACCGTCAGTACGGTCGTCCGGTTGGCTCCATATCTGCCAAAAGATTGTATCTTAGCGGATCTGACCAGTGTCAAGGGGCCGACCGTTAAAGCCATGCTCGATAATTTCCCCGGTCCGGTGCTTGGTTTTCACCCGATGTTCGGGCCTGATACCCCGACTATGGAGCGCCAAATTATGGTCATAACCCCGGGTCGGGAGCGGCCTGAAGACCGCTGGCCGGCCGAGCAGTTTGCCGCCTGGGGCGGAGTTGTGGTTAGGGCTGAGGCCGCAGAACACGATGAGATTATGGCCATTGTTCAGGCCCTGCGCCATTTTGCCACCTTCACCTTTGGCCGTTTTCTTTACCAGCGCAAGATCAATCTCAACCGTACCCTCGAATTTTCCAGCCCTATCTATCGTCTTGAACTTGATATGGTTGGCCGCCTCTTTGCTCAGGATCCAGAACTCTACAGTGAAATCATCTTCGCTACACCCGAGCGCCTAAATCTTCTACGGGACTATCTTGAGAGTTTTAAACGTAACCTCGAAATGCTTTCCGATAGAGACACGGGGGGTGAAAGCGGCCGCGAAAGCTTTGTTGCCGAATTCAAGCGAATTGCCGAATGGTTCGGCCCTTTCAGCGATCAGGCGATTCGCGAAAGCGGCTATCTGATCAACAAATTGATTGAACGTTTCTAGGAAATTTCTAGAGAATACTTTTTTTCCCAATCTATCATTATTTTTTAAAATACCTTCTATTTCGCCGTCAAAATTTGACTTTTAACCAGATTTTGATTATGTTCTAAAAACATGCTCGTAAGTATGGTAGTTTTCTAACCCTTTAGAAACAGGAGGTTTTATGGGCGACAGTGTTTATAAGGTTATCGAAATTATCGGTACAAGCAGTAAATCATGGGAAGATGCAGCTAAACAAGCCATTACCAGGGCATCCAAATCCTTGGAGGAACTCAGGATTGCCGAAGTAGTTGAGCAAGACCTGAAAATTGAAGAGGGGGTAATTGTTACCTATCGGACAAAATTAAGGATATCATTCAGATTTAACGATTAGTGATATTTTTTAATTTATGTTTTCGTAAGTAAAAGCGTTCCAGATAATATTGGGACGCTTTTTTCTTTGGCTGCACCCGGACAAGACCCGGGATTGATGATGAGGGATTTCTGTATGCTGCACATCTTTGTCGATGCTGACGCCTGTCCGGTCAAACCGGAGGTCTACCGTGTCGCAAACCGATATCACCTTGATGTCACATTGGTGGCCAACTCCTGGATGAGAATTCCGAATGAACGATCTGTTGTACTCGAAGTTGTCGGGGACGGATTAGATGCAGCCGATGATTGGATTGTCGACCATGTGCAACTTTACGACATAGTGGTGACCGCTGATATTCTGCTCGCGAGCCGCTGCCTAAAGAAAGGTGCACGTGTGATTGGTTCAAGCGGAAAGTTGTTCACGGAAAATAACATCGGTGATGCCGTTGCGACTCGGGACCTGTTGGCGGAACTTCGTAGTGCAGGAGAGATGACCGGCGGGCCGCCGCCGCTGCAAAAGCGTGATCGATCCCGCTTTCTGCATCAGCTCGATGAGGTGATTCAATCAATCCGCCGTCAGTATTCGCTCAACTCAACGTAACCCATCGCTGCTTCTCGGTGAGCCCTCAAGGCGCAGGTCTGAAAAGGTGTTGGCAAATTCCGGGAAAAGTTCTTTTAAGGCGTGGCTGGCAGAGGTTCTCATGCGGCGGCTAAAGAGGGCGGAGATGGCCGTCTCTTCGGGGTTTATTTCGATAGTTTCAGCCCCTTTGTCAATCGCGATCTGCGGCATCTGGGCGGCTGGATAGACGACGGCTGAGGTGCCGATACAGAGGAAGATGTCGCATTGTTGTAAGGCTTTGAGTGCCGCCTTGATGGTCTCTTTTCGCAAAGGGTCACCAAACCAGACGATGTCGGGCCGCCACCAGGAGTTGGTTGTGCATTTTCTCTGTTTGAGCGTGGTCTCGAAATTCTCAACGATGTCACCGCTCTCCGAACAGCGTAAACGCCAGATGCTGCCGTGTAGTTCGATAACGTTTTGGGATCCGGCACGCTGATGCAGACCGTCGATGTTCTGTGTGATGATCGAAGTGCGGGGATGTTGCTGCTGGACTCTGGCGATAATTTCGTGAGCGGAATTGGGCTTGCAGTTTTTGATCATGGCTCGGCGTTTGTCATGAAAATCCCAGACTTTTTCCGGGTCTCTTACGAAAGCCTCCTGACAGGCATACTCCTGGTAGTTGTAGTTCTCCCAGACACCGCCTTGTCCCCTGTAAGTTGGAATCCCGCTTTCGACCGAAAGCCCGGCCCCGGTAAAAAAGACGATATGCTGAAAATTTTTCATACTCTATCCCTTACCTATTCTTTTGTGAGGCTTTTTTCATGATCTTTTCTCCGGCGTTGCCGCCAGCCCAGCGAAATCCCGGCCAGGGCCAGCCCCCAAGCCGGAATTCTTAGAAACCAGTAACTATGAATCCCTAAGAGGTAGCTCTCTGGTTGCCAGAGGCGAATCTCGATGGCAAAAAATAGGAGAAAAAAAGTACCCGCCGCCAAAGCTGAGGAGGGCTGTTTTCGTTTCACCGCCAGCCAGGCAAAAAGCAGAAAGTGGATGGCGAAAACAAACAACATAAATGTCCAGAACCAGTTAGGCATGATTATTAGTCAGTGGTCTGTTGTCAGTGACGCTATTTAAAGTTGTAAAAATATTTTGCAGGCTATTATCGCGCCGATAACTCCAGCAAGATCAGCCAGCAGGCCGGCGGCTAGGGTGTGGCGTACTCTTTTAATCTGTACGGCGCCGAAATAGACAGCCATAACATAAAAGGTGGTTTCAGTGGAACCTTGTAGGGTTGAGACCAGGTATCCGGTGTAGCTGTCCGGGCCGATGGCCGGATTGTTGATGGTCGCGGCCAGAATGCCATAGGCGCCGGAGCCCGACAAAGGGCGTAAAATCGCCATCGGTAGGGCTTCGGCCGGCATTCCCAGGGCTGCCGTATAATGGCCGATACTGTCAGCTACGATCTCCATGACGCCACTGCCGCGGAGCATGCCGATGGCGACCATGATCGCCACCAGATAGGGAATAATCTTGATCGCCACCTGAAAACCGTCTTTGGCGCCGTTGACAAAAGCTTCATAGACCGGAACCCGGCGCCAGATGCCGAAACTGAGCAGGGCGACCATCAGACCGGGAACGATCCAGCCGGAAATATTCTGTCCGTAGATAACCATCAGGGGAATCAGGGTTACGAGACCTCCCAAAACGGCTATTGACTTCCACCATGAGAGGTCGTGGCCGTCAGATGTTGATGGTAAATCCAGTACGCCCGCCGTTTTTTTACCGGGCTTGTTCAGGGGTTGGTTTGGAGTTTTTCGGCGGCCCAGTCGGGCCAGAAGCTTGGCGCAAAAGATGGCGGTAGCGGTTGAAAAAAGGGTGGCGCAGAGAGTTGTCGGAAGGATGCCGGCGGCATTGGTCGAGCCGGCAGCGGCCCTTAAGGCGATAACCCCGGTTGGCAGTAAGGTGATGCTGGAGGTGTTGATAGCCAGAAAAAGGGCCATCGCATTGGTTGCCGTACCCGGTTCCGGATTTAAGGTTTCAAGCTCCTGCATCGCCTTGATTCCGAAAGGCGTGGCTGCATTGCCGAGGCCCAGCAGGTTAGCGGCCATATTCATGACCATGGCGCCCATGGCCGGGTGATCAGCCGGGATTTCGGGGAAAAGGCGCAGTAGAAGGGGGCGGATTCCGCGGGCTGCAAGTTTTAAGAGGCCGCCCTCCTCGGCGACTTTCATGAGGCCAAGAAAGAGTGCCATGACCCCCACCAGACCGAGGGCCAATTGAACCGCATCACCGGCCGTGCTGACGATGGTTGCGGTCAGCGCCGTCAACGGCTCCTGAACTCCGGCCACGGGCACCCAGGTGAGCTGGCGCCAGCCCGCGACCAGAAAAGAGATCAGAATGAAAAAATAGAAGAGGAAATTCAATGTTTGACGTTTACACCCAGTTTTCCTGAACCAGGCGGGCAAAATGGGTAAAAGAGCGATCAAAGGTTTTTTCCGCGTCATTCGGAAAACAACAGCCGGGAAGCTGGCGGTTTTTCAGGTGGTAGCGCAGGCAGTCACAACATATGCCTTTGCGTGAACAGGGTTCATAACTGCAGTTGCAGTTTTCGATGTTGACGGTTTGTTTGCACTCCATAAAAATCTGTCTCCCTGGAAGTCAGTGTGTGGAAAAGATCTTTCAAGATTGCATAATGGTGAGGAAAAATCAAGGAAGTTGTGGCTGGTCGGTTCAGATAGATATAACCCTAGCGATCGTTGTCATTAATTCCTTTATCAACCTATCTGGTTAAGATCATAATCACGGATAAGAGTCAATCCATATTTTTATGTACAACCCTTGAGGTTACTACTTTCATGGTGGCGATTTTTATGTTATAGCATGCCCATGACTACTTTTCACGAAAGCGATTTTCTGGTTTTGGGCAGCGGTATTGCCGGGCTCTTTTTTGCTTTGCAGATGGCCGATTCCGGACTGGTTCATGTTATTACCAAGAAAAAGGAGACCGATACCAATACTAATCTGGCCCAAGGCGGGATTGCGGCGGTACTCGATGCGGCGGACTCTTTTGCCGGGCATGTTGAAGACACGATGCGGGCCGGGGTCGGGCTTGGTCATCGCGAGGTGGTTGATCTGGTGGTCAAAAAGGGACCGGAAGCTCTTAAAGAGCTGATCTCTTTGGGGGTCTCTTTCAGCCGTAACCCTGATTCTGCAACAGGTTACGATCTCGCCCGTGAAGGTGGTCACTCCCGGCGCCGGATTCTCCATGCGGCCGATTGGACCGGGCGTGAGATAGAAGAGGTGTTGGTGGCCCGCTGTCGGGAGCATGAAAATATTGTGCTTTGGGAAGATATGGCGGCTATCGATCTGCTGACGGCGCATAAATGGCTCGAAGCTAGTCGTAAAGATGATTACTGTTGGGGGACTTACGCTCTTGATCGGGCCAGTGGCCGGGTTCATGCTTTTGTTGCCGGAGCGACTGTCTTGGCCTCCGGCGGGGTCGGTAAGGTCTACCTTTATACGACCAATCCCGATATTGCTACCGGAGACGGGGTTGCCATGGCGCATCGGGCTGGGGCCAAAGTTGCCAATATGGAGTTTTTTCAATTCCATCCTACCTGTCTTTATCATTCGGTGGTGAAAAATTTTCTCATTTCAGAAGCGGTGCGCGGTGAAGGGGCAATCTTGAAACTTAAGAATGGCTCGCCCTTTATGGCTTCCTATGATAAGCGTAAAGAACTTGCACCTCGGGATATTGTCGCCCGGGCGATCGATTTTGAGATGAAAACGGGTGGTGACGACTGTGTTTTTCTCGACATCAGTTTTAAGCCGGCGGATTTTATTAGAAATCGCTTTCCTTTGATCTATTCCACCTGTCTCAAACTCGGGATCGATATCACCAAAGAGCCGATTCCCGTGGTTCCTGCGGCCCACTATCTTTGCGGTGGAGTCCAGGTTGATAAGCGAGGACGAACTTCGTTGCCGGGCCTCTACGCTTCCGGTGAGGTTGCCTGTACCGGTCTGCATGGTGCTAACCGTCTGGCCAGCAACTCGCTTTTGGAAGCAGTGGTTTACAGCACTTTAGCGGCCGCCGATATTAAAAAAGAACATTCTCGAAAACCGTTAAATCTGCCCAAATTTCCGGATTGGCGCTATACCCATAAAAATGATCCGGATGAGAAGGTGGTGATTACCCAGAATTGGGACGAAATCCGTCGCTTCATGTGGAACTATGTCGGGATTGTGCGCTCCCATAAACGTCTTTTAAGGGCTAAGCGGCGTATTGATTCCCTCGCCCATGAACTACATGAGTTCTACTGGGACCAGGCCCTATCGGTCGACCTTTTAGAACTCCGTAATATCGCTGTGGTTGCCGACCTGATAATTACCTCGGCCCTGTATCGTAAGGAGAGTCGTGGTCTGCACTATAATATCGACTACCCTGAACTTGACGATGAAAATTGGTTGATTGATACGGTGCTTGAAGATGGGCAGTGTTACAGTCAGAAAGTTAAATAGTTTATGAATAGCGTCAATATCAGCAGTTGTTATCTGGCCGACATCGATTTTGATGATCGGACTTTTCCCTTCTCTTATGGGTTGCTGCCGGCCCCTCTCGAGAGCTCGATCGCAAATGTTGGTCTTTTGCAGCCCCCATTACTGGTAGCCGGGGATAGGGGATTCAATATTGTCTGCGGGCGGCGGCGCCTTGAGGTTGTCAGAAAATTAACTGACGGGGCCGAAAAAATTTCTTTCTATCTGGTCGAAAACAGCAATCTTAAGAAACTTTTTCGGCGAGCCCTCTGGGATAATCTGGCGCTTCGTGAGTTTAACCTGGTAGAGACGGCAGATATCTATGTTGCGGCTTTAAATATCTTTGCTGTAGATGAGCTTGAGAAAGAGATTATGCCGGCCTTAAAACTTCCTTTGCGGCCGCGTTTCAGGCAACGTTGTCAGGCGATTGCCGGATTTCCTTGGAAACTACGTGATTTGCTGGCCGCTGGCAGTGTCGATGCGGAAACGGTTGATCTTATCAGGGAGTGGTCAACAGGTGAGAAGGCTGCTTTGATAGACCTGGTTGAAGAGACCGGGTTACGGCGCAATAAATTACGTGAAGTCGTCAGCCGGCTGGATGATTTGGCTCGCCGTGATGAAGTCTCCGCGCTCGAATTTTTGTCTGCGGCTCGAAAAGCCGCTCTTAGTGAGGGTGGCGGCATCGATGTCGAATTATTGCGCGGCCATCTCAAAGCCTTGCTCTATCCCCATCTGACAGCGGCTCGCCGGGAGTTTGCTATTCGCCAGGAGAAATTTTCCTGGCCCGCCAATCTGCATCTCGATCCCCCGCCCGATTTCGAGGGCGGCGATTATCGTTTGAGTTTCATCTTCACAGGTTCTAAAGATTGGGAAAAAATCTGTAGCAAGCTTACTTCGGTAGATCTGGAAGAGATAGATGAGCTCTGTCAACGTGGATAAATATTCTCGTTCCCTCTTTCGTCCGACGACGGTGTTGGTCGAAGATGAGGCTTCGGGCTATCCTTTGACGGAGTCGATTCTCGGTCGTCTGCCCAATGCTGAAGTTGTTGTCATTAAGCGTCCAAGCAGTGAAAATCTTGTTCGTTTAAGCCAGCAATTCAGTCCTCATACAACCCTGCTCTTAGGCCTTCATCGTGGTCGCTTCCTTAAAGCCTGTCCCGGAACTGCCGAGAGTTATCGTTGCTGTCTCTATCAGATTCTCCATCTTGGTCTGGGGTGTAATATCGGCTGCAGTTATTGCGTGCTCCAGGGTTATCTCAATAATCCTTTTATTACCCAGTTTGTCAATCTTGACGACGCCTTTGCCGAACTTGATCGTGAACTTGAGCGTCCGGGGGTTTTCTACCGTATCGGTACGGGAGAGTTTACCGACAGTCTTTTTATGGATCCCCTGACCGACCTGGCACCACGACTACTCGATTATTTCGGGCGCGCAAAAAATGCCGTGCTCGAATTGAAAACCAAGAGTGTCGCAATTGCCGGCCTGCTCGATTATCCGGGTGAGATCGGCGAGACGATTGTCTCCTGGAGTCTGAATGCACCTCGGGTATGCAAAAAAGAGGAGGGGCATGCCGCAACCATTGAAGAGCGCTTGACGGCTGCCGTTTTATGTCGTCAACGCGGCTACCGAATCGGGCTCCATTTTGATCCGCTGCTCTATTTTACCGGCTGGCAGGATGAGTACCGGCAGACCGTAGCTTCTATCTTTACTCATCTTAAAGGGGATGATATTATCTGGATCTCGATTGGCGCTTTTCGTTTCATGCCCCAGGTCAAAGAGGTACTTAAGGCCAATCATCCGCAGACCAATATAACCGCCGGTGAATTTATTCGTGGAATTGATGGCAAACAGCGCTATTTCAGTGCCATCCGCCGCCAACTCTACCGTTTTCTGGTGACTGAAATCAGGCGTTATGCGCCGGACGTCTTTATCTATTTTTGTATGGAGGATCAATACCTCTGGCGGGATACCTTTGGTTTTGCCCCGGCCGACAACCAGGAGTTAAGTCATTGGCTCGATAAGTGTTGTTATCGTTATACTGACAAGGGTCATGTTTCTTAATCGCTTACTCTTTTTTGGTTGAGGTTTTTTTTGATGTTTTCACACCTTGCCCTAATTACCGCCCTGCGGCATGAATTACAGCCTCTACTGGCCTCAGGGAACTGGCGTCAAGAAAAGATCGCCGGGCGTAGCTTTTACTGCCGCAGTTTTGCGGGCAAAGAGGTTATCGCTACGACTTCCGGCCTCGGTAAGGTCATGGCGGCAGCTACCACGCAGATGTTGATCGATCGTTTCGAGGTCGATCTGGTCTTTAATTTCGGCTCTTGCGGCGCTCTTGATCCGGAACTTGTAGTCGGCGATCTGGTACTTGCTTCACAGGTTATCGAATACGATTTTACGAGTGAACATAAAGCTGTACCGACGACCGATTGTGATGCCTCACTGTTGTCCGAGCTGAGTCGCTGTTTTTCCGGTCTTAAAATTGGTCCATTGGCTTCCGCCGATCGTAATGCTGATACCGTTGAGATTAGAGAGGGTCTTTTTGCTCAGTATCAGGCCGTCGCTGCCGACTGGGAGGGGGCTTCAATCGTCCGGGTTGCTCGTAGAATGGGGATTCCGGCCCTGGTTTTACGAGGGGTTACAGATATCGGCGGCGACGATCTGGTAACTGAGTATGAGAGTAACTATCAAATGGTTCTGCCGCAGGTCGCAAAAGCTGCGGAGAAGATGACAACCTTTCTGGCTGAAATGAAAAAAGGGTAAAACCAATCTAAAATAAAGGTGGATTTTATGCAATTTATTGATCTTAAAGCGCAGTATTGTGCCTACCAGGCGGAGATTGATACTGCTATCAAAGAAGTGACCGCATCGGCCCAGTTTATTAATGGCCCTCAAGTGCAGGAGCTCGAAGAGGCCTTGGCCGATTTTGTTGGTGTCGAACACGCGGTCGCATGCGCCTCGGGGACCGATGCCCTGCAGCTGGCCCTGATGGTTTTAGGAATCGGTTCCGGTGATGAGGTTATCACCACCCCATTTACTTTTATCGCTACCGCCGAGACCATTGCTTTGGCCGGAGCCCGGCCGGTTTTTGTCGATATCGAAGAAGATACCTACAATCTTGATCCAGATCTGTTGGAGGCTGCGATTACCGAGTCCACAAAAGCGATTATTGCGGTCGACCTCTACGGCCATCCAGCAGCTTATGAAAAGATAGAAAAAGTGGCTGCAAAGCATGGCTTGAAATTTATTGAAGATGCGGCTCAATCGTTGGGCGCCGCCCGCCTGGGGAGCAATTGCGGCAGTTTCGGCGATATCGCCGCAACCTCATTTTTCCCCGCCAAACCCTTAGGTTGTTATGGTGACGGCGGCATGCTTTTTACAGCTGATGCGGAAGCCGCCGAAAGCTTGCGTTGTCTCCGAAATCATGGCCAGAGAAAGCGTTATTATCATGAGATGATCGGCTGTAACAGCCGTCTTGATACGTTGCAGGCCGCCATCCTGTTGGCAAAGTTGGTTCATTTTCCCGATGAGATAAGCCAGCGTATTCAGGTAGCAGCCCGTTATAATTCAGCCCTGGCTGACCATTTTATAACTCCTCAAGTAGCCTCTGCTTGTGTTTCGGTTTTTGCCCAATATTCGTTGCGTTCGCAAAAACGGGATGAGGTTGTTGCCGGCCTGCAGGAAGCCGGGATTCCGGTGGCTATTCACTATCCCATACCTCTGCATCTACAGCCGGCTTTTGTGGATTTGGGTTACCGTGCCGGTGATTTTCCGGTCGCCGAAAAAATCGCGACCGAGATTTTTTCTCTACCGATGCACCCCTTTTTGAAAGGGGAAGAGCAGGAACTGGTTATTAATACACTTCTTAAATCAGTTCAAAGTTAACGGCTAAAGTTGTAATAAAAACTTTGAACCCTGAACTTTGAACTTTGAACTGGAAAAAAAATGTTTAAGCTGAATTTTGCCGATGCAGCGGTTATTCAGGTTCTCTTTGGTGAGGGCGGCGAACATTTGCAGCAACTTTCTGATAGTGCCGGAGTGACGATTAATACTCGGGGCACCACGGTTATGGTCGAAGGTGACCCCTTGAAAGCGGAGCTGGTTCTCGCCGTACTGCAGGAGCTCTACGATCTGATAGTTGCCGGTTACCCTCTATATGCTGCTGATATCGACTATGCCTGGCGCATAAAATCGGCCGATGCCGGGGCCGTCTTAAAAGAGATTTTTCTTGATAAGGTCTATATTCGCAGCAAGGGGGGACAGCGCCGTTTCATCTCTCCCAAGAGTCGGGGACAGAAGTTTTATGTCGACGCCATCAGGCGGCATGATATTGTCTTTGCCGTGGGCCCGGCTGGTACCGGAAAGACCTATCTGGCGATGGCGATGGCGATCGCTGCGCTTAATGAACATAAAGTTGAGCGGATCGTCCTGACCCGGCCTGCGGTTGAAGCCGGTGAACGTTTAGGTTTTCTGCCTGGAGACTTGCGGGAGAAGGTTGATCCTTACCTGCGTCCTCTCTATGATGCCCTGCATGATATTATCTCGTTTGACAAGACTCGGGAAATGTTGGATAAGGGTATTATTGAGGTGGCCCCGTTGGCTTTCATGCGGGGCCGAACCTTAAATGACTCTTTTGTGATCCTCGATGAAGCCCAGAATACGACTAATGAGCAGATGAAGATGTTTTTGACCCGGCTCGGCTTTTCTTCCAAAGCGGTGGTTACCGGAGATGTAACCCAAACCGATCTGCCGGGTGACCGCGAGTCGGGCCTGATTACAGTGCAAAAGATTCTTAAAGATGTGAAGGGGATCGATTTTTGTCATTTGAGTGCGGTCGATGTTGTTCGCCATCCTCTGGTCCAGAAAATAATCATTGCATATGAACGACATGAAGGGCAAGTTTAACTGATGTCTCTTTATTTAACCGACCGGCAAAAGAGTGAGAAACTTGATCTTGAACGAATTCGGCAGTTATTGGCGCCGGTCCTTGCAGAGCTTGCCGTTGTTGAGCTTAATCTTGAAATAGAATTGCTCGATGACCGGCAGATTGCTGAGCTTAATGAAAAATTTTTTAGTCGTTCCCGGCCGACCAATGTGATATCCTTTCCCCAGGAGAAGGTCGATGGTCATTTGGGTGATGTCGTGGTTTCGGTGGAAACCGCTCGACGTGAGACCGAAGCTCTCGGTTATAGTCTTGAGGAGGGGGTTGTCTACTACCTGATTCACGGGATTCTTCACCTTTTGGGTTATGAACATGTCGGGGTCGAAGCGGAAGTGGCCGCCTCTATGGAGCGCCGCCAGGATGAGCTTTTTAATTTGGCGCTTTTAGTTTAGGAGTTTTTTAGAAAATGGCTTATAAAGTACAAAAATCCATTCAAGAGATCAACGAGCGGATCAAAAGTGGCAAGGTGGTGGTTGTCAACGCCGAGGAGATGATCGATATTGTCGAGAAGCAGGGTGCCGTAGAGGCAGCCCGTATGGTTGATGTTGTTACTACGGGAACCTTTGCGCCGATGTGCTCTTCCGGGGTCTTTCTCAATGTTGGTCATACCTCACCTAAGATCAAAGCGAGTCGGGCCTGGATCAATAATGTGCCGGCCTACGGTGGTGTGGCGGCGGTCGATTTCTTTCTTGGCGCCACCGAACCCAGTGATGATGATCCTTTGAACAAGGTTCCTCCTGGCCAGTTCCGCTATGGCGGCGGCCATGTGATCCAGGACCTGGTGGACGGTAAGAAGGTGCATCTCTATATGGAGGGTTATGGCACCGACTGCTATCCCAGTAAGGTGGTGGAGAAAGATATTGACCTTGAATCGATGCCCAATGCCATTCTCTGCAACCCGCGCAATGTTTACCAGAATTACAACTGCGCCATTAACCTGGCGGAAAAAACTATCTATACCTACATGGGGGTTCTGCGGCCTAAATGCGGCAATGCCACCTATTGCAGTGCCGGTCAGCTCAGTCCTCTCTTTAATGACCCTTACTATACGACTACCGGCTTGGGAACCAAAATTTTCTTAGGCGGCGGGGTTGGTTTCGTTACCTGGAGTGGAACCCAGCATAACCCGCATGTGCCCCGAGGAGAAAATGGTGTGGTCAAAGAGGCGGCCGGGACCCTGATGTTGACTGGTAACCTCAAAGATATGTCGCCGCGTTGGTTGGTCGGGGTCAGTATGCTGGGTTATGGTTGTAGCCTGTCAGTCGGGGTCGGTATCCCGATTCCTATTATTAATGAGCAGATGGCACAATTTACGGCGGTTCGCGACGCCGATATCTATACCCAGGTCATAGATTATGGTTACGACTATCCGATGGCCGTCTCCCGCAGCTACGGTGAGGTCAGTTATGCCGATCTTAAAAGTGGGATGATCGAGGTCAACGGCAAGAAAACTCCGGCCACCCCACTCTCTAGTTACAGTCGGGCTTTAGAAATCGCCGACAACCTGAAAGAGTGGATCGCCTCAGGGCGTTTCACCTTAGGCGAAGCCCAGATGCTTTTCCCCGGTCATGAACTTATGGGCGCCAATAACAACGTCTGATTCAACCCGATAGACTTAAACGTCTTAAACGGGGACGCTCTTGCTTTATTGCTTTATTGTCTCGCCTGCTCCGCAGGTGGAGCTATAAAGCAATAAAGCAAGAGCGTCCCCAAGCGAAGCAGGGCGAAGCAAAGTTTAAAGCTGCTCTTTTTAACTTTATTTTTGACATCTTTTATGTTGCGAATTAGAAATTTTGCCGCCTGGCTTCTGGTCACCATGTTGATCTTCTCCTGGCAGCCCCTCTTCTCAAACCAGTCAGGGGAGGGATTGCACTTGCCCGAGGTCGTGGTTATTGGTGAGGATAGTGCCCGGCTTGAGGGTTTTCGTGATTTCGGTCTGTTGCCGGCGTTGGCTCCTGGAATCAAACTGGAACCGGTGGCCGATAAATTGACTCTTGAGGTTAGTGAGAGCCGGACGGGCCCCAATTGGGAGACCGCAGCTGCCCAAACCCCCGGCTGTGCCTACCGGAATCCGGTTACCGCTTCTTTAGCCCGGGGTTTTGGTGGGGTTGAAAGCTATTATCGCAGCGGTCGGCAAAAGTACCTTGATGGTCTTCTGGATGAAGCCAAGGGGTATTTTCGGGCCGGACTTAAAAAATTTAAGAATTCCGAATTAGTTCCTGATTTTCATTACTGGTTGGCCGAGATCGCTTTTCGAGATGAGAACTATAGTACAGCCAGGCGCCATTTTGCTTTTGTGACAGAATCCACAACGAACCGTTTTTACCATTTTTCATGTTACTCGCTAGCTTGGCTTGATTATCGTGAGAAAGAGTATCAGGAAGCTGTAAAGTGGTTTACAGTGGCTGCCCAAAGCCTTGATCAGCGCTTATCGGCGGCGGCTCTTTTCTGGAAGGGCGAAGCCCTTTTTCATGCCGGCCAGCCGAAGGCGGGTCGTTTAACCTTTTTGCGACTGACGGACGGCTATCCCGAAGCTGCGGAGTATCGAGTGGCTCTCTATCGTCTGGCGACGATCTCCTTTAACCAGCGCGACTATCAAACGGCACTCAGCTATCTTGAGGCCCTGCCCGAGTCGGTTTCCGGTAGTGATATGTTGCAGCGTCAAGCTGATCTCGCGCGCGGCTGGTGTCTCTATTTCCTTGGGATTTTTGGTGATGCCCAAGCCCTTTTTAGAGGTTTAGAAAGTGATATCGCAAGTGTTGATGATGTTGTGCCGCTCGCTTTTTTAGGTGAAATACTTTCACTGCTTAAGCAGAAAAAGTTGATTGAAGCCCGACACATTTTTGATTCCCGCCCGGATGAGTTGCAAGAAGCCGCAGTTGCGGCTGCCGCCTTGCGGGAGTTGACAGCTGCTTACCTTGAGTCTGAAGAGTATGAAGAGGCTACGGTTTTGGGGCAGCGACTAATAACCTCTTTTCCCGTTTTGTTGGTGCAGGCCGATGATTATCGCCGCTTGGCCCGGCTTCAGACTAAATTGGGCGATAATGATAAGGCTCTGGAAACCCTTGGCCTCGGCATTGAGGTATTCGATGGAAATGCAGCCCGCGCTTTACGGCTTGAACAGGCTCAGGTTCTGCTTGTAGCCGGGGAGCCGGATAAAGCTCTTGTTATTTTGGAGGGATTGTTTGCCGCAAAAGAGAAGATTTTGCCGAGCGCCGACCTCTCTCTCATGTATCTTTTGTTGGCTCGTTCCTTGAACCGTCTCGAAAAATTCCCTCAAACTTTGAGTCTCCTTTTATCACTGCCGATTGATTGTGCCCCATCAGCGCGGGCCGACCTTCTCTACGAACGGGCCTGGGCGGCTTTGAAAAACAATGAATTTGATTGGGCAATCAATGATTTCTCCGTCTATCTGGGGTTTGCCGAGGAGACCGGAAAATCGCCACTCATTATTCAGAATGCTGAAATTAATCGGGCTGAAGCGCTCTTTAACCAGCATCGTGACCGGAAATCGGAAGAGGCTCTGGACCGGTTTGTCGAGCGTTATCCACAGAGTCCTTTTCTTTCCCGAGCGCAAAACTATAGAGGTCTGATCGCTCTTCGGCAGGGAGAGTTTGAAGAGGCAGCAGCTATTTTCACTGACCTTTTAGCTCCTGAAAGCGGCATTGATGCTGGCCTGAATGCCGAGATACTCGACAACCTCGGGGAGAGTTTATTCAGTCTTGAGAAATTTCCGGAGGCCATAAAAACCTATCAGCGGCTGATAGATAAGTATCCCGGTGACGAAGTCAGCGGTCGGGCTTTGATCAGGATGGGAGAGAGTTACTTTAATTTGGGGGACTATCTGAAAGCCCAGCTTGTCTATCTTGATGCCAAGCGCTCTTATTCCGGCGGGCCGATTGATGAAAAAGCGAGTTACGGGATGTTACTTCTGGCCTACAATCAGGATAAATTTTCCTATCTTGAGATTGAGGTGAAAAATTTTATAGCCCGTTTCCCAGAGTCTTCCTATACCGTACCGTTGATGTTGCTGCTCACCGATCTCTACCAGCGTCAGGGCCGTCAGGCTGATCTAGTGGTGCTTCTAAAGCAGTTGGAAAAGGGTGATTACGCCGGGGATCTTGCCCTTGAGGCTCTTTATCGTCACTTTAAACTCGATCTCGATAAAGGCCGTCAAAAAGAGGCCCGAGATGATTGCCGGCGCCTACTGAAGCGTTTTCCTTTGAGTAAATATGAGTGTGACTGTCGTTTATTTCTGGCCCGTTATGCTTTTGCCGAAAAAGACTTAGAGGCGGCCCTGGCGACCTTATCCGGGTTGTCGGAGGCTTGTCCCGATCCCGGTCTCAAAAGACAGGTAACGCTGCTGATGGCCGAGATCTATCAACAGCAGGGAGATTTTGCCAACGCGCGCAGTCATTATCTGGCCGTGATTGATGAAAAACGTCGCGACAATTCGGCTTTTGTCGCTTTTGTCGGTCTTGGAACCCTCTTTGCTGAACAGGAAAAGTTCGATGAGGCTCTCTTTTTTTACGACAAGGCGGTTAAGAACCCACTTCTCACCGAGGCCGCGGCTGCGGCTCTGGCCCGGGCCGCAGTTCTTGAAAAAGCCGGGCGCATCAGTGAGGCGCAGCAATCCTACCTGCGCTTAAGTTATCTCTTCCCTAAACAGGAGAAACTGGTTGCCGACGCTCTGCTGGCGGTGGTTCGTTTGGCCCAAAAAGAGAAGGATGAACAGACGCTAAAAAAAATGACCGAAAAATTGAATTCTATACCCCTTACAGAGGTTCAGAAAAAAGAGTTGAAATACTTGTTGCTGAAAATGTAAGAGAACGATAGAATTATTGGTTTAGATTTGTGATTATGGATTTGATGGTGAATAATATACGCTTTTTCCCGTTAACTGGAGGCTTTTGATGTATCAGTTTGTTATGAAGGGCGGGTACCTGATGTACCCGATTATGATCTGCTCGGTTCTTACTCTGGCAATCCTTTTCGAGCGTCTTTTTGCTCTGCGTCGGAGCCGGATCATCCCGGATAAGTTTATTATTGAGGTCAGTGATCTGGTTCGCCAGCAGCGGATGGAGGATGCCCTGACCCAGTGTCGTCTCAATAATTCCTCAATTGCCCGGGTTCTGATGGCCGGCATCTCACGGCACAATAAATCGCGCCAGCAGGTTAAAGAAGCGATTGAGGATGTTGGTCGTCTCGAAGCGGCCAATCTTGAACGTTTTTTGACCATTCTCGGAACCATTGCCGGAATCGCTCCTCTGCTTGGTCTGTTAGGTACGGTAACCGGTATGATCAAGGCTTTCAGTGTTATTTCTCACGCCGGTATCGGAAATCCCCAGATGCTGGCCGGTGGTATTTCCGAGGCGTTGATTACGACGGCGACCGGTTTGACGGTGGCGATTCCCGCTTTTGTTTTCTATAAACTCCTGCGCTCCCGGGTTGATAAGCGGATCCTGCGTATGGAGCGGGTTTCGATTGAGATTCTTGATCTTATTGATCAGGACGGGGAGTGAGGGTAACAGCTTATGCGTTTTCAAACTCGCAGTCGGGATGATGTACAGCTTGATATGACACCGCTTGTCGATGTTGTTTTTCTGTTGTTGATATTTTTTATGCTCTCCACCAGTCTCTCAGTTAATCCCGGGATAAAGATTGATTTGCCGAAGTCTTCCGCCGAACAGATAAAAAAGAAGAAGACCACTTTACGGGTGGCGATTGAAGCCAGCGGCAGGATCTATCTTGAAGGGAAGAAACTCTCTTTACCTCAGTTACGGGAAAAATTTCAGGCTGTGGGAAAAGAGCAAGGTGATGATGTTCTGGTCGTGATTGAAGCTGATAAAAAGGTCTATCACGGTCTCGTGGTCAAGGTTATGGATGCCGCCAAGAGTGCCGGTTTGAACAAATTGGCGATTGCTACCGAGCCCAATGAAGAGTAGGGGTAAGTTCACTGGAAAAGAGGTGATCGTTGCTGTCAACACTACGCTATAAGCCGGTTCGCCTGATTCCTTTTCTGATTCTCTCCGGCCTTTTGCATGCTGTACTGATTGCGGCTCTGCCGGATATAACCAGATACTTCAATATCCATCTCAATCGTTTGGCCCTGTTGACCGGAACTGTAATTGAGGTTACCTTGGTTGAGCCGGAAGTTATACCCGAGCCTGAGCCTCCTGTGGCGGAAAAGCCTTCCTCTCTGTTGGCTGATGGTCATGTTTCAACTTTAATTGATCATCGTTTGAAAGAGTTATCAGCTCTCGGTGAGGCACCGCTCTTGCCCCCGGCGCCGATCAAATTGCCGGTGGTGATACCTCTGGATAAATCACCGTTTCAAACACTTCCTCTGCCTGAAACGGTGGTTTTGACCCGGCCGCAAGAACTTTTAGGGCGGTTGGGCAAAAAACCGGCTGGCAGATTGAGCGGCCGAAGTTTTGGTGGAGCCCCTAAGGGATCGACTGCTGAATCAGGGGCTTTGGTCGAAGAGCTGCTATCCTCCTCCGGCAAGAAATCCCTACTTTCGGTCGATGCACCTGAAAAAGCAGTCGCTGAAGAGGATTATGGTTTGAGTGGGCCGGTGGCGCGGAGTCGGCAAGTACTCTTTCGCCCGGAGTTGCCGAAAATTTCTCTAGTCAAAGATGTCACTGTTGATTTCCGTTTCTGGGTGCGGCCCGATGGCAGAGTCAGCCGGGTTGAGGCCTTAAAAATTGGCGATCTGAAACTTGTCAATGTGGCCGAGAGATTTTTGCAGCAGTGGCGTTTTTCCATCCTTGTGTCTGATCTTCCGCAGCCGGAGCAGTGGGGGACGATCAGCATCGTTTTTCGGGTGCCCCGATGAAACAGTTGATCTCCGGCTTCTTGCTGGTTGTTATCTGCTATTTCGTCTGGCTTACCTGGTTTGGTAGCCGCGGGGATCGGGCTTTAAGGACGGTCGAAAGAGAAATTGATCGTATCGGGGAGCACAACCTGGAGCTTAAGGTTGAAAATCAGTGTTTAAGTCACAAAATCCGCCTTTTGCAGAGTGATATCCGTTATCAGGAACTCGTTGTTCGCCGCGAACTCCATATGATTCGCGACAATGAGATTCTTTTTGTTTTTGAATCGCGTTAGTTCCCAATATTGATCTGCTGATAATTATTATCTATCCCGGCAACGCTGGTCTATTTTAACCCGATAAACTGGAGATTAGCATGAGTGCAAATGAACAAGGCCCAAAATCCGATTTTTCGGTTGATTTCAATCACCTCTATAGTGAAGAGACGATCACCGATCTCAAGGTTGCATCGATCAAGATCCTGACGCCCATCAACCTTGACGGCAGCGAAGATCAGAGCCGTACGCCGATCTATATCGGCAACACCCAACTGATGTCTCCGGAAGGGCCGGTGCCGTTGCAGGCGCCTTTAGAGGCCAACAACCTTGAAGAGGCGATGGCCGTCTTTCCGGATGCCATGCGCCAAGCCCTGGCGGAGATGGTCGAAAAAATCAAGGAGATGCAGCAACAGCAGCAGCTTAAGGAGAGGGACAGCTCCCGGATCATCATCCCCGGTCGCTGATTCGATATGTCGGTTTTCCGGATCAGGTGCGTAATCGCAGCTGAAAATAAAAAGGTTTGTCGATCACAATTAACCCTACGGCTGAAACCGACAAAAACCTTGACACCCCGCGACAAAGGCTGTAAAGGGGCTGATAACTTGAGCGACAGAAGCCGCTCGATATAATAATACAAAGCCATATCTAAAGCGCAAAGTTCGAGATTTAATTCGGTAAACCTTTGTCAAGACCGCCCCGTTGTTGCTCTTCGGGGAAAGATAGTAACTTGAGTACAAAAGCCACGAAGGCTTTCTTTCCGAGATGGGGGAGAGAGCTTTCGTGGCTTTTTTTATGTGTTAAATGAAAGGATGAGGTGATCGAGAAGAAAATATCAACAACCTAATTTCGGACGGAAAAGAGGGAAGGCGGCACGCATCGACCAAGACAACATGCCGCCTTCCGCGTGAAGCGCCCTCGGGT
>JAGHAQ010000019.1 GCA_021161425.1 Candidatus Tharpella sp. | reverse complement strand
CTCTTTGATATCTGCCTCATTCTGAGGCAGGAATTCATGCAGAGGAGGATCAAGTAGGCGGACGGTTACAGGAAGGCCGTCCATGGCCTTAAAAATGCCTATAAAGTCGCTTTTTTGAGACGGCAAAAGTTTGGCCAGGGCTTGCTCGCGGCCCACCAGGTTGTCAGCCAGAATCATTTCGCGAACCGCTTTGATGCGTTCCTCTTCAAAGAACATATGTTCGGTTCGGCAGAGTCCGATGCCCTCAGCCCCGAAATTACGGGCTATGGCGGCATCATGAGGGGTGTCGGCATTGGTTCTTACTTTCAAACGACGGAATTCATCGGCCCAGCTCATAAAAGTGCCGAATTCGCCGGTTAATTGAGGGGTGATGGTGGCAATTTTACCAAGAAAAACTTCGCCGGTTGAACCATCAAGTGTGATGATGTCACCTTTATGAAAGATCTTATTACCAACTTTGAAGTAGTTGTCGTCATAATTAACGATAATTGCAGTGCAGCCGGCAACGCAGCATTTACCCATCCCGCGAGCGACGACTGCTGCATGTGAAGTCATGCCGCCGCGCGATGTTAGTATTCCTTCGGCGGCATTCATACCGTTGATATCTTCGGGCGAGGTTTCGGCACGAACCAGAATTACTTTATGGCCGTCGGCATTCATAGCTTCGGCCTCATCCGCACAAAAGACAATTTCACCGCAAGCCGCTCCCGGTGAGGCCGGCAGGCCTTTGGCAAGCAACTCCTTGGTGGCTTCGGGATCGAGGGTTGGATGCAGAAGTTTATCGAGTTTGTCAGGCTCAACCCTTAATACGGCTTCACGTTTGTCGATCAGGCCTTCAGCGACCATGTCGAGGGCAATCTTGATGTCGGCCGTAATTGTGCGTTTGCCGCTACGGGTTTGTAGAAGCCAGAGTTTATGGTTTTCGATGGTGAATTCGATATCCTGCATGTCTCGATAGTGTTTTTCGAGTTTCTGGTAGACTTCAACCAGCTCTTTGTAAAGATCGGGCATCACGGTTTCAAGTGAAGGTAGGTTAGAATCCCCTCGGCCTGCCTCGTTGATTGGTTGTGGGGTGCGGATGCCGGCGACCACATCTTCACCCTGAGCGTCGACCAGAAATTCACCGTAAAAGAGGTTTTCACCGGTTGAGGGGTCACGCGTGAAAGCGACTCCGGTGGCGCATTCGTTACCCATATTACCGAAGACCATGGCCTGGACATTTACAGCTGTTCCCCAATGGTCGGGAATATTGTTGAGTTTGCGATAGGTTTCAGCCCTTTTTGTATTCCATGAGCTAAAGACTGCACTGATCGCCCCCCAGAGTTGATCGTAAGGGTCTTCCGGAAACTCTTTTCCAGTCAGCTCCTTGACTCTGGCTTTAAGGTCTGAAACCAGTTGTTTAAGGTCGTCAGCCTCAAGATCATTGTCGCTGTCAACCCCTTTTTTCTCTTTGGCTTTTTCCAGGAGTTCTTCGAGTTTTTCCCCTTCAATCCCCATGACCACGTTGCCATACATCTGGATGAAGCGGCGATAGCTGTCGTAGGCGAATCGGGCATTGCCCGAACCTTCTATGAGACCCTCGACAGTTTTGTCGTTCAAGCCCAAATTAAGCACCGTATCCATCATCCCGGGCATCGAAACACGAGCCCCGGAGCGGACCGAAAAGAGCAACGGGTTGGATTCGCTGCCAAAACCTTTGGTCATGGTTTTTTCGGTTTTTTGCATTGCCTGGCGGACTTGTTCTTCCAGGCCTTCAGGGTATTGGCGCTGGTTTTCATAAAAAGCGACACAGGCAGAGGTGGTGATTGTGAATCCCGGAGGCACGGGTACGCCGATCTTGATCATTTCGGCGAGATTGGCACCTTTGCCGCCGAGCAGGTTTTTCATGCCGGCATCACCTTCAGTATAGTCGCCGCCGAAGCTGTAGACATATTGTTCGCTCATCAGGTTCTCCTTGAAATTTAAAGTTTGGCGAAATCGGCGATCTTTTTAAAATCGGCGGCGATTCCCTGCAACAAAGCGAGGCGGTTTTCACGTACTTCCTGATCATCGACCATGACCATAATCTCGTCAAAAAAGGTGTCGACGTTACTTTTAAGTTCGGCGACTGTGCTGAAAGCCTGGTCATAGTCTTCGTTGTCAAGATCATCGTCAAGACGTTTGGCAACTTCTTGCCAAGCCTGATAGAGATCGGCTTCAGCACCTTCCGTAAGGTTTTCCGGAATCAGTTTGTAGATCTCTTTCTCTTTGCGGGTGATATTCATGATCCGTTTGAAAGCGGTCAAAAGATCGGCAAAATCGTCACGATGGCGAAAACGGTCGAGAGCGCTGATCCGTTTATGAGAGATGACGATATCATCAAACCCTGTGGCCAGAACCGCTTCAATGACCCCAGCCGGAATGCCAGCGGCAGTCAGGCTGTGGAAGAAACGGCCTTTGATGAACTCAAGAACTTCAGAGGTGACGGTTTCGATCGGTTGTTCGATCTTTGCTTGCAGGGGTTTAAGGGCTTGCTCGACAAGATCTTTTAAAGGCAGGCGGTAGTTGCGGTCTAAACAGATATTGATAATCCCTAAAACCTGGCGTCGTAGAGCGTAAGGATCGGCACTGCCGGTCGGTTGCAGGCCAACGCCGAAACAACCGGCAATGGTATCGATCTTGTCGGCGAGGCCGACAATTGCGCCACAGTCATTGCTTGGTAGAGTGCCGCCGGCCCCGGTCGGCATATAGTGTTCATGGATGCCAATCGCAATATCATCGGTTTCTCCGGCGGCCCGGGCATATTCACGGCCCATGATCCCCTGAAGATCGGAGAACTCGCAGACCATATTACTTTCAAGATCGGCTTTGCAGAGTAAAGCCGTACGGCTGATCGCCTCTTTTTGGGCCGGGCAGAGTTTTGCAGCCATTTTTTCAGCCAAACTTCGAAAGCGCTCGACTTTTTCATATGAGGTTCCGAGTTTGGCCTGAAAGACAACATTACGTAAACGTTCGACAAAGTCAGCAAGCGGAACCTTGAGATCCTCCCGGTAGAAGAACTGGGCGTCGTTGAGCCGGGCCAGCAGGACTCTCTGGTTGCCTTTGACGACGACTTCGGGATCGCGGGCGACGGTGTTGTTGACGGTGATGAAATTGGCCATCAGTTTGCCTTTTTGGTCACGCAGGCAGAAATATTTCTGATGGTGGCGCATTACCGTAATCAAAACTTCTTCCGGCAGCTCAAGAAAGCTTTTATCAAAAGATCCGACAATTGCATGGGGATATTCGACAATATTAGTGACCGTCTCCAGAAGTTCCGGGTCCTCAATTATGATGCCGTCCAGCTGCTTTTCAATTGCTGCAAGCTGGTTTTGGATCATCTCTTTGCGCTCTTTTTGGTCGACAATAACTTTGGCCTTACGGCAGAGCTCAATGTAATCAGCCGGTTGTTTGATGGTGAATTTGTCCGGCGCCATAAAACGGTGGCCACAAGATGTTGTACCGCTGCTGATGCCAGCACAATCGAAAGCGATAGCCTGATTGCCATAGAGGGCGGTAAGCCAGTGGATGGGTCGGGCAAAACGGGCATCAAGATCATGCCAGCGCATCGATTTACGGAAAGGGATGCTCATAATGTAGGTGGGCAGGGCTTCAGCCAGAAGTTTTGTGGTCTTTTCTCCGGTTTCTCGTTTGCGGGCGCAAACATACTCACCTTTTTCAGTGCTGACCACCTCAAGTTCTTCGGGTTTGACCCCCTGGCCACGAGCAAAGCCGATACCGGCCTTGCTTGGTTGGCCATCTTCGGT